>NZ_JBNHFF010000068.1:0-13732 GCF_059089965.1 Arthrobacter sp. SPT-J7
GCGGTTTGGGAGATTTCGCTTTTGCTGAGCTCATCCACATAATGCTGGGAACCTAACAGATCAACTTCCTCTGCCCCCCAGAACGCGAAGCGCACCCTGTTTTTCGGTTCGACGCCGGTCTCAGCGATCCACCGTGCCGTTTCGATAAGGGTGGCAACGCCGCTTGCATTGTCGTTTATCCCTGGGCCTCTCCGCACCGAGTCCAGGTGCGCGCCCACCACAATGGTGTGGTCTGCACTTCCTGCCGTGTCAGCCAGGATGTTGAAGGTTTCCCTGTTCTCTTCGAGGTCTTCGTCCCGATACGTGAAGACCTGCCGGACCGGATTGTAGCCAGCGGCACGCAACTGCTCCTCGACGTAACGTGCTGATGCTTCATACCCGGGCGTGCCGGCGGCCCGGTTGCCTCCGGATTCATCGGCTACTCTCTGCAGGGCCTCCAGGTGTCCCATCAGGTTTCTCTTTGCGAAAGTTTCATGCACCTCATTGGCCCGCACTGGCAGCGCCGTTACAAGTGTCTCCGGCTTGGGAACGGTTCGCGCGGGCGACGAGCACGCTGACAGGATCAGCATCAAGGCAAGGAAGGCTATGCCTGCCTTGTGGGTGGGCTTGCCCATGGGGTGAGGTGCCTTCATGAATGAAAACTAATGCCTGAACCCGGCAGCAGGAAAGAGCTTTTTGAAAGACGGGTATGGCCTGAGGGCAATGGGGTGGGTCATCCGGGGAAGCAAGTAGTGGCCGGGCAAAAAGCAGGTACACAGCCTCCTTGTATTGCATAAGGCAGTGCCATAGATTCGGGATTTCAGACAGGAAGCGCGGTAACTGCCGCCGCTGAACTGTTGCGGCAAGAACTTGGATTTACCGCTGGGAATTCATGGCGTCCGTGACCCAAGAAGTTCGCGGCCCATAGCCTCTTTCATTTGAGAAGCGAAAGCGAGCCGGGCGAGGAGGTCCGGTCTTTCAACCAAAAACAGAATTTGACAGGACACCCCCAGATGTCGGATGTTTTCGAGTCCCTGAAATCTGAAATTCGTTCCTATTGCTGTGGTTGGAATATTGTTTTCGAGCGCGCTGCCCCCGGCGGCGAGGCCCGGCACATGTGCGAGCTCCTCAGCCAGTTCGGCACGCTCAACGCCGAGGTCAGCACGGAACTGGACGACCCGGCGTCAGCCATCCTGGACATCGACCGCAAGGTCCTTGGGTACATGTAGCCACCCTTTTCAGAAATTGTCGGCCCCATGGATGAAGTCACCGCCGGCACCAGACCGTTTGGTGTCGACGGGCATAGATTTACCGCCAACCCCAAAGCGGACGTAGACGTTTATTTCCCTGGTGAGCCCGGCGTGATCTATGTCCGGAGGTCTGGGCTATGGTTTCGGTACCAAAGGTCCGACTCCGTCTCGGGGGCCGACACTAAAGAGGAACTCAACGGCGGCAACGGCAGCGTTCGCGAATGCGCCCCGGAGAGCCGCAGCCTACACTGGGCAGGATATTATTCCGGCAGTTCCCAGGAGCTCATCCGGGAACGCAGACCGCGCGTCTACTATGATCCGCACAAATACCCCGACCGTTTTGTCTGCGGGAACGGCGAGCTACCGACGCTGCCCCTGCCAGTCCTGGAACTGAATGGACATCAGGAAGATCCCGAGCCTTGGCTGGATCCGACCACTGGAAACCGGTTCACGTGTGATCAGGCCAGGACCCTCACAGCGATCCTGAACTTCTCACCGCGGAAAGACCAATCGCCAAGCGGGGCCCGCTGAGGTGGACTGGTGCCCCCCGTGAGCCATCGGTGAATCTTCTGACCGCAGCATCATCAGTCAAACCGACGGGGTCCCGCTCGTACACCCGCTGGAAGCATCGCCGCTACCGACTGGCACTGGTGGGTCCCGTTCGTAGGAGCGTCGCGAAGTCGGATGCGTGTGTTTCCGGCCACCAGTGGCCGGCATTCACATGGGTGATGGTGAGCTGAGGTGCGCGGTTTTCCAGGCCTTCCAGCAGGTGGGGCGAGAGGAACGGGTCTTTATCAGGCACCACCACATGGACGGGGATCCCGATCGGAACCGCTGGCTGGTTTTCCTTGTAAGGAAAGTTTTCACGGTACAGGGCGAGCCCGCGGACGGGGTTGTCACCCACCCGGCGTTTTCTCGCCTTCTCGTAGTAGCGGGTGAAGATGAGGCGCCAGGCCGCTTCGGGCAGTTGGGGGACCTGGAAAGCCCCAACGTAAGAGCTGCGTACGAGTTGTCCCATCAGTTGTGCCCAGCCCCGTGGGTTCCTTCGCTTGTGGCGGATCCACCAGCGGAGGTGCCGCAGATCAGGGCCCGAAATGCTGGTGAAACGGGTAATACGTCCGGCGGCCCGCGGGTCCTGGATGGCCGCCCAAGCCTGAATGGATCCCCAATCGTGGCCCACGAGGTGGACGGAGTAAGCCTGCGTTGCGGACAGCACGGCGTATAGATCGTCTACCAAGCTCGGGAGCGAAAAGTTACCCGGCTTTTCCCTGACGGAGGAGTGCCCGGCATCACGGGTGTCGTAAGCAACGATGTGGTGTGTTGTTGAGAGTTGATCGATGAGCGGAAGGTAGACGCGGTGGTCGTCCGGGTAGCCATGGACGAGCAGAAGGGTGGGGACCTTCGGTCCTGGATCTGGGCCGTACTCGTAGACTGCCAGTTCCGCTCCCTTGGAAGGGACCACCCGCGGACTTTTTTCCCGATTGGTCATCGGCAAAGCATAATTCCTTACCGCGTGCCACGAGGAGCTTGATATCGTGTGGCGCATGCCCATCAAATTCGAGAACGTCGGCATTGCGGTCCGCGACCTCGAAGCGACGATTGCCTTCTTCACCGACCTCGGGCTTACCGTCGTCGGCCGGGACACAGTCAGTGGAGAGTGGGCCGACACTGCTGTCGGCCTCGACGGGAACCATGCCAGGGTCGCCATGCTTCAAACGCCAGGCGGCGACGGCCGCCTCGAGCTTTTCGAGTACATCCACCCCGAGGCGATCGAGACGCAGCCTACCCTTGCCAACGAGATCGGCATGCACCGCGTGGCGTTCTCGGTCGACGACATCGAGGAGTCCCTCAAGGTTGCCGCGAGGCACGGCTGCCACCCGTTGAGGGGCCTGGCAACATACGGAGACGTTTACAAGCTCACCTATGTCCGCGGCCCCAGTGGCATCATCGTGATGCTCGCCCAGGAACTGAACAAGAGCTGACCGTAAGTGGCTCCAGGAACAGCACACGCCATTGATTGCTGGCAGGACAACGCATGAAGGATGTTCGAGAGGCCCGCTCTGCTGCCGTAGTGATCAACGCCCGGTCACGCCGGGGGGCAGCGGCGCATGGCTCTCTGGTGGACAAGATGCAAAGGGCAGGCCTGCCGATCTCCACGGTGCACCACGTGCTGTCGGGAGCGGAACTGGCCGGGACGCTTGATCGTGTGGTTGCGGACGGGCACGACATGGTCGTTGTAGGTGGCGGCGACGGAACGGTGGGCTGCGCTGCGGGTCGGGTAGCCGGCACCGACGTCATGCTCGGCGTTCTTCCCCTGGGCACCGCGAACGACCTCGCCCGCACCCTCGAGATACCAAGTGACCTGGCCGGGGCGTGCGCAACCGTTGCAAACGGCAAGGTGGTGGACATCGATCTCGGCCGGGCAAACGGCCAGCCATTCCTGAACGTCGCTTCCGTTGGCTTGTCGGTGCGTGTTACCGAGGCACTCAGCCCCGGGCTAAAGCGGCGTATGGGTCCGCTGGCCTACGGTGTTGCTACCCTGCGCTCTTATGCCGGGCATCAGCCATTCCGGGCCCGTCTCGAGTTTCCGGAGGGGGACCACGAACCGATGGACCTCCACGACGTGATTCAGGTGGCTGTCGGCAACGGCCGGCACTACGGCGGCGGCAACACGGTTTCGCCGTCGGCCGGGATCGACGATCACACCCTTGACATCTACGCAATCCTGGCAGCAGGGCTCCGGGAGCACGTGCAAATCGCACGGCTGCTGAAAGACGGACGTTTTCTTGAGCACGACCGGGTGCGCCACCTGACGGCCCGGCGTGTCCAACTTGTCACTGATCCGCCGCTATCGGTGAACCTTGACGGGGAGATTGCAACGGTGACGCCCACGGATTTCACGATAGAACGCAACGCCGTTCACATCGTGGTACCACAGAGCAGCAACAGCGCTTGGTTCGACGGACGCGGCGCCCCAAAGTAACCGTCCATGGGAGAGCTCAGGCGGCACGAGCTAGGGGGCTAGATCGCCGTTGCGTTTCTCCGGCCGATAGCCGGCGAGCTCGGCGCGGAGGTCGCCCTCTTCATGTCCGCCCTTCTTCTTGCCGAACGGCAGCGCATGCAGCAGCGGGTGGACGACGGCCATGATGACCAGACCCCACGCGAGACCGACGACGGCCGAGCACAGCGTGTTCACCAGCCAGGCCAGGAAGCTGCCAACCACGGCGACGCCGGCGAAGGGCTTCTCAAGGACGTGGACCAGGTCATACGGCGCGTGCCAGCCAAGGTCGTGTGTACCCTGCAGCATGATGTGGCCGCCGACCCACAGCATGGCGACCGTCCCCACAAAGGTGATCGCGCCCAGCACGGCAGGCATCCCCTTGACGAGCAATTCGCCAAAGCGCTTGGAGCCGGCAGAGTCCCTGGTGGTCATGTGAAGGCCGATGTCGTCCATCTTGACGATGAGTGCAACGGCACCGTAAACCAGCACCGTGATGACGAGTGCCACCACCACCAGGATCAGCGCACGGACCCACAGGGATTCATCGGCCACCTCGTTCATCGAGATAACCATGATTTCGCAGGACAGGATGAAGTCAGTGGTGATGGCGCCCTTGACCACTTTGGCTTCCGCGTCCGGTCCGCGGTCGACAGCTGGCGCATCCTCGGCAGCGGTGTGGTGGCCGCGGATCTTGTGCCAGACCTTTTCGGCACCCTCATAGCAGAGGTAGGTGCCGCCCAGCATCAGGATGAACGGGATTGCCCAGGGGACGAAGGCGCTGACCAGCAGCAGCGCTGGCAGGATGATGAACAGCTTGTTCCGCAGCGAGCCCCAGAAGATCTTCTTGATCATTGGAAGTTCGCGGGACGGATCCCTCCCGGACACGTACTGCGGGGTGACGGCGGCGTCATCGATCACTACGCCGGCGGCCTTGGCCCCGGCCTTGGCGGCTCCGGCAGCGACGTCGTCCACCGAGGCGGCCGCTATGCGGGCCAGGGCTGCGACGTCGTCCAGCAGGGCGACCAGACCGCCGCTCACAGATCGCTCCCGCGCTGCTCGAGGGTGGACTGCAGGGCGGGGAGGCATGGGGTGACGCGCGTGATCGGCATGCTCAGATTATATGGTGCGGGGAGTCCGTCCGTAGGGGGTGGCGTACGGCCAAGGCTGCTGCGCGGTGAACGGCATTCGGCAAAACTAGCTCTCCGGGTCGTGATGAACTCGCGGAGCTCCTGCGGGCAACGGCACGCTACGGCGATCCTCCTCGCCCACTCGATTGGGTCCTTATGCGTCGGCAGCTCCAGCACCGTGAAACCACCCTTGAGTTCTGAGCCCGGATAGGTTTCGGTGCTCACCGACCCGTCGGCGGAGACCAGTACGGGATCCCGCTTCCCCGCGATCCCGCCGTGCAGGCCCCTTTCTCAGCGATAAGCAGGCATGGGACAATAGCGGGGATGACTTCCCCCACTCCTTCCTCCGAAGCTCCCGTGCGCGCCCGTCAAGAGGCCCCGGAGAGCACCCGCCCGCAGGTCCGCCCAACTGCCGAAGGCTGGGAGCAGGCGCGTACCGTCGAGGGCCGGCCGCTGCTCCAGTTCGCGTCACCGCGCGTGAAGCAGCCGCCCACGCACCTGGCTGACCTGAGCCTGGCCGAGCGCGGCGTCAAGATGAAGGAGCTTGGCCTCCCCGCCTTCCGAGCGAAGCAGCTCTCCACACACTACTTCCAGCATTGGACCGTGGACCCGGAAACCATGAGCGACCTCCCCAAGGCCGGCCGTGGGGAACTCGTCTCCCAGATGTTCCCACCGCTGCTCACCGAGGTCCGCCGCCAGCAAAGCGACAAGGGGGACACCATCAAGTTCCTCTGGCGGTTATTCGACGGCGCGCTGGTGGAGTCCGTGCTGATGCGCTACCCCGGCCGGATCACTCTCTGCATCTCCTCGCAGGCCGGCTGTGGCATGAACTGCCCGTTCTGCGCCACCGGCCAGGCCGGGCTGACCCGCAACATGTCCACTGCGGAGATCGTTGACCAGGTCGTCGCTGCGAACCGGGTGATAGCGGCCGGCGAGCTGGGCCCCAAGGAGCACGACGACGAGCGCGTCACGAACATCGTTTTTATGGGCATGGGTGAGCCGTTGGCCAACTACAAGCGCGTCATGGCCGCCCTCCACCGCTTCGTGGATCCCGCACCCGAGGGCTTGGGCATGTCTGCCCGCAACATCACCGTCTCGACGGTGGGCCTTGTTCCCGCCATCCGCAAGCTTGCGGACGAGGACCTGCCGGTCACCTTCGCGCTGTCCCTGCACGCCCCCGACGACGAGCTCCGCGACGAGCTGATCCCGGTCAACAACCGCTGGAAGGTGGACGAGGCGCTCGACGCAGCCTACGACTACTACCGCAAGACGGGCCGCCGGGTCAGCATCGAATACGCGCTGATCAAGGACATGAACGACCACCCGTGGCGGGCAGACCTGCTGGGCAAGAAGCTCAACCAGCGCGGCCGCGGCTGGGTGCACGTTAACCCGATCCCGCTCAACCCCACCCCGGGCTCCATCTGGACCGCCTCGGACAAGCCGGTGGAGCAGGAATTCATCGCACGGCTCCGTGCCGCCGGTGTGCCGTGCACCTTGCGCGACACCCGAGGCAAGGAGATCGACGGCGCCTGCGGCCAGCTCGCCGCTGCCGAAGACTAGGGCTCTTTCAGGCCCGCAGGGCACCCAGCCCTGAAATCAGCGCCTCCAGCCCAAGCTCGAATGCCACGTCTGCCGGTCGCTCCGGCCCGTTGGGAGCGCTGCGGGCAGCGGCGCTCCGGACCGCAGCGGTGAAGTTTGGTGTGGTGCCGGCCATGGATCCTGCCTCGAAGATGTCCTCCGGGGCGGTCACGTCGTACGCGGAGCCGAAAATGAAGGACTCCAGCGCCACAATGGAGGACACGACGCGGTCCTGGGGGAAGCCGGCGTCGAGGAATCCCTTGCTCACGGTCTCGTACATCGCCAGTGTCTGCGGCGCATCGGTCACCGGAAGGACGGCGATCACCGGAATAAGCGGTGTGTGCCGGGCGAAGACATTGCGGTAGCTCCACGCCCAGCTGCGCACCGCCTCCTCCCATGGGGCCGAGCCAAAATCCGACACATCCACCAGCGAGGTGAGGTGGTCTTCCACCAGGAGCAGGACGTCCCGTTTAGCGGCCACATGGTTGTAAAGGGCCGACGGCGCCACGTCCAGTTCCTTGGCCAGGCCCGCCATGGTGAGCCCGTCGTAGCCCTTGCGGTTGATCAGTTCCAGCGCCGCTGCCGTGATCCCGGTTTTGTCCAGCAGTGCGGCCGAAGGCCTGCCCGCCCGCCTCCTGGGTGCGCCGGGTTTTCCGGCAGAGCGTCCCTGTACAGCTGGTACTGCCGGCATTACTGGCCTTTCTCTGGTGGTCACCAGCATTATTCCATCCGGCACTTCCGGTCAGAGCGGGGAGCCGCTATAGTTCCAGTAAATGAATGGCATTCATTTAGCGTTTCCCACATCACTGCGGGACCCAAGAGAGGACATCATGCTGAAGCTGAACCGCGACGTTGTGGTCGTTGGAGCCGGGCCGTCCGGACTTACCGCAGCCCGTGAACTGAAGAAGGCCGGCCTGAGCGTCGCCGTGCTCGAGGCGCGCGACCGTGTGGGTGGCCGCACCTGGACCGACACTGTGGACGGGGCCATGCTGGAGATCGGCGGCCAGTGGGTCTCGCCGGACCAGACCGTACTCCTGGAACTACTCGAAGAACTCGGCCTGCAGACGTACGCCCGGTACCGCGAAGGCGACTCTATGTACATTGGCGCCGACGGCGTTCCCGTCCGTTATACGGGGGATTCGTTCCCCGTGGATCCGGGCACCAAAGCCGAAATGGACAAGCTGGTGGGGCTGCTGGACGGGCTGGCGGCCGATATCGGCGCCACCGAACCGTGGGCGCATCCGAAAGCGCGTGAGCTGGACACGATTTCCTTCCACCACTGGCTGCGGCAGCACTCGGCCAACGAGGAGGCCTGCAACAACATCGGCCTGTTCATCGCCGGCGGTATGCTCACGAAGCCGGCACACGCATTCTCGGCCCTGCAGGCGGTCCTGATGGCCGCCTCCGCCGGGTCCTTCACCCACCTGACGGACGAGGACTTCATCCTGGACCGGCGCGTGGTGGGCGGTATGCAGCAGGTTTCCCTGCTGCTCGCGCAGGAGCTGGGGGACGACGTCGTCCTCAACTCCCCGGTGCGAGCCATCAACTGGGAGCCGGTCCAGGACGGTGGGCACCGCGTCACCGTCATTTCGGAACGGGCCGCAGTGAACGCCCGGTTCGTGATCATGGCCGTGCCGCCCAACCTCTACTCGCGGGTCTCGTTCAACCCGCCGCTGCCCCGCCGCCAGCATCAAATGCACCAGCACCAGTCGCTGGGCCTGGTCATCAAGGTCCACGCCGTCTACAGCCGGCCGTTCTGGCGCGACGCCGGGCTGTCCGGAACCGGCTTCGGCGCCGGCTCCCTGGTCCAGGAGGTCTACGACAACACCGACTTCGGTGACACCCGGGGCACCCTGGTGGGATTCATCTCCGATGAAAAGGCTGACGCCGTTTTCGAGCTGAGCGTCGAGGAACGCAAGGGCGCGGTGCTGGAGTCCATTGCCGGTTTCCTCGGCGCCGAGGCGCTGGAGCCCGAGGTCTACTACGAGTCGGACTGGGGTTCGGAGGAGTGGACCCGCGGCGCGTACGCCTCAAGCTACGATCTCGGCGGCCTGCACCGCTACGGCAAAGACCAGCACGCCCCCGTCGGACCCATCTACTGGTCGTCCTCGGACCTCGCCGCTGAAGGCTACCAGCACGTTGACGGCGCCATCAGGATGGGCCGCCGCACCGCAGAACGCATCCGTGAAGCGGCACGTGTGACGGTCCCTGCCTAGCCCGGAACCCGACGGGGTGGGAAAGCGCGGCCGGCGGGTGGAATCTAAGCATGCTTACCAATAGGCTGGCGGATGGGGAGCGTCCCCGCATGCAGACGAACGAGGTGAAATATGACTGGCACCGAGAGCATCAGCAAGGTCACGGACATTATCAACGATTCCCGCATCGGAATGTTGACCACCGTCAACGAAGAGGGTGCCCTCGTCAGCCGGCCGCTGGCAGTCCAGGACGTAAAGGACGACGGCGACATGTGGTTCTTCACGGGCCGCGGCACCTCGCAGGTGGCCCACGTTCAGGCCGACCCGCGGGTGAACGTTTCCTTTGGCAAGAACACCGAATGGGTTTCCATTGCAGGAACCGCTGAGGTGGTGACGGACCGGGAAAAAATTCGCGAAATGTGGAACCAGGCCGTTGAAGCGTGGTTTCCGGATGGTCCGGATACCCCCGAGGTGTGCCTGCTCCGCATCGATTCAGACTCCGCTGAGTACTGGACCAGCCCGGGCGGGACTGCCGCGACGGTATTCCAGTGGGTCAAGTCCAAGCTCACGCACAGCCGGATGAGCGTGGGCGAAAGCGGCACTGTGGAGCTGTAGGCGCTACGAACCGTTCAGGGCGCCGAGGACGGCGGGCAGCAGCACGTTGTCCCGGCCCCAAAACGGGTCCAGGATCTCCACGTACCAGGAATCCGCGAGCAGGAGCGCCAGCGTTTCGTTGGTCTCATCGGCCCAGTCCTGGATCTGCTCCTCTGTCACGGGGTTTTCACTGGACCCCAGGACGGTTACCACCTCGCTGCCGTCCAGGGTGACCGGGATAGCGGCGCTGCTGGAATCACCCGGGGCATGCACCACGGTGACCAGTTCGGACCGGGTGGAGAGGGCGAGGAGTTCTGCGGCAATTTCTGCACTGCAAAAGCCGGTGACATACTGGCGCTGGTCGATGCCTGCGGAACGCAGCCCGGGTTGAGATTCCTTCGTGAACAACCCGCTTCGGTTCAGGGCAGCCAGCCCGGCTGCGATGGTTGCGGTCTCAATGTCGTAGGTGGCGGTGAACGTGGCGGCCTGATACTCGCTGTGGCCCTCAAGCCACCGCGCGGTCAGCTCACCCGCCGCCTCCAGCGTAGTGGCTTGGCGCCAGACTTCCCGGTCCTCCAGCCGCCTGCCGAATTGGTCACGGCTTTCCGTTTCTTGAGGCTCCATCTTCGGATGCTACGGCGCTGCGCCGCCGGACTCCAGCGGCTGCGACACAGCAGTTAACGCGCCATGGAGCGGTCAGTGTCCGCTGGCGGGGATTCCTGCCGCCTGCTCGGCGGCGGAAAGGGCGCGGCCAAAGCGTTCGACGGCGGGCGGGTAGCCGTGGTGCCCCGAGGCCCGGAGCTGCTCGGCCTCTCGCATGGCCTTAATAACGGCAGCGGTCTGGGGCAGCCGGACGTCGGTCATGGCGGGGTAGTCAATACAGAACGCAGGATCAAGTTCGTACCGGCGCCATCGCTCCAGCAGCAGGCTATGCTCAGCTTGTGCAGCCGTGTGCAGGGGCAGGTATTCCCGGCGTTGCCGCCGAAGGGACAGCCAGCTCACGATCCGCGGGCTGCCCCGGTAGGCAGCGACACCGGACGCTACGGCTGCACCGGCGAGGAAGAGCCCTGCCCAGGCGGAGGCCAGGGCGGGGATGAGCAGTGCGGGAAGGGCCACTGCCGCGCCAAGGAACAGGTCCCAGAACAACTGGTCCGAACGCTCGGATTCTGCGCCACCCCCGCCGAGGGCCCGCCGACGGACCTGGAAAACTGTGGCCGCGACGCTGATCACCAGCACAGATCCACACAGTAGAAGGACCCACACCCCTTGGAACAGGGATTCTGCGATGGCTGCCACCTTGCACCTCCACGTCCACAGGCCCGGGGGAGGGAACGCCGGGCTGGTCCTTCCATTCCAGCGCCTTCCCGTTCCCGGGTCAATGGCCCAGCCAGAGCACAGCATGCAGGGGCGAACTTTCCGGGCCGGCCGCCGGCCACGTACCTTGGGACCATGAGACTCAAAATGTGCAGCATCCACGTCCAAGACCCCGCAGCCGCCCACACCTTCTACACCGGGACGCTTGGCTTCGAGACGCTGATGGCAATGCCGGAGTACAACCTGTTCATCATCAAGGACCCCGGCGCGGACCAGAGCTCAACGGGGCTGCTGCTGGAACCCAGCGACAATCCGATTGCGGCCGACTACATGAACGGCCTGTACAAGGCCGGCCTGCCGGCCATCGTTTTTGGCGTTCCGGACGTGCAGGCGGAGTACGAGCGGCTGACCAAGGCAGGGGTGAGTTTCCGCGGCGAACCGGCTGAAGACCCCTCGGGGATCAGCGCGGTGTTCGATGACGGATGCGGCAACTTCATCCAGCTGCACCAGGACTGACTTGCCCTGACAAGCCCAGGTTAAGAGCCGGCGCAGGTCACTCGGCCTGGGCGCGGGCTCGCTTGGCTTCCTTCTTCGCGTTTTCTTCCTTCACTCGCTGGGCTTCCGCGCGGACGGCGGCGTGGGTGGCACGCTCGCTGACCAGCCACGCGGGGGGAGCCTGCAGCAGCGCGGTTATTTCCGCCGTCGTCAAGGCTTCCTCGATGCCGCCGCGGGCCAGGCCGCTGATGGAGACGTTCAGCTTTTGGGCCACGACCGGACGTGGGTGCGGACCGCTGCGGCGAAGTTCGGCGAGCCATTCCGGCGGGTTGGCCTGGAGTTCGGCGAACTCGGCACGGCTGATGGTTGATTCCTGGAACTCCTGCGGTGTTGCGGGCAGGTAGATGCCAAGTTTCTTGGCAACGGTGGCCGGCTTCATGGACTGGGAGTTTGCAGAGGTCATGCTTCAAGGGTATCCGGGCGGGCGGTACTGTGAAGACGTGCCCACCGACAACACCCCCCAGACAGACGCCACTCCCGCAGGGTCTGCTGACCCGGTTGAGGATGCACCGCGCATGCTCCGCATCGCCTACGTGGCGGGAGTTACGCCGGGCAAGTGGATCCGCCGGTGGGAAGAACGGGTGCTGGACGTTCCGCTCCAGGCATTTATGGCCGACGACGGTGCACAGGTCCAGGTGCTGCGTGACGGTTCCGCCGATCTCAGCTTCGTCCGCCTTCCCGTGGAACGTGAGGGCCTCAGCGTGATTCCCCTGTATGAGGAGCAGCCCGTGGTGGTTGCACCCAAGGGCCACGAAATCTCGGTGTTCGATGAAGTGGCGCTGGCCGACCTGGAGCAGGAGGCCTTCCTGGACGTGGCTGCCCTGGGCGGTCCGGAGGCCGCGCTGCAGGTGGTGGCCACGGGGGCGGGCCTGGTGATCCTGCCCATGTCCGTGGCCCGCCATTTCAACGTCAAAGACACAGTGGCGCGGCGGCTGGCCGGGGCGCCCGCTACCGAAATCGCTGTTGCCTGGCCTGCCGACTCCACGGATGAAGTCATTGAGGAATTTATCGGGATCGTCCGGGGGCGGACCGCCCAGAGCTCCCGCCAGCCCTCCGCCCAGCCCGTCAAAGCCAAGAAGGAACCCAAGCCGGACCGGCGCGGGAGCGGGACCAAGAAGGCACCAAAGGTAGCCCAACGCTATGCCCCGAATCCGGACAAGGGTCGGGGCAAAGGCTCCCGCAAGAAGGGCAAGCGCTAACCAAAGCCCTGGAGGTGCGGAGTGTGTCGGACAAGGTGGGGCATGTTCTGCGCGGATCGTCCAAGCGTGTCCGGCATTGTCACGACGAGGCCGGGTGAGCCACGAGATTCTTGGTGGCCCGAAGCCCGGGCTGGTCCGACATCGGGTACTCAGCGCCTGGTTTTGTACCTGGCCAGGACCACACCGTCGGGAAACGTCCGGGTCTCCACCAGGCTTAGGTTCACCCAGTTGTCCAGAGCTGTGAAGAATGGCGTGCCGCCGCCCACCAGGACGGGATGGGTGACCATTGCGTACTCGTCGATCAGCCCGGCCCGCATGGCCGCCGCGGCAAGTGTGGCACCGCCTATGTCCATGGGGCCGTCGTCGTCGGCCTTGAGCCGGGTGATCTCGGTGACCGCGTCGTGTGTGACCAGGCGGGTGTTCCAGTCGACCGTGCTGGTCGTGGAGGAGAACACCACTTTCGGCATGGCCCGCCAGCGGTGGGCGAACTCGATCTGTGCCCGTGTGGCGCCAGGCTGCTGGTCGGCCGTGGGCCAGTGGGAGCTCATGGTTTCCCAGAGTTTGCGCCCGTACAGCGCCAGGTTCGTCGCCCCTACCCGGTCGGACCACCATTGGAACAGCACGTCGCCTGGGACGCTCCAGCCGAGGTCGTCGCCGGGCGCGGCGATGTAGCCATCCAGGCTCAGGTTCATGGCGAAAGTCAGGTTGCGCATGGCGTCAGTCTCCCGTGAGTCGGTATCCGTTGTACAGACCGGCACGGCCCGGAAAAATCATCGCTCAGGCCATGCCGAGGCCCGGTTGCCGCGAAACGCCAAGGTCACGAGAACCTTCGGGGCCCTTCGTCGGAAGGCTCCTGGTGGCAGCTTTTTATACGTCGTTGCCTCGTGATACCCCCAGGGGGTATACTGGACCTGTTGTCAGTGACATGGGATGTCCCGGC
>NZ_JBNHFF010000069.1:0-13663 GCF_059089965.1 Arthrobacter sp. SPT-J7
AACCGACCGCCGCCCAGCCGTCGGACGTTTCAGTTGCGCCGGAGACCGCTACAAGCCAGCCAACTTCCCCGGGAAAACCCGGGGAAGTCCCCGCTTCAGAGACCCTGCCCGGGGCAGTACCCGAGCACATTGCCAACGGACCGGGCAACCCACCAGAACTTCCGGTCCCCTCAGAGGTTCCACTGCCCGGGATCCTCCCGGCCGTTCCGCTCCCGTGACATTGCCCGAACCTGGCGTAGGAATGCCCACGCTCAGTAGCCGGACGCGCCCATCCTGATCATTTCGCCGGACGGATCCGCAAGGTACCAGACATCGTTGACGCCCTGGCCCAGGATGTCACCGGCCTTGGTGTCCTTGGCGAAGTAATACAGGGGCAGTCCGTTGAGGGTTACCTGCTTTGCGCCATCGGGCGTCGTGATCGTGCCTACGGTCCCGGTGACCCCTTCGACCTTGGGCGTATCAGCGGTGGTGGTGACCGGGGGCCACGCGGCCAGGCAGGCGTCCGTGCAGGCGCTGGTGCCTGAATCCTTCACATCCTTGGTGAAGAAGTAGACGCTCATGCCATTGGCGTCCACCACAATGGTGCCGGCGCTTGATGACGCAGTCATAAGGTCGACGCCGGCGCTCGCCGTTGAAGTCGACGTTGCGGAAGGCGGAGAAACAGAGGCAGCAGGGGCGGTTGCAGAGGCGGGTGGTGAGCCTGGCGTGACAGCCGGGCTGCTGGCGGCGGGAGTTGTTTCCGTGCCGCCGGCGCAGCCGGTCAAGGCCGCCGCCAGGGCCAGGATGGCGAGGCCTGCGCCCAGATGCTTTTTCATAGGTTTGCTCCTTGGCTCGTGCCCGGCGTCGGACCACCGGACGCTAACCAGTACGACGCCTCCGGGTGAAGAATGGTTCACAGTGAACCGATCTTCGGCTGCGGACGTCGTACCAGCCGGGGAGCACGGAAGTGCCGTGCGGGAGGCTTGGGGCAGGAGGTCCTGGAATGCCGCTTGACGAGGGCGTTGTAGAGTCCATCTACCGCGAACACGGCCCCGCCCTTCGCCGCTTTGTCCTCAGTGCCTCCCGCGATCCGCAACTGGCCGAGGACGTGGTCCAGGAAACGGTGCTCCGCGTCTGGCAGCACGCGCCGGAAGTCACCGGAAGCCTCCGCAGCTATCTTTTCCGGACGGCCAGGAACATCATGATCGATAACTACCGCAGGGCGCAGCGCCGCCCGGCCGAGGCGATGTATGACGGCCTCGCCGAGTCCGCCGAAGCTGTGCAGCGCATAGATGAGTTGCTGAACAGGGTGCTGATCGAGGAAGCCCTGCTCCGGCTCAGCAGTGAACACCGGGATGTACTGGTGGCCCTGCACTATCGCCGCTTCACTGTGAACGAGGCGGCGGTGCAGCTGAACATCCCCAGCGGAACCGTAAAATCCCGCGCCTACTACGCGGTGCGGGCGTTACGGACCATTCTGGATGAAATGGGGGTGGAACGTTGAACGCTTCCGAGCTGCATTACTTGCTGGGCGCCTACCTTCTGGGCGGACTGGAAACCGAGGACCTGGGGAAATTTGAATCGCACCTCCAGCAGTGTGCAAGGTGCCGGGACGAGCTTGTCCGGTTGGAGAAAGTGCCGGCATTGCTGGATGCGCTGCCAGTGCCGGAGGCCGTGGCGCTCACCGACGTTTCGGCGGGGAAGCATGCTCCGGCCGCCCCCGCAGCGGCGGCCCCGGCGCACCTCCTTTCCGAACTGTCGCGTCGCCGTCGGAAGGCACGACGGCGTTGGGCGGCCCTGGTGGGTGCTGTGGCCGCAGCATGCCTCGCCGTGGGACTGGCGGTGGGTCCGGTCCTGAACCGGCCGGCGCAACCGGACGCGACCTACTCCGTGCAGTCTGGAGGTGGCCTGCAGTTCAGCATCGACCTGGCCCGGAAGACCTGGGGAACCGAGCTGGCGGTGAATGGCAGCAGCCTCCCTTCCGACGGGACATTGTCCCTGTGGGTGCGGGACCGTGCCGGCGGCGAAGACCGGGCCTGTGCGTGGACGGCTACTCCCAGCGGCAGGGTCAGGGTCACCGGAGCAACGCCCATCCAGCTGGCCAGCATTTCGAGTGTGGAACTGCGCGACGGTACCCAGCACGCTGTTGCGGTCATTACCGTGCCCTAGCATCCGGGCGCAAGCCCGTGGGATGCTCCGGCCCTGGCCGCACTGGCAGCTTTCACCAGCCCGTCAGCTATCGGGTCATCCTCGCGAGGCGTGCCCGGACGATCATGTAGACGCCGTAGCAGATCAGTCCGGCGCCCACAGCCGCCAGGAGGTACACCCCAAACGGCTGGTCGCGGAGTGCCCGAAGGCCGCCGTCAAGGCCGGTTGATTCTTCAGGGTGCGCCTGCAGGGCGGCTATGGCGATGAGCAGCCCGGTCAGCAGCAGCACGATGCCCTTGGCCATATATCCTGTGACGCCCAGAACTGTGACGCCGGTCCGTGCGGTGGGGGACGAGGGCATTGCCAGATGCTTTTCGAACGATTTCCGTAGGCCACGGACGCCGTACACCACGCCCGTGACGGCGATGCCCACGCCCAGCAGGATCAACAGCGCCACGCCGCCGGGCGCCTTCATCACGGAAGCGGTAAGGTCGCTCGCCGCCTGCTGGTTATCCCCGCCCGAGCCGGTTCCCATTGCGAAGGACATCAGCGTGAGGGCAAGCCCCGCGAACACCAGTGCCTGTGCCGCTGCCTTTGCCTTCTTTCCGGCCTTTTCCTTGGTGGGTAACTGGTTGTAGTCGAAGATGGCATCACTGGTCTGCCACAGCGCCAGGGCTGCGCAGGCCGCGAAGCTGGCCCACAACAGGAACGGTCCCGCAGGCTGGGTGGCGAGCTCGGCTACAGCACCGCTGAAGTCAGCGTTGCCCGAACCACCCATGGCCAGCCGGATCGCGATAGTGCCCACCAGAAGGTGCAGGATGCCGCTCGCCGCAAAGCCCGCCCGGGCCACGAATTCCAGGGTGCGGGAGTTGGTGACGTTCTCTGCCGCATCTGCGGCCTGTCTCAATTCTCTTTTGATGGCTGTTCCCTTTGTGCAGGCGCGGATGCGCGGATGAAGCGTGCCCCGCATACGGGCAATCGTGCCACGCGCTGATGGTCCGGGCCAGCGATCCGTCAGGGCTATGTGGATTAGGTGGCGGAGCATGTTGTGTCAAGAACGGGACGAGTGCCGCCGCTGCGGGATGGGGCGGGATGCCCGCCGCCGTCAAGGAGGGCGAGGGTCAGAACCGAAGAGCCAGGCCACCACGAACGTCCCCAACAATGCCACGCTTGAGCGGCTGTAACTCGCAGGGCACATCTGGCCCTACGTCAACCCTTACGTGGAGCCGAGGCTCAGCATGCTCAAGGAGATCGTTGCCTCCATCAGCGTGGGCTGTTGATGTCCGAGGTCGGCGTCGCCGGCAGTGCCCTCGCTGGAACTAACGGCGGCGGTAGCAGAGATCAAAAATGAGCCGCCCGGCCTCGTGGGCCTTGCTTTCAAAGCTGGTCCGGATCCTTCCCTCGAACCTGGGGGCCCAGCCGCCCGTTTCGTCCACGCCCTCGTTGGGACCGGTGTGTTCCGTGCTGACCGGGGCACGGCCTTCACGGACGGGGGCTCCGCCCACCACTGATTCCACGCCGGACTGCCACACCTGGGTCAGCGGACTTTCCGGTCCGCGGCGTTCGCCGGTGTGCAGGTTCTCGAAGTCCTTCGAATCCGCCAGGACATCGCGGACGTGGACCGCGTAGTTGGACCAGTCAGTGGCAATCCGCCATAGCCCGCCCTGCTTCAGGGCACGGGCAGCAAGGCCCGCGAATTCGGGTTGGATGAGGCGGCGCTTGTGGTGGCGGGATTTGTGCCAGGGATCGGGAAAAAAGACCCACAATTCACTGACGGAACCCTCCGGGAGCATGGTGGCCAGGACCTCGGGTGCGTTGGCCTCGACGACCCGGACATTGCTCAGTCCCCGGCTGTTGATCTTGATGATGGTGTTTGCGAGCCCGGGAGTGTAAACCTCCACGGCGAGGAAGTCGGTGTCCGGGTTCTGTTCCGCGGCGTGGCAAATAGCGTCGCCCAGGCCCGAGCCGATCTCGACGATGAGGGGTGCCTTGCGGCCGAACTCCGCCTCGGCGTCGAAGGTGTAGTCCGGGTGGACTGACGTATTGGATATGTGCCGTGGGACGTTTACGGCCCAACGCTCGGCATGAAGTTCCCACGCTGCCTGCCGGCGCCCCTGCAGGCGCGTGCCGCGGCGAACGAAGCTGACGGGCCGGCCGCCGTACGTGCCGTAGGAAGCCTGGGTTCCGGGGGTTACCGGCCTCGGGACATGCTGCGGCTGGGGAGTTTCTGGGGATTCATTCATCCCCTTCAGAATACCGGCGGCTGGAGATTGACGGAGAAAGGGCAGTGGGAGACAGCCCATGGCGTGGAGGGAGTGTTTCAGGAGTGCCGCGTACCGTGGATGAAGCGCCGTAACAAAGAACCCGACAGTGTGGGACGGCTGGGCGTTGTCCATGCTTCAAAGCTAAGGCTCAGGCCTGCGGTGGCAGCGGCCATCCGGGGCCTTATGTGGACAACTCGGTCCGCCAGCCCTCCTGCAAGAATGGGCAGGTGACGGAAGCAACGAGTGCTGCGGCGAAGAAGGACCGGCGCACCATGCCCCTGATGAAACGCCACCCCGACAACCTGGTGGACGCCGAAATTGATGAGTTGCCGGCGGCAGGACCCACCCTGGTGGGAAGCCGGAGGGGCCTGGTTTACCTGGGCCTGTGCCTGGTCCTGATCGGCCTGAACCTGCGCACGGTCTTCTCCAGTTTCTCGGCGGTGCTTCCCGAGGTTACGTCGCAGGCCGCACTGCCGGGGTGGGCGCTTGTAGTGCTGACCACTGTCCCGGTGACGCTGCTGGGCGTGTTTGCGCCCCTGGCCCCGGTGCTGGCCCGCCGGTTCGGCGCCGAGCGCGTGCTCCTCGGCGCCATGGCGGTGCTGACGGCGGGGCTGCTGCTGCGCCCGGCCGCGCTCCCGTGGCCGCCAGCCGGGGATCTGCCGGTACCGGCACACCTGCCCGCCCTCTTTGCCGGGACAGCTGCCTGTGGTGCCGCCATCGCCCTTTGCAATGTGCTGCTGCCCGGGCTGGTCAAGCGCGACTTCCCGCACCGCCTGGGCCTCATGGGCGGGCTTTACACCACAGCCATCTGCGCCTCGGCCGCTATGGGAGCCGGCTTTACCTACCCCGTCTACGCGGCGACGGGGGAGTGGACCCTGGCGCTGTGGTTCTGGGCGCTGCCGGCCGCCGTCGTCCTTTTCCTGTTACTGCCGGTGGCGGTACGGCAGCGCCCCGTCCGGCACCAGGCGGTGAAGGAGGGGGTGAACGTCTGGCGCTCGGCGGTCGCGTGGCAGGTCACCATTTTTATGGTGCTCCAAGCGATGATGTCCTTCAGCGTCTTCGCGTGGCTGGCACCCATCCTGCGGGAACGGGGAGTGGACGGCGCAACGGCCGGGCTGATCGTGTCCGCGTGCATTGTGCTGCAGATGCTCGGGTCACTTTTCGCCCCGGCGCTTGCGGCCAGGTTCAGCGACCAGCGGGCCATCAACACCGTGGTGGCGCTGATGACCGGCGGCGGCTTCGCGCTCAGCATCTTCGGGCCGCTTCAGTTGATCTGGGTATGGACAGGACTTCTAGGGCTGGGCCAGGGGAGCCTCACCGCGGTGGCGCTGACCATGATCATGCTGCGTACCCGGGACGGTCACACTGCGGCGCACCTGTCCGGGATGATGCAGGGCGTGGGCTACGGACTCGGTTCAACGGGGACCCTGATGGTGGGCCAACTGCACCAGGCCACCGGGTCCTTCACAGCCGCCGGCGTCCTCTTCCTGGCCGTGGGACTGCTCGCGGCGGTGTTCGGCTACCGGGCCGGACGGAACCGCTTCGTCGGTGCTTCAACCGGGTAGCAGCTGGTGCCGTTGTGAGGCCCACAACGGCGCCAGCTGCCACTTATCAGGGGGAGGAGCTAGTGCGTCAGGTCCTTGCCCTTGGTCTCCGGGATGGTGCAGACGAACAAGGCGCTGACCACCAGCAGCAGCACGGCGTAGACGTTGAACAGCTCCGGCAGCTGCAGGGTGGTGCCCAGCCACTGCTGCAGGTAAGGTGCCGTGCCGCCGAAAAGCGCTACGCAGATGGAGTACGGCACACCCACGCCGACGGTGCGGATGCTGGTGGGGAAGAGTTCGGCGTATACCGCCGGCACAATTGCGGCGCTCGCAGCGATGAAGATCAGCATCACGGACATGCCAACGGCCAGCTGCCACGCAGAGTCCTTCAGTAGCCAGGTCATGGGGAAGTGCATAACGGCCGAGCCAATGGCACCGGACCACAGCACCTTCTTGCGGCCAATGCGGTCCGAGAGTTTGCCCCAAAAGGGCAGCGCCGCGATGAACACGATGTTGCCGATGACGCCGGCCCACAGGGCCTCGCCGCGGTCGATCTTCAGTGCGGTGGTGGCGTAGCTCGGCGCCACCACACCCCAGATGTAGTAGATCACAGTGAGGCCCACGGTCAGGCCGATGACCTGGATGGCCTGCTTGCGGTGGCGGACAATCTGCGGCCAGATCGGTGCGCGATTTTCGCGCACGGACTCGCTTTCGAAGGCTTCGGTCTCATGCAGCCGGGACCGCATGATCAGTGCGTACAGCCCCAGCACCGCCCCGATCAGGAAGGGGATGCGCCAGCCCCAGGCGTTCATGGCCGCGGTGCTGAGCACCATGTTCAGCACCGCGCCCAGGAGCGTGCCAAACAGAATGCCCACCGTGCCTGACGTGTAGATCAGGGTGGCCCAGAACCCGCGCTTTTCCTTCGGCGCCATCTCCGAGAGGTACGTTTGCGACGACGGCAGTTCACCGCCGTGCGCCAGGCCCTGAACCAGCCGGGCCACCAGCAGCATCAGGGACGCCCACGCACCGATGCTTGCGAACGTCGGCGCGATGCCGATCATCAGACTGCCCAGAGAGGCCAGGCCCACGGCAAGGGTCATGGAGGTCTTGCGGCCCACCCGGTCACCGATCCAGCCGAACAGGAATCCGCCGAAGGGCCGGGCAACGAAGCCGACGGCGAAGATCGCCAGGGTGGACAGGACGGCCGACGCCGGATCTGCCTTGCTGAACAACTGGCTGGCTATGAAGGGGGTGAAGGTTGCATAAATCGCCCAGTCGTACCACTCCACGGCGTTGCCGATCCCGGTACCAACAATGGTTTTCCGCATTGCTGCGCGGGCGTTGCGCTGCGGGTTCACGACAGTGGTCATTTGAGTTCTCTTCCTGGAAGGGTGGATCAGGAGTTGTTGGTGCGGGATTGCGAGAGCGCGGCGAGGCGCTGCGTGGCGAGCTCCGCGTAGAGGGCGGCACCGTCCGCCAGCACGCCGTCGTCGAACGTTGCGTACGGTGAGTGGTTGAACGGGGAGGCGGCATGGTCCGCGCCGCGGGGGACAGCGCTGAGCCCGATGAACGTGCCGGGCACTTCCGCGAGCACCCTGGAGAAGTCCTCCGAGCCGCTAAGGGGTGTGGCCCAGCGGGACAGCCGGGAATCGCCGAACAGCTCAGTGATGACGTTCTCGGCCGTATGGGTCTCGTCCTCGTCCGTGATGGTGAGGGGGTACTCCTGCTGGTAGTCGACGTCGACCTCCAGGCCATGTGCCGAAGCGATTCCCTGCAGGAGGCGGGGAATGGAGTCCATCAGCTTCACCCGGGAGGCCTCGGAGAAGGTCCGGATGGTGGCTTCGATCCGCGCGGTCTCCGGGATGACGTTCCGCTTGGTGCCGGCGTGGAGGATGCCGACGGAGAGAACCACCGGATCGAACATGTTGAACTGGCGGGTGATCATCACCTGTAGCGCGGTGACCATCTCGGCAGCCGCAGTTACCGGATCCTTGGCCGCGTGCGGGGCCGAGCCGTGGCCGCCTGCACCGAGCACGGTGACCACCAGGCCATCGGAGGCGCTGAGCATCACTCCGGGCTTCGTGGTGAAGGTGCCGTGCGGTTCGAGGGCGGAAAACACGTGCATGCCGTACGCGGCGTCTACCCGCCGGCCCGGCGCGTCCAGCACACCCTCACTGATCATGTAGCTGGCGCCGTCAAACCCTTCCTCGCCGGGCTGGAACATCAGGACGACGTCCCCGGCAAGGCGGTGCCGGTTCTCGGCCAGCAGGGTAGCGGCACCCGTGAGCATCGCCGTATGGAGGTCATGGCCGCAGGCGTGCATGGCGCCGTCCAGGCGGGAGGTGTAATCCACGCCGGTCTTTTCCTGGACCGGCAGGGCGTCCATGTCGGCGCGAAGCAGGACAGCCGGTGCGGCCTCCTGTCCCTGCCAGGCTTTCTGTTCCTCCCCGGCCCAGGCACCCGGGGCGGCGCCGGTGCCGCGGAGCACGGCCGTGATCGACGTCGTTTCCTTGCCCAGGGTGATCTCGTAGGGGAGTCCGCCCAGGGCCTGAAGAACCTTTTCCTGCGTCCGTGGCAGGTCGAGGCCAATCTCCGGCTCCTGGTGCAAGGCGTGGCGGAACCGGGTCAGTTCGGGCTGGAGCTCCCTGGCCGCGGATGTGATGGTCATTTCTACTCCTCCAAGAGGTGGGCTGTTTCCAGTCTGGCGTGACCTGCTTCACAGCCGCGGGAACTGCTTGAAAAATGCATTAGCACTCCTCCTGCTGCTCGTTTTATGCAGCCATGCGGAAGAATGGGCACCATGGAACTGACCGAGGAGGACCTGGCACTCATCAACGCGCTCGAGATCGCGCCACGGGTGAGCTGGGCGGATGCAGGCGAAATCCTGGGCCTGCACGCAACCACCTTGGCGGCGCGGTGGGAACGGGTGCGCCGGTCGGGTGCCGCATGGGTGACGGCACACCTGATGGGGGATCCAAAGCAGATGTGCCTGGCCTTTGTAGACGTTGACTGTGAGATGCACCGCCGCGAAGAGGTGACGGAAGCCCTGGCCGCCGTGCCGGAGATCGTCACCATCGAGGAAGCGGCCAGCAACCGGGACCTGATGCTGACGGTCCTGACCCAGTCCCTTGATGAGTTCACCACGGCAGTGGCCTCCCGCCTCAAGGACATCGATGGCCTGCTGAAGTACCAGACGTCGCTGTGTACCAGGCTGCACTCCGGCGGTTATGCCTGGCGCCTCAACGTGCTGGACCGGGGCCAGGTGGCTGCCTTGCAGGCCAAGGCCGGACCGGAAGCGGCAGGATCTGCACCCCCGGAGTCCGTCGTCGAGCCTTTGCCGGAAAGCCACCTGGCGCTGCTGCCCTTCCTGGCAAGGGACGGGCGGGCGACGGCGGCCGACATCGCCCGGGCCCTGGGCAGGCACCCTGCCACAGTGCAGCGCCAGCTGAACCGCGTCCTCGCAAGCAGGGTGCTCTCGTTCCGTTGCGAAGTGGCGCAAAAGTTCTCTGGCTACCCCGTGACGTGCCAGTGGTTCGCCAATGTACCGGCGGGTCGGCATGAGGCGGCCGCCGTGGAACTCCGGGGCCTCCGCAACGTCCGCCTCAGCGCCTCCACCACTGGCCGCACCAACTTCCTGATCATCATGTGGCTGCAGTCGCTCGCCGATGTGATGAACGCGGAACTCGTCCTGCAGCAGCGGATTCCCGGGATCGAACTGGTGGAAAGCGTGGTGATGCTCAGTACCGTCAAACGGGTGGGCTGGATGCTTAACCATGACTCCACGGCCACCGGGCGGGTCATCGTCCCCGCGGCGGTGACCAGCGCCGGGTAAGGCTGCAGGAACCGGCGGCCCTGCCACCGCCGGCCGCTATGCTGGCACGAAAGACAAGCAACGGATCGGGCCAGAAGCGTGCGCGAGACAACCCTTTCAGCCGCCGACCCCCACGCCGGCATACTGCAGCGGCCGTACCTGTGGGTAACCGTCGGTGCCTGCGCGCTGGTGTTCCTGGCGGCATTCGAATCCCTTGCGGTGACCACCATCATGCCCGTGGTCAGCCGCGAGCTGAATGGTGCGGGCCTCTACGCCCTGGCGTTCGCCGGCCCCCTGGCAACAGGCGTCATCGGCATGGTGGCGGCGGGAAACTGGTCCGACCGGAGGGGCCCCACCGTTCCCCTGTATGCCTCAGTAACGCTGTTCGTGGCGGGGCTGCTGATCGCCGGCACTGCAGTTTCCATGCCGCTGCTGGTGGCAGGCAGGCTGGTCCAGGGGTTGGGCGGTGGTGCCCTCACCGTTGCGCTGTACGTGTTGGTGGCCCGCATCTATCCCGGGCTCCTGCACCCCAGGATTTTCGCTGCCTTCTCCGCGGCTTGGGTGATCCCGTCCCTGGTGGGGCCTTTCGCCGCGGGAATCGTGGCGCAGGTGTTGAGCTGGCATTGGGTGTTCCTGGGTGTGGTGGGCCTGGTCATTCCCGCACTGGTGATGATCGTGCCGGTCCTGCGCGGGATGTCGTCCAGCAAGGAACAGGCAGCCCCCTCGGAGCAACCGCCCACCCCATGGGCCTTCGGCCGCCTTGCCTGGGCCACCCTGGCGGCGCTTGCCGTGCTGGGGCTCAACCTGTCCGGGGAGGTCAGGATTCCCGTTCTCCCCGCAGCGCCGGCACTCCTGGCGGTAGCCGCCGTCGTGGTTGCCTTGGTGGCCGTGCGGCCGTTGGTGCCCCCGCGAACGCTCGCTGCCCGGCGCGGCCTGCCAAGCGTGATCCTGGTCCGCGGGCTCGCCTCTGCGGCGTTCTTCGGCGCCGAGGTCTACCTGCCGTACCTGCTGATTGAGCAGTACGCCTTTTCACCCACCTTTGCCGGCCTCACCCTTACCGGTGGAGCGTTGGCCTGGGCGGGCGCGTCGGCAGTCCAGGGACGGCTCGGCACGCGGTTGTCCCACCGCCGCGCCGTCCGCATTGGTTCCTTGATGGTCCTGGGGGCCGTAGTCCTTGCCTTGGCCACCACCGCAATGCACTGGCCGGCCGCTGTCGCCATCGCCGGGTGGATCTTCGCCGGCGGCGGCATGGGCCTGCTCTATCCGCGGCTGAGCGTGATGACCCTGGCGCTGTCCACCAAGGAGAACGAGGGCTTCAACAGCTCGGCCATGTCCATCTCCGACTCCCTGGGCGGCGCACTCGCGCTGGCCACTACCGGCATCGTGTTCGCAGCCTTTACGACGACGACGGGATCCTTCGCGGGCGTCTTTGGACTCGCCGCACTGCTCGCGGTAGCCGCGGCAGCCATCGCGCCCCGGGTCACCGCCAAAATCCCTTGAGTCGTTGTCACGATATGCAGGCCTGGCCCCGTAGGTGCGTATATCCGGACAAAACTCCAAGGGGAGTCAGGCGAGCCGGCTGGCGCGGACCACAACATCCGCGATGGTGGCGTGCTGGCCGTCCGGCCCAGTCACCGGCCGCTCCCGGCTGGTCTGCACTTCCAGCTGCCATTCGGGCCCGTCAAGCCCCAACTCCTGGACCAGCTGCTCCCCGGTGTAGAACATCCCGTCGTGGGTGTGCGCCCCGCCCCACGGCGGTAGCCGGTGCGGATGGTGCCCCACCACCAGCAGGGTTCCGCCTGGCTTGACCGCCGCGGCGGCCGTGCGCAGTGGACCCTGCCAGGCGAGTTCCTGGGAGTGGAGGAACTGGGAGGTCACCAGGTCATACGACTCTCCAGGCTGCCAATCCTCGAGGTTGGCCTGCTGCCACTGGATGCGGCTGGCGATGGCACCCTCGCCTGCATGCACGCTTTCGCGTGCCAGCGCAGCCTTCTCGTGCCCGTACGCACGTTCCAGTGCCACGGCTGAGACGTCGACTGCGGTGACGGTCCAGCCGTGCTGGGCGAGCCAGATGGCGTCCGCTCCTTCGCCGCAGCCTAAGTCCAGCGCATGCCCCGGCCGCAACCCGGCCACCTCCCGGACCAGCTGCGGATTTGGTTTGCCGCTCCAGATCTGGGATTTGCTTCGGTACCTCTCATCCCACAGGGAAGCCGCGTCCCGGATCCCCTGACTCCCGCTGTCCCCGGAAAGGCCGGGGCCGCCGTCGTGCGGTGCCTGGTGTTCATGCTGGTGGGCCGCGTGTTCGCTCATGCCTCAACCCTGCCCCGCACGGCCTGTCTTCGCAACGCCCAAGCTACCCGGTTGGGGAGGGTGGAGAAGGGGAGCGGGCAGAGGATGCTAGACTTGTGGAACTTGATGTGCAGTGATGCCCATGTACCCCTTCATTTAGGGGACAGGGCTTTTTTCATGTGAGAGGCACATCCTGCGTCGATGAACGCGTTCCATTTGGTCCCGGCCGCCGCTTTGCATAAGCGGCAGCAGGCTGGTTGATCACCTGACTTTTCTTCGGCGAACCCCCTGGGCCAACCGGCGTCGGGGGCCGATATCCGCACGGATACCGCCTGAAAGACCTTTGAACTTGACTACTTTTGCTGCCCTGGGCACGCCCAAAGCCCTCGCCGACACCCTCACCGCCCAGGGAATTGAAACTCCGTTCCCCATCCAGGTGAAGACCCTCCCTGACACGCTGGCAGGACGCGACGTCCTGGGCCGCGGCCGCACCGGCTCCGGTAAGACCATCGCCTTCGCCATCCCGCTGGTGGCACGCCTTGCCGAGCGCGAAGCCAAGCACTTCCGCAAGCCCGGCCGCCCCATGGGCCTTGTCCTTGCACCCACCCGCGAGCTGGCCACCCAGATCAACGCCACCATCGAGCCGCTGGCCAAGGCTGCCGGCTTGAACACCACCGTGATCTACGGCGGCATCTCCCAGGCCCGCCAGGAAAAGGCCCTGCGTGCCGGCGTCGACATCGTCATCGCCTGCCCCGGCCGCCTGGAGGACCTGATCCGCCAGCGCATCCTCACCCTCGAGGCTGTGGAAATCACCGTCCTGGACGAGGCCGACCACATGGCCGACCTCGGTTTCCTGCCCGTGGTGAAGAAGCTCATGGACATGACCCCCAGCCAGGGCCAGCGCCTGCTCTTCTCCGCCACCCTGGACAACGGCGTGGACAAAATTGTCCAGCGCTACCTGTCCAACCCGCTCACCCACTCCGTGGATGACCCGCAGGCAGCGGTGACCACTATGGAGCACCACGTCCTGGTGGTCAACGACCAGACCGTCAAGAAGCAGCTGATCGTGGAGCTCGCTTCCGGTGCCGGCCGCCGCGTCCTCTTCATGCGGACCAAGCACCACGCCCGCAAGCTGGCCAAGACCCTCACCGACGCCGGGATCCCCGCCGTCGACCTGCACGGCAACCTGTCGCAGAACGCCCGCGACCGCAACCTCGCCGAGTTCTCCTCCGGTGACGTCCGCGTCCTGGTGGCTACCGACGTCGCAGCCCGCGGCGTGCACGTGGACGACGTCGAACTGGTGATCCACGTTGACCCGCCCACCGAGCACAAGGCATACCTCCACCGTTCAGGCCGCACCGCCCGTGCCGGTTCCGACGGCACCGTGGTGACGCTGACCCTCCCGGAGCAGCAGACCGATGTGAAAAAGCTGATGAAAGCCGCCGGCGTCGAGGTTAACTTCGAGCGCGTGACCGCGAGCTCGCCCATCGTTGCCGAGCTCGTGGGCGAAATGGCCGAGAAGATCGATCCGCGCACCCGTGCAGCGCTGCTGGCCAAGAAGGCCGCACAGCAGGGCGGCGGCACCTCCACGGGCGCCAACGCCGAGCGCAAGCGGGCACGCCGCCAGG
>NZ_JBNHFF010000070.1:0-13581 GCF_059089965.1 Arthrobacter sp. SPT-J7
CGGTGGGCGCCATGGTGCTGATGCGTTCGTGGCTTCGGCTGGGGCAACGGCTGGCTGACTGGGGCACATCATCCCTTCGGTCCGTTGTTATCGCCATCTCCGCCTGGTCCCTGCCGCTGCTTTTCTGCGTGCCGGTCTTTTCCCGCGACGTCTACGCCTACACGGGCCAGGGCCGGCTGGTGATGGAGGGCCAAAACCCGTACGAGGTGGGTATCTCCACGCTCAGCAACTGGTTCTCGCTAGGGGCAGACCCTGCCTGGGCGGAGAACAGGACCCCGTACGGTCCATACTTTCTGTGGCTGGCGCGCGCCGTCGTTGGGCTGACCGGAGCCCAGCCCGATGTCTCTGTGCTGCTCTTCCGCCTTCTCGCCGGCGCCGGCGTCCTGCTCTGCGTCATCTACGTGCCACGGCTGGCGGAGCTGCACGGCATCAACGGTGCGCGTGCACTGTGGATCTCCGTGGCCAACCCCCTGTTCCTGATCAGCTTCATCGCCAGCGCCCACAATGATGCACTCATGGTGGGGCTCGCCGTCGCAGGCGTGTACTTCGCGGCGACGCGCCGCTACCTGCTGGGCATCCTCCTCGTCACCGCCTCCATCGGCATTAAACCGATTACTGTGCTCCTGCTGCCATTCATTGGCGTCATGTGGGCCGGCCCCGCTGCCTCCTGGCTGCGCAAGTTCCTGATCTGGGGCGCGACGGCGGGCATCAGCTTCGGCGTCCTGGCCCTCAGCGGTATCCCGTACAACCTGGGATTGGGCTGGACCTGGGCCATTATGGACCCCACTCCCGGCTACACCGGCTACTCGCCGTCAGGCTTCCTGGGCCAGCAGGTGGAGTTACTCGCAAACGTGCTGGGGCTCCCAGGCGGGACGTTCGCCACCCTGCTGCGAACGGGCATGAAGTATGCCGCCATCGCACTGGTCCTGCTGCTGATGTTCCGCGGGGACTACTCGCGGGCGGTGCGCAGGATGGCCCTTGCGTTCACCGCCGTCGTGATGCTGTCGCCCATCATCCAGCCCTGGTACATCCTGTGGTTCCTGCCGTTCCTGGCTGTCACCGGCATCCGGGACGACTGGCAGATCCGGTCGTTGTACGTCGGCGTGACCTTCTTTGTGGTGTTCGGTGCGCAGGACCAGCTCTCCGTGTGGTCCTTCGTCGAGCTGCCCATCGATGCGTCGTCGCTGGCTTTCGTGACGGCCTTGGCATTCACGTTCTACCTTTTATTCCTTGACGTGCATACACGGAAACTGCTCATCGACGGAAAGCCTGTGGACCTCGCAAGGCGGGGCTGGAACTGGGTTTCCGCCCGGCGTGAGGCGCGGCGCCTGCGGGCGGAGCAGCCCGATCGGCAGCAGCTGGGAAGCCGTTGAACTAAGCTCCGGCGGGCACGGCCGCAGGGGACTTCCTGCCCAGTTCGGCTGTCCGCTTCACGGACCACCAGAGCAGCACCACAAGGAGTACATTGCGGGTAGTCAGGATGGCCGCCATCACCGGATGGGCATGAATCAGCGGCGTGTAGAACAGCGGATAGATCACGAACGTGGTCATGGCGATCCCCATCAGCAGGGCCGCCGGGACCTTCCACCTGTTCCAGTTGTGGGTCAGGCCGGCAATGATCACCGGCGCCAGCCAGATGATGAACTGCGGGGACCCCACCTTGTTGAACACGATGAACGCGGTGACCATCATGAGGGAACCTTCAAGGAACAGTTCCTCGCGTTCGGCGCCGCGGTTCATGGCGCGGACCAGCAGGATGCTCGCTCCCACCGCAGCCAGGATGAGGAGCGGCTGCATCAGGAACGCCGCAGTGCCCGCGCCCGGGCCGTAAACCTCGGTGGAGTTGATGGCAGTGTTGTCCGCCATTTTGGAGCCGGCGGTGTTGAAGACGCTCAGCCAGACCCATGGCGTGGAGAAGGTGGCTTCCAACTGCATTCCCCGCTCGCCCTGGTTGGTGAGGAAGTCCATGATGTGCGGAAGCCCGCCGGACAGCCACGTTCCCAGCGCAACAACCGCCGTCACCACCACGCCGGAGAGGACCACCTGGATCCGTTTGTGGCTGGCAATGACGATGGGCGCCAGCACGGCGGCAGGCCACACCTTCATCCAGGTGGCAATGCTGAGCAGGATGCCCGCCACCACCGGCCGCTGCGCCGCGTACAGCAGTGCAATCAGCACGATGGGGGCGGTTATGCCTTCCACCCTTGCAAAGCTGAGGTAGCCCATAAAGACGGTGAAAAACAGCCACCACCAGGCCGGGGCGACGCCGCTCAGTTTCCGCGGGCCCCCGGTGAGGAAGGCAAGCCCGACGGCGTTGAGGGCCGTGATGATCAGGAACCACACGAGCAGGTACAGGCCCGGTCCGGCGAGGTTCGCGAGGAAGATGGGGACCTGCGCCAGCACCGGGTACACCCAGGGGCTGATCTTCCCGTCGAGGTTTTCCGGGTTGTAGCCGTCCGTGGCCCACTGGCGGTACTGCTCGGTGTCGCTGAAGGTATCGCCATGCAGGAAGAAGGACGCCATCCAGCCCAGGAAGTAAAGGTGGACGACGGCGAAGCCCCACCACACGCTGGACGGGCGCGCGAACCAGTCCACCACCTTTGCGGGAAGGACCTTGGTGCGGACGCTGACCAGCCGGTCGAAGAACTTCGTGGAAATCTTAGGACTCCTTCAGCGCGGGAGCGGCTGCAGGCGTCTTTTTGCCCAGCGAGTAGAGGCGCCGGACGCTCCAAAGGAACAGGACCACGAGGAGGACATTGCGGATGGTCAGCACCAGGGCCATCCACGGGTTGTTGTGGCTGAGGGCGTCGTAGAACAGGGGGTAGATGAAGTAGGTGGCCACGGCGATGACGATCAGCATGGTCGCGGGGACCCGCCATTCCCGCCAGCTGTGGGCCAGCCCGACGGCGACAGCCGGGGCGAGCCAGACCATGAACTGCGGGGAGCCCACCTTGTTGAAGACGACGAACGCGGTGGTCAGGGTCAGGGCGCCGGCCAGGAGCAGCTCGGTGCGGTCCGCGCCGCCGCTGAGTTTGCCGTTATGCAGCGCCCAGAACGTCAGGCCGGCCACCAGCAGGGCGGCGAGGATCAGGAGGGGCTGCATCAGCACGGACATCAGGGCGGTGCCGGGGCCATCCACCTGCATGGAGTTGATGTCCGTGTTCATGTACATGCGGGAATCACCGATGTTCAGGACGGACAGCCAGAGCCAGGGCGTGGTGAAAGTGGCTTCGAGCTGCATGCCGCGGTCGCCCTGCTGGGTGAGGAAGTTCAGGAGCTTCGGAAGGCTGCCTGCCGCAGCAGCCAGCGCAACCACAACCGCCGACGTCGCGATTCCGGCGAGCACCACCAGGATCCTGTTCTTAACGACGGCGAACAGGGCCAGCATGACGGCAGCCGGCCAGACCTTCACCCAGGTGCCGATGGCCAGCAGGACGGAGGCGATGAATGGCCGGCGCACGCCGTAGGCGAGGGCCACGAGGACCAGCGGCGCGGTAAGGCCGTCCACGCGGGCAAAGCCGAGCCAGCCCATGAGGAAGGTGAAGACCAGCCACCACCAGGCTGCGGGGATGGCCTGACGGTCCCGGCCCCGGTTTGTGAGCTTCAACAGGGCCCAGCCGTTGAGCACTGTGGTCATCAGGACCCACAGGAAAAAGAACGGCCCGGGACCGGCAACGCCTGCGATAGCCATGGGGATCAGCGCGAGGATCGGGTAGACCCAGGGGCTGGGGCCACCGGTGAGGTTCGCGTCGTCGAAGCCGGCCACGGCCCAGTCACGGTAGATGAACGTATCACTGAAGGCTTCACCGCGCAGTGACAGGGAGGCAGCGAATACAAGGAAGACCAGGTGCACCACGATGAATCCCCCCAGCAGCCCGCGCCCGGTATTCAGCCGGGACTGGAAGGACGCCGGGATGATGACCTTGCGGATCCGGGTGAGATTGCCGAATAAAGCGTCCGTGGAAATGGCGGAATCCTTGTCAGGTCGTTGCACAGCCGGGTCGTTGCGCAGTGGTGCGGGGGTTATGCCGGGGCGGGCGTGTTGGCGCATTGGAGTACCAAAAAACGGCTTCCACCCGGGCTTAACTCTAATTGACGGCGCATCGCGGCCCGTAATTGCCGTCCGCAGGCGCCCGCCGTCGGAGGCGCTAACCTGCGGTTACTCGCGGGTAGGTTTCTAAAGTTGCTGGGGGTCCCGTCCTGGGGGACCATGATGGGGGCACTTTTGGTGCCCAACGGCGTCGGAAGTTCGGGGGAGCGCGTACGCCTGCACCATCCACCTATTACCCAACCCGTTAGGCCTTGCCCCGATGACCGCTCACGACTTTCCACTGACCCTGACCCTGACCGTCGCCGACCGCGAGAGCATGGACAGCCAGCTCGACGCCGCCGTCACGGCCGCCAAGGCCCACGCGCTCGCCGAGAAGCGTCACGGCATCCTGGTGACACGGCACGGCGCGGATAAGTTCACGGTCGCCCTCAGCGAGGCTGTCCCCTTCGGCCTTACCCGCGAGCACCAGGCCTGGTAGCCCCGCAGCGCCTGCCTTCCTGACGGGCTTTAGCTTCCGGCGTTGCCGGAGTCGTCCCCGGAGAGCCGTCCGCTGCGTCCCTGGAGCCGGTCGATGTGCTTGGATGCCTCAGCCTTGCTGAGGTCCGCCGGGAGTTCTTCGCCTGCTTCGCGCGCCAGGGTATCCAGGTAGCTTCGCTGCGCTGCAGTCATCGGCTCATCGCCGGTGACCCAGTCTTCCGGGTCCCGGTTCAGGCCTGCATCCGGTTCAGGGGTCGGGCTGCCCAGGGTTTCCTTGTTGTTATCCATGGCCAAAAGTCTAGGCGCCGGAGACCCCCAAGCACTGGAAATCGCCTGCACTTCCTGCCTGCAGGTGCCGCGCCGCCAAATAGTGGCGCGGATATCAGCTGTGAGGCGAGTCAGGCTACCTGTACCACCCCACGGAACGGTCGTAGCTGGACACGAGGGCTCCCGTGCCGGGTACGCCGTCCCCGCCGGCTGGGAAATAGATGGCTCCGAACTCGGCGCCCTGGGCTTCGATCCGTTCCCGCGCCCAGTTCTTGGCCTCCTCGATGTCCGTGTGCGGGATGCTTTCCCTTGTGCTGTTTCCTGCGCCGAGATGGATGTCCAGTTGATACTCGCCCTCCTGTGAAGCGCCGGCATGGTGGGCGCGGTCTTGTTCATCGCGCCTGCTGACCATTACTTCGGCTGCGGCATGGAGAATCGACGGCTCGCTGGCGGCGCTGCCCTGCTGCTGCTGTTCGATCCGAAGGCCTGAAACGACGTTCTCCACCGTGTCCCCCTCCCGGACCACATAGGCAGGGTCACTGACGTCAGATTCTGAGCCCCCAACGCTTTTAAGGTTCTGCATAAATTGCTCGGAGCTGGACTGTGTAGAGTTCATGCACCCTCCTTGAGGGCTATTGGCGGCGAGTGCCGACCCCACCCACACTAGACCTATATGGGTACCTCAAACGGGTGTTTCCGGGGATGATTTGGACGGCGGCAACGGCAGGCGGGAATGAGGCTGAATCGCTCCTTCCTTTTATAAGGCATTGCGGGGTGGCCCGTCCCACCCCGTCGGCTGAGCCCGTAATGAAGATGCGCGCCATTTTTCTTTCCGGTGCTACCCGGGCTGCCCGTTAAGATGTGCTTCCCTGACCGCGGCGGGTATGGCGCCCTGGAGAACCCAGCGATTTCCGTCCGGGTCGGCAAAGTAGGCAAACTTCACACCGCCCATGTCCTGGACGGCACTGATGTCGGCGCCCCGGCCGACGAGTTCGGCGTGTGTGGCACCCATATCCGGTACTACAAGCTGCAGTCCCTCTAGGCTGCCCGGCGCCATGCTGGTCATACCCGTGCCTATGACGATGGAAGCAGCCGAACCAGGCGGCGTCAGCTGGACCACCCGCATGCCCGGGATGTGCTCCACATCGTGATCCAGGACGAAGCCCAGCTTCTCCGTGTAAAAGGTCTTGGACCTGTCCACATCCGCGACAGGTACCTGTACAACTTCAAGGCGCATCTCCATCCGCCCAGAGTACCCCCGGCATCGCCAACGGACAGCCGAAATGCGGGCTGGGGTGCCGGTAAAGTCCTACGGCAGCCGGCTTGGCCGCAGCAGGCTCGGGACACCCGCCTGCGCAGGATCCAACGGTACGGGGCTCACCAGCACTGCCGGGCCGCGGTGAAGCATGCCGCCCGAGAGTGCCCGGCAGCGGATGCCGCCCCGGCCCCGCATTGCCGCATGCCCGCCCGGCGCGAGCACCTCGTTCATCCAGGCGCAGGGGTGGGCCGGGCGGCCGCCGTGGAACCGGACGGTGGAGCCGCCGGATTCGAGCGCGAAGTCCTGACCTAACAGGGGCGCCAAATGCGCTCCCCGGAGGATCACGTTCCGGCGCGTCGCCAGGGGATTGAACGGCCCGGCACCAAGTTCCGTGCCCATGGCTTCCAGGGCCTCTACGGCGAACAGTGTCGCCGCAGCGTCCATGTGCGCGGCCTTGCCGAAAAAGCGGTCGCCCACAATGCCCTTGCCAGCCACTACCTCCGCGGACTCGGCGTCGAACGTTGGCACGTCCTCTGCGCCGTCCTTCGCACGGCCGAAATAGGCGTGCGCAGGCGAGACCAGCAGGTGCAGGATCTCGACGTCGTACCTATAGGTCTCCGTCATGCCGGCTAGGCACCAACGTAGGCCGCAAGATGTTTGCCGGTAAGGGTGGAGGCGCCAGCCACAAGGTCAGCGGGTGCGCCCTCGAAAACGATCCGGCCGCCGTCGTGCCCTGCTCCCGGCCCGAGGTCGATGATCCAGTCGGCGTGTGCCATGACTGCCTGGTGGTGCTCGATGACGATCACGGACTTGCCGGATTCAACCAACCGGTCCAGCAGGCCCAGCAGGTTCTCCACATCCGCCAGGTGCAGGCCCGTGGTGGGTTCATCGAGGACGTAGACGTCGCCCTTTTCAGCCATCTGGGTGGCGAGCTTGAGGCGCTGGCGCTCCCCGCCGGAAAGCGTGGTGAGCGGTTGGCCGAGGCTGAGGTACCCCAGGCCTACGTCTTCGAGCCGCGCAAGGATGGTCCGCGCCGCCGGGGTTTTGGCCTCGCCCTCGGTGAAAAAGGCGGCCGCCTCCGTCACGGACATCGCCAGCACGTCCGCGATGTTCCGGCCTCCCAGCGTGTACTCCAGCACCGAAGCCTGGAAGCGGCGGCCCTCGCAGTCCTCGCACGGGGACTCCACCGTGGCCATCACGCCCAACTCGGTGAAGATGACGCCGGCGCCGTTGCAGGTCGGGCAGGCACCCTCCGAGTTCGAACTGAACAGCGCCGGCTTCACGCCGTTGGCCTTCGCGAACGCCTTGCGGATTGGCTCCAGCAGGCCGGTGTAGGTGGCCGGGTTGCTGCGGCGGGACCCGCGGATGGCACCCTGGTCGATCACCACCACACCGTCGCGCTTCGCGACGGAACCGTGGATGAGGGAACTCTTGCCCGAGCCGGCCACCCCGGTGACCACCGTGAGGACACCCAGGGGGATGTCGACGTCGACACCCTGAAGGTTGTGCGTGGACGCGCCGCGGACTTCCATCGCGCCTGAGGCCTTTCGGACCGCGTCCTTCAGGGCAGCACGGTCACCGAGGTGGCGGCCGGTTATCGTATCGCTACTCCGTAGGCCCTCGACGGAACCCTCGAAGCAGACTGTTCCGCCTTTGGTGCCGGCGCCGGGACCAAGGTCGACGATGTGGTCGGCGATGGCAATCGTCTCAGGCTTGTGCTCCACCACGAGCACGGTGTTGCCCTTGTCCCGCAACTGGAGCAGCAACTGGTTCATCCGTTCGATATCGTGCGGGTGGAGCCCGATGGTGGGTTCATCGAAGACGTACGTGACGTCCGTGAGCGAGGACCCGAGGTGCCGGATCATCTTGGTGCGCTGGGCTTCACCGCCGGACAGGGTGCCGGCCGGCCGGTCAAGGCTGAGGTAGCCCAGCCCGATGTCGGAGAAGGAGTCGAGCAGGTGCTGGAGCCCCTTGAGCAGGGGAGCCACCGAGGGGTCCTTGAGGTCCCGGACCCATCCGGCGAGGTCGCTGATCTGCATCTGGCACAGCTCGGCGATGTTTTTTCCGTTGATCCTGGAGGACAGGGCCTGCTGGGTCAGCCGGGTGCCCTCGCATTCGGGACAGGTCTGGAACGTCACGGCACGCTCCACGAACCTGCGCACGTGCGGCTGCATCGCCTCGGGGTCCTTTGACAGCATCGACTTCTGGATTTTGGGGATGATGCCTTCGAAGGTCAGGTTGACGCCCTCCACCTTGATTTTGGTTGGCTCCGCGTACAGCATCGTGTCCAGCTGCTTCTTGGTAAATTTGGAGATCGGCTTGTCCATTGGCAGGCCCATGCCTTCGAACAGCCGCCCGTACCAGCCGTCCATGGAGTAGCCCGGGACAATCAGCGCGCCGTCGTTAAGGGACTTATCGTCGTCGTACAGCGCTGTGAGGTCGATGTCGCTGACCGCCCCCATCCCCTCGCACCGTGGGCACATGCCGCCCAAGTAGACGGCCTGCTGGACCACTGCCTTTTCCACCCGCCCGCCTTTGTCGGTTGACATCACGCCGCTGGCCTTGCGGGTGGGCACGTTGAAGGAGTACGCCGTGGGCGGGCCGACGTAAGGGGTGCCGAGCCGGCTGAAGAGGATGCGCAGCATGGCGTTCGCGTCGGTGGCGGTGCCCACGGTGGAGCGAGGGTTGGCACCCATGCGCTCCTGGTCAACGATGATCGCCGTCGTGAGGCCTTCCAGGAAGTCCACCTCGGGACGGGCAAGTGAGGGCATAAAGCCCTGGACGAACGCGCTGTAGGTCTCGTTGATCATCCGCTGCGACTCGGCGGCGATGGTGGCGAACACCAGGGAGCTCTTGCCGGAGCCGGACACACCGGTGAACACCGTCAGCCGGCGCTTGGGCAGCTCGACGCTGATGTCCTTGAGGTTGTTCTCCCGCGCCCCCTGTACGCGGATCAAGTCGTGGGTGTCGGCAGCGTGCAGCCCGTTGGTTCGGGGATCGGTGTTCGTGTCGGTACTGGTGTCCGCGCTCATCGGGGTCTCCATCTGTTGGGCTGCGATAGTACGTTTCGGGGGAGACTGCGCCCGCAGCCTCCCCCCGGCGTCGCTGGTTCCAATCCTCCCAGCTCAGGGCTGCTGGTTGATTCGGACGGTGTTGCCTGCAGGGTCGCGGAAGGCGCAGTCGCGGATTCCGTAGGGCTGGTCAACGGGTTCCTGGACGACGTCGGCCCCGGTGGCCTCAACTCTGGCGAACGCGGCGTCCACGTCCGGGGCCGACAGGATGACGGTGGCGTAGGTGCCCTTGGCCATCATCTCCGCGATGATACGGCGTTCGTCGTCGGTAATTCCGGGGTCCACCGCCGGCGGGTGCAGGACGATGGAAACGTCGGGCTGGCCAGGCGGGCCCACCGTAATCCAGCGCATGGTGCCGCGGCCTACGTCGTTGCGGACCTCGAAGCCCAGGGCATCGCGGTAGAACGCCAAAGAGGCGTCGGGATCGGTGTGCGGAAGGAAACTCGAGCTGATGGTGATGTCCATGGCAGTCATGCTATTGCGGCACCGGCGCGGGCGCTTCTTGATTCCTGACCGGTCTGGTGACCTGTTTTGCCACGCACGCCGGGATGCCCGCCGTCGATACCGCGGCTTCCTGTTTGTACACACTTGGGGGCATCCCCACCAGCTCGGTGAAGCGGGTGCTGAAGGTACCCAAGGAGGAGCAGCCGACGGCGAAGCATACCTCCGTGACGGAAAGGTCACCGCGGCGCAGGAGCGCCATGGCCCGTTCGATGCGGCGGGTCATGAGGTAGCTGTAGGGCGATTCCTGGTAGGCAAGCTTGAACCTGCGGCTAAGGTGCCCGGGCGACATGTGGACTCCGTGGGCGAGCGATTCGACGTCCAGCGGCTGTGCATACTCCCGGGCATACTCCCGGTCAATGCGGTCCTTGACCCGGCGAAGGTCCCGGAGCTCACGCAGGCGTGCATTGGACAGGGGGCTGGTGGTCACCTTTCAGATGGTGCTACTTGGCAGGGGAGTTGTCCATAGCGCGGCGTGGACGGAAGCTGCTGCCCTGAACCTTTTAGGAGAACTGCGCGATGATGGCTCCGGCAGCCGACGATTCCTACCCTCAAGGGCTTGCCCACAGCAGGCCCCTTCGACGATGGTGCGGACGTTGGCGTCCTGGAGGACTTCGACGCGGTAACCCGGGGTGGCGACGAAGACACCCCATCGCTGCTGGAGGCGCAGCGGATTTTCGCCTATGGATCGTGGTGTTGCCGCATGGTACTTTGTGCCTCTTACGTCGCTTACCGGAAGCGATCCAGGAGGAGGCCAGCTCATGAGTGATACCAATTCCGCCGGAACGAACGTGGACGTCGTGGACATCCTGACCAGCGATCACCAGGAGATGATTGCACTGATCAGGCAGATCCACAGCACTCCCGATGGCAGCCAGCGCAGAGATCTCGCGGACACCCTGATCGCGGAAATAATGCGTCATGCGGTCGCGGAGGAAATGTACGTCTACCCAGCTATTGAAGACCACGTGCCCAACGGCAAAGAGGAAGTCGAACACGACAAAAAGGAGCACCACGAGATCGTCAAGCTCATGAAGCGGCTGGAAAAGGTGGAGCCTTCCGACCAAACCTTCATGGAACTGGTCCAGGAGCTCGAGTCGCAACTGACCCATCATGCCGGGGACGAGGAGGCCGATCAGTTCCCGAAGCTCCGCCTTCACATCCCCCGCGAAAAACTCGTTGATTTGGGGCAAAAAGTAGAAAAAGCGAAAAAGCTCGCACCCACCAGGCCGCATCCAAGCGCACCGCACTCCGAGCTGTTCCATAAGACGGTGGGACCGGGTGTCGGCATGGTGGACCGGCTGCTGGACAAGCTCACTCATCGGCAGACGGGCTCGAAGGACGACTGAGACGCTGCCTGTCACTTGAGGGGCGGGTTGCCTTGGCGGTGGCGCTAGCCGCGCGTAGGTTGGCAGGAGTTCTTTGTCTACCAACCGACACCGAGGAGGAGTCATGAGCGACGGCGCCATGGACAGCACCGGCCCAACGAGGAGGCCAGCAACAGCCGCGCAGCAGCAGGATGCGTCAAAGGCCGGCCATGCCGACCGCATTGATGATGACGGCGGCCGTCCCGCCAAGTGGCGCATCATCGGGCCCGGCCTGGTGGTCGCAGCCACCGGCGTGGGTGCTGCTGACATGGTGGCCACCTTGGTGGCGGGCTCACGGTACGGTTACGGCCTGTTCTGGGCTGTCATCGTTGGCGTGGTCCTGAAGATCATCCTCGTCGAAGGTGCCGGCCGCTACACGCTGGCAACCGGAAAGACGATCTTCGAGGGGTGGCGGTCCCTCGGTAAGTGGACCACGTGGTACTTCGGGCCCTACATCATGATCTGGGGCTTCGTGTACGGAGCCACTGCCATGTCATCAGCGGCCCTGCCACTCGCGGCCGTTTTCCCGATCCTGCCGCTGTGGGCATGGGCCATCCTGATGGGCCTGGCCGGTTTCACGATGGTGTGGTGGGGCAAGTACGCCACCTTCGAGAACATCACTGCAGTGCTGGTGGGCATGATGTTCGTGACCGTGGTGGGTTTGGCCATCATTGCCGCGCCAAACATCCCGGAAATGCTCTCCGGCCTGATCCCGATGATTCCTTCAACCGACGGCGGCATCTTCTACACACTCGCCCTGGCCGGCGGCGTGGGTGGAACCATCACGCTCGCCGCCTATGGATACTGGCTCCGCGAGAAGGGCTGGTACACGCCCAAGTGGATGAAGGTCATGCGGATCGACAACTCCATGGCCTACGTCATGACCGGGATCTTCGTGATCGCCATGCTCATCGTGGGCGCTGAGGTTGTCCGCTCTGCCGGTGTTTCGCTCAGTGCAAGCGATGAAGGGCTGCTGGATCTCTACGACGTCCTGAAAGCGGAGTACGGCGACATCGTCGGAACCGGCTTCCTCGTCGGTTTCTGGGCCGCTTCCTTTTCCTCCATCATCGGCGTCTGGAATGGCGTTTCCTTGATGTTCGCTGACTTCTGGGGCAATATGCGGGGCAAGGAATCCGGGCACCCCGATACCCGGGTGGGCGGGAAATACTTCAAGTTCTACATTTTGTGGCTCACCTTCCCGCCCATGATCCTCTTCGCCCTGGGCCAGCCCATCGGCCTGATCCTGCTTTACGGCGCTTTGGGTTCGCTGTTCATGCCGTTCCTGGCGCTGACCCTGCTCGGCCTGCTCAACGGCCGGCGGATCCCCAAGGCCTGGGCCAACAAGCTGCACTCCAACCTCGCCCTGGGGCTTTGCGCTCTGTTGTTTGTCGTCTTGGGCGTCCGCCAGTTCTGGACTTCGCTTTCGCCGCTCTTCGGGGGGTAGGGAAGGCCCAGCAGGGAAAGAAACAACCGGAACCCCGACACTGGAAATCAGTGCCGGGGTTCCGGTTGTGCAGACTGCTGCGTCCCTTTGGAGCGGACCTTAGGTTAGCTCCCGTTTGCTTTAGGGAGGCCGTCGAAGCGGTAGAGGAAGGCAGCCATGTCCTTTCGGTTGACGTCCATGTACGGTGCGTAAGAAGTCTCGGTGAAACCGGTGGTTATGCCGGCCTCCTTGAGCCACATGACTTCCTTGTAAAACTGGTGGCCGCTGGGCACATCAGCAAAGGTGGACGCCGCCGGCTCCGTGTACTCCGGCGAGCCGCTGAACCTGTAGAGGAAAGCGGCCATGTCCTTCCGGTTCACCGCGGACTCCGGTGCGAACGTGGTGGGAGTCATTCCCGTGGTGATCTTGCTGTCCTTCAACCAGATGATCTCCTTGTAGAACTGGTGGTCCGAGGGTACATCCGTGAAGGGAGATGCTGCCGGGAGTTCAACTTCCGGAGATCCCGACGACCGGTACAGGAAGGCTGCCATCGCGGCCCGGCTGACCGAGGTCATCGGCTGGAACGTGCCGCCATCGTATCCCGTGGTGATCTTCCTATCCGCCAGCCAGCTGATTTCCGTAAAGAACTGCGCGTTGCGCTGTACGTCGGAGAAGGGGGCTGCAAGGGCCGGCAGCACAGCTGACGGTTGCGAGAAGCTGCCGGTGCCCACGGCGTTGACTGCGGCAACCTGGAAGCGGGTGTCGACGTCCCTCCTCAGTCCCGTGACGAGGACGCTTGTTGCAGCGGCATCGGCGGTTGTGAGGGTTCCGAGCTGGTTGCCGGCGGGATCAATGGCGCGAACCACGAAGCCGGTGATGGGCGAGCCTCCGTCGGCGGGAGCCGTGAGCTGAATCGCGGCGTCACCGATCCGGGCTGCTGCGGCATCGACGGTAGGTGCTGCAGCGGCTGCCGGCGCCTGCGCCGGCAGTGGCACCGGAGTGGACGCCAGGCGGCCGACGACGGTGAAGTTGCTCGTCTGGCCGATCAGGGTGGCTTCGCCGTTGGCCGAGAGGGCCTCCAACCGGAAGAAGTTGGTGTCGAAGGGGCTGCCCGTGACCGGTCCTTCCGTTGCACCGTCGCCCAGGTATCCGGCCGGTGCGCCGAC
>NZ_JBNHFF010000071.1:0-13564 GCF_059089965.1 Arthrobacter sp. SPT-J7
GTGGCATGGGGCCGACTTGTCGCAGACCGCACAAGAGAGACAGATGCCCCGTGGACCGTGGATGAACAGGGGTTTGCAAATGCAGATGAGGCCCGGTTGGCGGCTGATGCTGGGCTGCGTTCCCTAGATGGTAAAAAGCACGGGCGTCTCACGGTAAAGCATGGCTCGGCGCGTTTTGAAGTGGCCGGAGACCCCCGGTTGGGAATGCTCTGTCACCGAAATGCTGATGCCAGAAATGAGGCGTCCTGGGCAGTGCTAGCTCGATCTGCGGGTGCAGGGGGTGCGTCCGTGGAAGTTCCCATCGGAGACGTGAAAGCCCTCATGCCTCCGCGGTTAGTGCACGACTTCGCAGCGGTCGAAGCGGCGTTGGCTGACTTTCTCAGCAACCCTCGGGCAGCGTCCCTCGGACCGGAATGGGAGACTGGAAGCGACGCTGGAGCTACGCGTCTGTCGACGGAGTAATCAAGCTTCTTGTTGCTATGGGACCGCAGATATTCGAAGTCCCTTTATGAGCTGTTGCGCGTCTCGATAGAAATCGATCTCTAGGCACCGTCGACCCCTTGGGCCGTGCGGTGGAGAGGGTCATTGACGAACTAGAGCGGGCGGCCGTAGGGGTAGTCCACCCACGGCCCGGTGCCTTCTTCTGGGCATACACGGCGAGCCCCATTTCGCGTGGACCAGTAGTCCGCCGGGAAACGCGCTCCCAGGAGACGGCGTTCAGATCGACGCCGTATTCCTCGTGTCCGTCGGCGAATCGCGCGTCATACCGCATGATGCGGTAGCCACTCTTCAACCAGCGACGCCTCTTCCAGGAGGCCGCGGCTCGGATGGCATCCGGCATTTGGGATTCCATGCCTACATCTTCCCTTCCTGAGATTTAGGGATTTTTTGTGTGCCCATGAACCTGAGAGAAGCGTCGCTTAGGATCGTAAAAGAGTGGCGCACTCACGCCAAGGGGTCTGGATGCGAGGCGGAAAACGGACGTCATCTGTCTGGCCAGAGCCGTGGCGCCCGTTTCGCCGCCACGTCCTCGACCCAGCCCACGGCCACGATCACGAGGGCAAGGAGCAGCCAGGCGCCGGCGAATATTGACCATTCACTGTCCAGCAGCCACGGGATGGTTTCGCCCATCAGGTCGATTTCCCAGAGCTTGTTGACGAGGGTGTAGCATTGCGACAGCAGCAGGGTGTGCCACAGGTAGATGGTGACTGCCCTGTTGTTCATGAGTGTCAGTGGCCTGTCGAGGAAACTGACTGGCCGAGGCAGTGACGTCCAGGATGGCGAGATCCACAGGAGCATCGCGCAGAACCCAAAGGCGTACAGTCCATTACCTCCAAAAACGCGGTTCATGTCCCACCCCACGTCCGCAAGCTGGGGTGCTGCCCACAGCAGGCCCAGCACCATGATCACCGGACCTGCCGAAAACACGGTCCAGGCCGGGATCCTGCGCAGCATTCCCGAGGAGTGGGCGAACCCGAGGATCCAGCAGGAGCCGTAGGTTGCGAAGTCGCTGACGCCGTTTTCAGCCCACGTGGGCAGTGTGATCCAGCCGGCGACGATGGGCACCAAGAGTCCGAACGGCGCCATCAGCGTAATCCAGGGCACCCGGCGGTAAGCCGCCAGCAGAAGGGGTGACAGCAGCACGAACCAGAAGTAGGCGCGGATGTACCAGAGGATCACCCCGGCTTCGTGCGCCCAGATGTTGCCAAACACGCCGTCCTCGGATCCGATGGTATCCGGGTAGGGCGCGTCTCCCAGGGGTATGAACCAGAACACGATGTCCACCCAGGAACGTCCCTCCTGCTGCTCCGGGCTCCAGCCCTGCAGGAGCATGAGGGGCACAACAGTGGCGCTGTAAACCCACAGCGGGAGCAGGAGACGCCGGGCTCGGCTTTTCAGGACGCCCAGGGCAGGCCGTTCGAGGGAACGAGCCATGAGGGAACCCGCGAGGGCGAACATCACGCCCATGGACGGGAAGACCAGGGTCAGCCAGGCTGCACCGGAAAAAGTGTGATACGCGACGATGCGCGTGAGGGCGACCGCCCGGAGCAGGTCCAGGTACCGGTCCCGCCCCGTGCGGTCGCGGACAAGACGGTCGGCCGTGGTATCCGGCTCGGTAAGGCGTCCAAGCGCGACGGCCGGAAGCGGGGGATTGGTGCTCGCCGTCCGTTTTTCCATGTCCCGGTCCCCTCGCTGGTCCCTCTCAGACCTCAACGGCAGGCGCAGGTGGCGCTACCATCGAGCTGAAACTGACGCTATCAGCCCATACTTCCAAGGGCACCCGTCTCCTGTACTCGAATTTTGGCCAAGGGCTACGTGGCCATTTCCCAGCCGGGTCACCTGGAAGAAAGGCCGGCTCCATGACAGGGACGGTGCAGGCACAGTAGCTTTTGCAGCAACAGCGGAGTGGGGGTCTGAATGGACTTTTTGAATGAGGTGATGGAGCCGTTCAGGTGGCTGGTGTCCGTCATCATGGTGGCCTTTCACGATGGACTGGCGGCCCTAGGTATGCCGGCTGCGGAAGGCTGGACCTGGACGCTGGCCATCTTCGGGCTGGTGCTCGTCATACGGGCAGCTCTGATCCCGGTGTTCCTCGCCCAGGTTCGTGCACAGCGCCGGATGCGGCAGCTGCAGCCGGACCTCAAGGCGCTTCAGGATAAGTACCGGGGCAAAACCGACCAGCTGTCACGGCAGGCCATGGCCCAGGAACAGATGGCCGTGTACAAAAAACACGGCACCAACCCGTTCTCCGCCTGCCTGCCCCTGCTGGTCCAGGCGCCCTTCTTCCTTGCCCTCTTCCAGTTGTTGGCCGGTATCGCGGACGCCAGCGCACGGGGTGAAGGGATTGGAGCTATAAACCACGCCAATGCGGTCCAGTTCGCCTCATCCGCCATCTTTGATGCGCCGCTGTCCGCCTCCCTGCTGCACGGCGGAGGTGACCCAACCACAGTCGCCGTTCTCGCCGTCGTGATGATCCTGGCGATGACCGGCTGCCAGTTCCTCACCCAGCGGCTCGTGCTGGCCCGTACCCTGGCCGCCCAGGACCCGGAGAGCCCGTACCTACGCCAGCAGAAGATCCTGCTGTATGTCCTGCCGGTGGTGTTCGGCGCTGGCGGCATCATCTTCCCCATCGGCGTCCTCATCTACTGGACCGTCTCCAACCTCTGGACGCTGGTCCAGCAGTTCCTGGTCACCCGCAATGCCTGAATCGGCTGGTTTACAAACACAAGGGCCGGGACCAGAATTAGCGCACCAACGAAAGCCTCCGCCCCCCGAATACCCGCAATGACCATCCTCAAAACGATCCCCGAGTCCGAAGTGGACGGCCTGCAGGCTGACATCTACGACGACGACGTCCGCTCGCTCGGCTACGTGCCAAGCCATACCAAGGCCATCAGCCTGAATCCCGAGGCGTACGTGGCCTGGGAATCACTGACGCAGGCGATCAGCTCATCCTTGGGCCTGCGCCGCTACGAGCTGGTGACCCTGGCCGCGGCCCAGGCCATCGGGTCCACGCACTGCAGGCTGGCCCATGGCAAGAAGACGTTGACCATCATGACCGAAGCGGAACTTTTGCCCGTTACCCGCGATTTCGACGATGCGGGATTGTCCTCCGGAGAGGTGGCCATGATGGACTATGCCGTGAAACTCAGCACGGACGCCGCGGCCATGACCGACGGCGACGCGCAGGCCCTGCGGGACGAAGGCTTCACCGACCGGGAACTCGCCGACATCGCCCTGGCCGCGGCTGCCCGGAACTTCTTCAGCCGCGCGCTCCTCGCTCTGAACGTTGACTTGGACGTCCCCGCAGGCCTCAGCCCGGAACTGCAGTCAGCCCTGCTGGGAGCCATGCCGTGGCGCAGCTGACCTACACAGCCATCACCTCCCTGGACGGCTATGTCGCGGACCGAAACGGCAACTTCGACTGGAGCGCACCGCACGAGGAAGTCCACGCCTTCGTCAACAACCTCGAACGGGATCTGGGGACCTTCCTGCTCGGCCGCCGGATGTACGACGTTATGTCTGTCTGGGAAACCATGGGTGCACCCGGAGACCCGCCGGTCATCCAGGACTACGCCGCCATTTGGAAGCGGGCAGACAAGGTTGTCTACTCCTCCTCGCTCGAAGCCCCTTTGACGCAACGGACCAGGATCGAGCGCACCTTCGATCCGGCCGCCGTCCGTGCCATGAAGGATGCCAGGGACGGCAAGATGGGCATCGGCGGCGCCAACCTGGCAGGGCTGGCAATGGCTGCCGGGCTGGTGGACGAGTGCGGGTTCCTGATCAATCCCGTCGTCGTCGGGGGAGGCCTTCGCGCCCTGCCGGACGGACTGGAAGCCAGGCTGGAGCTCCTCGACGAGCACCGGTTCGGCAACGGCGTGGTGTACCTTCGATACCGTTGCCTGCCCTGAGGGGCAGAATGGGTTTATGACCCGAATCGCAATCATCGGCGGCCACGGCAAAGTGGCCCTGCACCTGTCCACCCTGCTCACGGAAGAGGGCCACAGCGTCACCTCGTTCATCCGCAACCCGGACCATGTCCCCGACGTCGCGCAAACGGGCGCCACACCGTCGGTCCTTGACGTGGAAAACACGACGACGGCGGCCCTCGCAGAGGCGCTGAAGGGCCACGACGCAGTGGTCTGGTCCGCGGGCGCCGGCGGCGGGAACCCGGCCCGCACGTACGCCGTGGACCGGGACGCGGCCATCCGGTCGATGGACGCCGCAGCGCAGGCGGGAGTGAACCGCTACGTGATGGTGTCCTACCTGGGAGCCCGCAAGGACCACGGCGTGCCGGAGAACAACGGCTTCTTCGCCTACGCAGAAGCCAAAGCCGCCGCTGACGACTACCTCCGCGGAAGCGGCCTCGCCTGGACCATCCTGGGGCCGGGCACCCTCACGGACAAACCCGGCACCGGCTCGATCAAGGTGGACCCCGAACCGGGAGAGGAGGACCGCGGAACGTCGCGCAGCAACACGGCCATCGTGGCAGCAGCGGTGCTGGACCTCCCGGAAACAGCAGGCCGGACGATCGAATTCTGCGACGGATCGTTGCCCGTTGCCGCCGCACTGGAGTCGATTTAGCTGGCTGCAGCAAGCTCAAGGTCCAAGGAGTTTTTCTCCACGTAGTCCAGGGCGGCGCGCACTGCGCCAACGGTGACCATCGAGTCGCCCAGCGGCGATACCGACACGCGCGGCGGCGTCGCGGTGAAGCCTTTCAGCTTCCCCGCGATCGGTTCCAGCAGCACGCCGGCGGATTTTGCGACGGCGCCGCCGATGACCACGAGCTCCGGGTTGAGCATCGTTGCCACCGCACCAATGACCCTGGCCATCCTGTCGGCCAGGCGGTCGAGGATCTTCAGGGCCACGGCATCCCCGTCAGCGGCGGCAGCAAAGACGTGTTCCGCCTCCGCCCCGCCGTCCTTCAGGTGCGTGCGCAGGGAGGTCCGCGCCTTGCCGGCGAGGGCCTCTGCAGCCCAGGCCCTGGCGAGGCTGGCGATGCCGAACGTATCGCCCACGCCCTGGACATGCTCCAGGAACGCGAGCTCCCCGGCGCCGCCGCGGCTGCCGTGCAGCAGCCGCCCGCCGTCGATCACTCCTGCACCCAAGCGCTCGCTGGCAAGGATCACGACGACGTCCTCAACTCCCGCCGCAGCGCCCCGCCAGCGGTCCCCAAGGGCTGCAAGGTTGGCGTCGTTTTCGAGCAGCACTGTCCAGCCGTGCCGGTCCCGCAACGCTGCCTTCAGCCCGACGTCGAACAGTTGCCAGAAGTGCTGGGCCGCAAGAACGACGCCGTTGCGGTCGACGGGTGCGGCGATGCCGGCGGAGACCGCAAGAACGGAATCCGGTGACGCGCCGACACTGTCCAGGGCCATCAGGGCGGCGCGGTCGATGACGGAGACGCGTTCCTCTGCCCAAATTTCCGCGTCCGCGAACGGCAGGCTTGACCTTCCAAGCGCCTTTCCTCGAAGGTCCGCCACCACCACTGTTACCTTCAGGATGCCTACGTCCATCCCCAGCACCACGCCGGCGCGCTCGTTGAGCTCAAACCTCCTGGCCGGCCGGCCCTTCTGGTACCCACCGAAAGCCCGCTGGTTTTCCAGCTCGCGGATCCACCCGCGTTCCTTGAGGTCCTCACATACGGCGATGGCTGTGGCCCGTGTCAGGCCCGTGGCGTCGATGACGTCCGTGACCGTGACATCGCCGGCGGAGCGCATATAGGCGAGCACCGAGCCTGCGCTCACCCTGCGCAGTAATCGGGGCGTGGCCCGGGCCGTTGCAAACATGCTGTTGACCTTTCCGTGCATTGCGCCAGATAATGATCAGGGAACTAAATTTAGAACCAATATAAATATAGTCGACACGTAGCAAAGGATCATCCCTTGTCCACCACCGCCACTCTGGCAACCCTGTCCGATTCCGACCGTCTGGCCGATCCGAACTGGTGGCGCCAGGCCTCTGTCTACCAGATCTACCCGCGGAGCTTCGCGGACTCCAATGGCGATGGCATCGGTGACCTGAAGGGCATCACCGCCAAAGTCCCGTACCTGAAGTCTCTGGGGATCGACGCCGTCTGGCTGAGCCCGTTCTACCCCTCGGCACTGGCAGACGGCGGCTATGACGTGGACGACTACCGCGACGTGGACCCCAAGCTGGGCACCCTTGAGGACTTCGACGAGATGGCCAACGCGCTGCACGAGGCCGGCATCAAGCTGATCGCCGACATCGTCCCCAACCACTCATCGGACCGGCATGAGTGGTTCAAGGAAGCGCTCGCCGCACCCAAGGGATCACCCGCCCGGGACCGCTACATTTTCCGGGACGGCAAAGGCCCCAACGGCGAGTTCCCGCCGTCGGACTGGGACTCCGTTTTCGGCGGCCCAGCCTGGGAGCGCATCACCGAACCGGACGGCACCCCCGGCCAGTGGTACATGCACATCTTCGCCAAGGAGCAGCCGGACCTGAACTGGTCCAACCGGGAAATCCGCGAGGACTTCCTCAAGACCCTGCGCTTCTGGTCCGACCGTGGCGTTGACGGGTTCCGGGTGGACGTGGCGCACGCCCTCACCAAGGACCTCACCGAACCCCTGCTGTCCAAGCTGGAACTGAGCGCGGCCAACACCGGTGTGGACGGATTCGACGACGGAACCCACCCCTTCTGGGACCGCGACGAAGTCCACGAGATCTACGCCGAATGGCGCGAGGTGTTCAACGAATACAACCCGCCGCGCACCGCCGTTGCGGAAGCCTGGGTCCACGCCACCCGCCGCGCCCGCTACGCAAGCCCCCAAGGACTCGGCCAGGCCTTCAACTTCGACCTGCTGCAGGCCGATTTCGACGCTGCCGAGTACAAGGAAATCATCACCCGGAACCTCGCCGAGGCAGCGGCCACCGGCGCCTCCTCCACGTGGGTCTTCTCCAACCACGACGTCGTCCGCCACGCCACCCGCTACGGCCTGCCCCAGGTCTCGAAGGGCAAGGAGCGCACCAAGGGCCAGGACGGCAAGGACTGGCTGCTTGCCGGCGGTCCCGCTGAGGAGCTGGACGTGGACCTCGGTGAACGCCGTGCCCGTGCCGCAACGCTGCTGATGCTCGCCGTCCCCGGTTCCGCCTACCTGTACCAGGGCGAGGAACTGGGCCTCCAGGAAGTGGCCGATATCCCCGAATCGGAGCGGCAGGACCCGTCCTTCTTCCGCAACAGGGGTGTGGAAATCGGCCGTGACGGCTGCCGGGTACCGCTGCCCTGGAAGGTGGAGGGAACCTCCTTTGGCTTCGGTGACGGCGGCGCGCACCTGCCGCAGCCTGACTGGTTCAGCAAGTACGCCGTTGAGGCGCAGGACGGTACCAAGGGCTCCACGCTGGAGCTCTACCGCGCCGCCCTGAAGCTGCGCCGCGAACTGCAGACCGACGAAGAGCTGGAATGGGTCGAGACCGGCACGCCGGACGTCCTGCACTTCCGCCGCCCCAACGGCTGGCAGTCGGTGACCAACTTCGGCGACACCGCCGTCGACCTTCCGGCAGGAACGGTCCTGGTCAGCAGCGCGCCCCTCGACGACGGCAAGCTGCCTGCCAACACCACGGCGTGGCTGCGCTGATGTCTCCTTGCCTTCCGGGGCGGGCGGCCTGATGCAGGAAGTCATCTACGGCTGCATGGGCCTGGGCGGCAGCTGGTCCGGCGAACCGCATGCCGGCGAGCATGTGGACGAGGCTGCTGCCGCCGTCGAAGCCGCGCTGGATGCCGGGATCACCTTGTTTGACCACGCAGACATCTACCGCAGCGGCAAGTCGGAAGCCGTCTTCGGTGAGGTCCTGGTGGCCACGCCGGGGCTGCGGGACCGCATCCGGCTCCAGACCAAGTGCGGAATCAGGCTGAATGAGCGCGGCCTGCAGACGCACTACGACCTCAGCCGTGAGGCGATTTTGGATCGGGTCAACGAAAGCCTGAAGCGGCTGCGGACGGACTATGTGGACATCCTCCTGCTGCACCGCCCCGACCCCTTGGCGGAGCCTGCGGAGGTGGCGGGCGCCGTCGGGCAACTGATGGCGGAAGGCAAGGTCCGGCAACTGGGCGTGTCCAACATGTCCGGGGCGCAGATTGAGGCGCTGCAGGACCGGCTGGAAACTCCGGTGGTGGCGAACCAGCTGGAAATGAGCCTGCTCAAGCGGGCGTGGCTGGAAAGCCAGGTGCTGGTCAACCACGCCGAACACCTGGACTACAGCTTTCCCCACGGCACGCTGGAATACTGCACGCGGAACTCGATTACCCTGCAGGCCTATGGTTCGTTGGCCCGCGGCCTGTACACGGGGGCGGAACCGGACAGCCCGACATCGGCCGAAGCCGCCACCGCGGAACTGGTGTCCGAGCTGGCCGCGAAGTACGGCAGCCCGGGCGAGGCAGTCCTGCTGGGCTGGCTGATGAAGCACCCGGCGGGCATCGCTCCGGTAATCGGGACGGTCAACCCCGGACGGATCCGTGCGAGTGCAGACGCTGCCCGCGTGGCACAGGTGATGAGCCGGGCCGAGTGGTACCAACTGTGGGTGACGGCGCGGGGCAGCAACATCCCCTGAGCAACCCAAAACAGGTAGCAGCAAGTGCCGTTTTGACGCTCTCAACGGCGCTTGCTGCTGCCTACACCCGCGGCTGCTATGGTCACATCCCGTTTAGTTCGTATTGAACCTCACAGGCGGGCCGTTTTCTTCGCTATGCCGGTTGCCGGGCGGATACGGTAGATACATGACGTCTACCATCGCCACCGAGACCGTAAGGCCGGAACGCAACATCCCAGCAGAGATCGCCCGCTCATGGCTCCTTGTTAATGCCATGAAGACTGAGCTTTTTGACCAGTCGGCAGTGTCCCGCGCCGATTCGATCATCCTGGATATTGAAGATGCCGTGGACCCTTCCCAGAAGGACCAGGCCCGGAGCAACGTGGTTGACTGGCTGACCGCCGGCGGTAAGGCCTGGGTCCGGATCAACGACGCCACCAGCCCGTTCTGGGCGGACGACCTGGCGGGCCTTCGCGGCACCCCGGGCCTCCTCGGCGTCATGCTAGCGAAGACCGAATCCGCCGACCAAGTCACCGAAAGCTTCCACCGCATGGACGGCAAGACCCCCGTCATCCCGCTGGTGGAATCCGCCGTCGGCATCGAGGAAGCCAACCAGATCGCCAAGGCCCAAGGCGCATTCCGCCTGGCCTTCGGCTCCGGTGACTTCCGCCGCGACACAGGAATGGCGGCCACGGCCGAGGCCATGGCCTACCCGCGCGCCAAGCTGGTCGTTGCCAGCCGCGTCGGCAACCTCCCGGGCCCCATCGACGGCCCCACCGTCGGCACCAACCACCCCATCCTGCGGGAGCAGACTGGCATCACCGTAATGATGGGCATGACCGGCAAGCTGTGCCTGGCCATCGACCAGACCCCCGTTATCAACGAGGTCATCAGCCCCACGCCGTCCGACGTCGCCTGGGCCACCGACTTCATGGCCGACTTCGAAGCCAACGGCCGCGTCATCCGTGACGGCTCCGACCTGCCCCGCTTGGGCCGCGCCGAGAAGATCATGAAGCTCGCGGTAGCCTTTGGGGTACAGCCCGCGCTGTAACACCCACACTGATTTCCAGGAGACCCCGTGACCGCTACCCGCTATCTGGTCCACGGGGTCTCTTGGCCTGCGCCGCCGGCGTCCTGCCCTGTACTGCGGCTTCAGGCGCCGGACGGCACATTTGAGGAATTAGCGCTCGGCGGCGGCACCCGCCTGTGTTTCCGGCTCGCCGCCGAAGGGAAGTCCTGCCTGGGCCACCACCGTGTGCACAGCCCCAACCACCGGGACCACGTGTTGTGCGCCCGGCAATCTCCGGCATCCCGTGGGCACCAGTGTGAGCGGTGCTTTGTGGTGGACGATTTCCGGCATATGCACGACTTCCACCGGAACGGCGATGTTCCGCCCGGCCTGCGCAGCTATTTGATGCAGCCGCACTGGCTATACGTCGCCACCTTCGCCAACGGGGCAACCAAGGTAGGCACGGCGTCGAATCTTCGAAAGTGGCAGCGGCTCGCCGAACAGGGAACCGTGGTGGCGCGCTACGTCGCCCGTGCCGATGACGGGCGGGTGGTGCGGATCCTGGAGGACCTGGTGACGCGCGACGGCAGGCTTCCGCAACAGGTACGGTCTGCAGCCAAGGCCGCCGCACTGGCAACTCCGGCTCCTGCTTCTTGGCTCACCGCACACAACGCGGCGCACGCAACCACCGCACGCCAGGTCATATCCGAAGCAGGCCTGAACGGTTTCGAGGTGGTGGACGAAGGCTGGAACCGGCCCGGACTCGCTGAAAGGCTGTGCTCCGGGGCCGCCCGCCACGCCTACCCCCACACGCTGGCTTCCGGGCAGCACGGGTTCACCATCCGGTCCGCGGCAGGAAGCTTTGTCCTGGCAGCCCTCGATGCCGCCGACCTGGAATTCGTGGTGGACCTTGGCCAGCTCAAGGGCCGGACCATCGAACTGGGCCAGTACAGCTCTGTGGTTCCGGCAGTCCAGGAAGCGCTGTTCTGACTCCGCCAGCGGCGCCCGCCCGGGGCGGGGGCCGGTGGCGGACCAGTAGAATGGCAGGGTGCTGAACGAATTCTGGGCCACCGCGCCAACCCGCTACAAAGTCCTGGTTTTCGGCGCGATGGGACTCATCGCCGTCGGCATCATCCTGAACCTCGTGGGAAACACCACCGGCAACTCCGCCCTCGCCACTGCCTCCCTCCCGCTGATAGGGCTGGGCCTCGTCCTGCACATCGCCGGGATCGTAGTCCGCGGCCAGAGCATCCGCAAGAACCTGCGCCGGTAACCTTTCAGGCCGCTCCCGAGCCGGACGATAGGCTTGAGCCCATGACTATCAATCCGGACCTGCAGGGCAGAAGCTACCCTGCCGCAGAGGTGTACGACGTTGGCCGCGAGAAGATCCGCGAATTTGCCCGCGCCGTCAAAGCCACCCATCCTGCCCACTTCGACGTGGATGCCGCCAATGCCCTGGGCCACGCAGACCTTGTTGCTCCGCCAACGTTTGCCATCATCATTGCCCAGCGCGCGGACGCCCAGCTCATCGAGGATCCGGAGGCCGGCATCGACTTTACGCGCGTGGTCCACGCCGACCAGCGCTTCACCCACCACCGGCCCATCCACGCCGGCGACCGCCTGGTTGCGGAGCTCCACGTGGACGGCGTCCGTGCCATGGGCGGCGGCGCGATGATCACCACGCGTTCTGAGATCTTCGCGCTCGGCCCCGATGATTCCCGGGAGCCGGTCACCACCACCACGTCATCCATCCTGGTCCGCGGAGAGGGACAGTAACCCATGAGCCCCACGTTCAATGAACTCAGCGCCGGCCAGGAAATCGGCAGCCGCACCATCGAGGTCACCCGTACCGACCTGGTCAAGTACGCCGGCGCTTCCGGCGACTTCAACCCCATTCACTGGAACGAAGCCTTCGCCATCGGCGTGGAACTGCCCGGCGTCATCGCGCACGGCATGTTCACCATGGGCTCCGCCGTACAGCTGGTCACTGACTGGGCAGGCGACCCGGCCGCCATCGTCGACTTCCAGACCCGCTTCACCAAGCCGGTCCTGGTCACCGACACCACCGGTACCCCGGACCCCGGCGCCACCATCGAAATCAGCGGCACCATCGGAAAGCTCGACGCCGATGCGGGCACCGCCCGTGTTGACCTCACCGTTGTTTCCGCGGGGCAGAAAGTCCTGATGAAGGCCCAGGCCGTCGTCCGGCTCAGCTGAGCGGGGAAGCCGGGCACGGGTTTACGGATATGGTGGTTTGGTGACTTCCACCCTTCTCTCCCAGCTGACCACGGCCGCCGTCGGAGGCCCTGCCGGTGCCTATATCGAGGCGCGGACCGAGGCTGAAATCATCGACGCCGTCCGAACCGCGGATGCAGCAGGTGAGCCGCTGCTGATCCTGAGCGGTGGCTCCAACCTGCTGATTTCCGACGGCGGGTTCCCGGGTACCGTCGTCAGGATCGCCTCGGAGGGGTTCACCGTCAACGCGGAGGACTCGTGCGGGGGCGTGGCCGTGGTGGTGCAGGCCGGGCACAACTGGGACAAGCTGGTGGAGCACGCGGTCCTCCACGCCTGGTCCGGGATCGAGGCCCTCGCTGGCATCCCGGGCTCAACCGGTGCAACACCGGTGCAGAACGTGGGTGCCTACGGCTCGGACGTTTCCCAGACCATCGCTGCTGTCCGGACCTGGGACCGGGAGCGGAATGCTGTCAAAACGTTTACCAACTCGGAGCTGAAGTTCGGGTATCGGGACTCCATCCTGAAGCAGACCACGGTTAACGGCTCGCCCCGCTACGTGGTTCTCACTGTCGAGTTCCAGCTGCCCCTGGGGCGCATGAGCGCCCCGATCCGCTACGCGGAACTGGCACGGTCGCTAGGGGTCGAGCAGGGCAAGCGTGCCTACTCTACGGATGTGCGCCGGGAAGTGCTCCGGCTCCGGGCTTCGAAGGGCATGGTGTTGAACCCCGAGGACCGGGACACGTACTCCACGGGTTCCTTTTTCACCAACCCCATCGTCCCGGCCGAGGTTGCTGCCGCCCTGCCGGAGGGGGCGCCCCGCTACCCCGCCGGTCAGGACGGGCTGGTGAAACTCTCAGCTGCCTGGCTGATCGACCAATCCGGCTTCGGCAAGGGCTTTGGTTTGGAGCCCGGCAGCGTCAGCGGGGGCCGCGCATCCCTGTCCACTAAACACACCCTGGCCATCACCAACCGCGGCTCGGCCAGTGCCGCGGACGTGCTGGCAGTAGCCCGGGAAGTGCGTACCGGCGTCGAACAGCGCTTCGGGATCACACTGCATCCGGAACCGCTGCTTATCAACTTGGAGATGTAGCCCGCGCCTCTGCGGGTGGCCCGTTGAAGGTGTCGCCCGTTGCTTCGTTGCCCAGTCCCATCATGGCGGAGGCCCAGCCGGCGCTGGCCAGGTAGGGCCCCATAAACAGCCAAACGAGCAGGCCGGGGGCCAACGGGTTGGCGGTTCCGGCCCCCACGCAGGCCGCCAAACCGCCGACGGCG
>NZ_JBNHFF010000072.1:0-13516 GCF_059089965.1 Arthrobacter sp. SPT-J7
AGTCGATCTTCTTCATGGTCCAGCCGCCCAGCGGGCCCATGATCATGGCGCCGATGAACATGGGGATGCCGGCACCCACGATCACGCCCATGGTGCCGATGGCACCCACCACGCCGCCGCGGACGTCGTAGACCATCTTGCCGCCGGTGTAGCCGATCAGGAGCGGCAGCAGGTAGGTGATCATCGGTCCCACAAGCCCGGTGTTCGGGACACCGTTTGTCTCGCCGAAGCCACCCAGTTGGGGAACAGGCAGCCAGCCCTTCTCAATGAAGAGGGCTGTGATGAGGCCCCAGGCGATGAAAGCGCCGATGTTGGGCATGATCATTCCGGACAGGAACGTCCCGAACTTCTGGACGCCAACGCGCATGCTGGTGCGGGGTTTTGCAACTGTCTCTGTTGCCATGTGCTTTCCTAACCGTCATTCCCGCTGCTCCGCAGGATGGTCCGATACTTACGACGACGTACTGATGGAACTGTTGGCCCTTTTCAGCCGGCCGGGCTGGTGGAGATGCGGTGAAGCCATTCGAGGAAGAGTTTGAGTTCCGAGCTGGAGAGCTGGTCTGAGTGCGAAGCCTGAAGCGCGGCGTTCAGGGCGATCGCTGCCACCACCACCGATGACTTTCCGGTGTCGCCCGGGGCCGCGCCGCTGGCGGGCTCGGCTGACACCGCGAAAATCATGGCGTCCCGGGTCATGGTGGACAATTCGAGGTTCCGGTCGGAGGCGGGCTCCGCGATCAGCATCAGCGTCACGCCCACGTTCGCCGCCAGGATGGACCTGGCAGCCTCCCTGGGCTGGACGTTCAGCTGGCCTGCCACCGCCGCCTTGTTCAGCATTTCCTCCATCAGGGCCTCGGCATCGGCGACGATGACGGGGCGGTTTTCAGGGCGGATGTTGCCGAACATCACCAGGTAAAGTTCCGGCTGGTTGAGCCCGAACTGCACGTGGTTGTCCCACATTCTCCGGATATCCTCGAGCGGCTGTCCGGAGGCGGCGAAATCCCTTTCGCCCGCAACGTACTCTTCAAACCCTGCGGCGACGACGGCGTCAAACAGCCCTTCCTTGTCACCGAAGTGGTGGTACAGCGTGGGAGCACTCACCCCTGCCAGCTGGGTGATCTGGCGGGTGGAAACGGGCGCTCCCGCTGAGTTTGCCAACAGCTCAGCGGCGGCGCGCAGCAGCCGCACCTTGGGGGGAAGCTGGCCATCCAAACTCATAACCGCTACCCTAGCACCTATAGCAATGCTATATGAACTGAATCACATACAATTTTTTCAGGCACGTTTTCCGCCTCCGGACGTAGCAGTCCTCCGGCGGACCCGGCATTGCGCCGGACAATATCGGCGGGCCTGGCAACCGGCAGAGAATGAGGACCTTCAGTGCAGAACTTCCCAGGAGTAGGCGTCAGCCCAGGCCGCGTTATCGGCACCGTCCGGCAGATGCCCAAACCCATCAGCGAGCCTCCCGCCGGTGAGCAACTGGCAGCAGGCACCACCGCCGAGGAAGCCACAGCAGCACTGAAGGGGGCGGCCCAGGCCGTGCACGACGAGCTCAAGGCGCGTGCCGCCCATGCCACCGGTGACGGCAAGGCAGTCCTGGAAGCCACGGCACTGATGGCCAAGGACACCATGTTGATCAAGGGTGCCGCCAAGCTCGTTGCCCGCGGCGCATCAGCCGAACGCGCCATCTGGGAATCCGGCTCCTCCGTCTCGGAAATGCTCCACAACCTGGGCGGCTACATGGCCGAGCGCGCTACCGACGTCCTGGACGTTCGCGCCCGTATCGTCGCCGAGCTTCGCGGGGTCGCGGCGCCCGGCATCCCCGCGTCGAGCACGCCCTTCGTCCTGGTGGCTGAAGACTTGGCTCCAGCCGACACCGCCACCCTGGACCCGAACAAGGTTTTGGCCTTGGTGACCTCAGGCGGCGGGCCCCAGTCCCACACCGCCATCATTGCCCGCTCCCTTGGCCTTCCCGCCGTCGTCGCCGCTGTCGGTGTGGACGAACTCCCGGACGGCACGGAGGTGTATTTGGACGGTGCCGCCGGCACTGTCACCTCCGAGCCGGACGAATCCTTGCGTGCCGCAGCGGAGGCATGGGCGGCCACGGCCTCGCTGCTGGCCGAGTTCAGCGGCACGGGCTCGACGGCGGACGGCCACCTCGTGCCGCTGCTCGCCAACGTCGGCGGCGGCAAGGACGCCGAGGCGGCCGCCAAGCTTGGCGCCCAGGGCGTGGGACTGTTCCGCACCGAGTTCTGCTTCCTGGAGCGGGATACCGAGCCCTCTGTCGAAGAGCAGGCCGCGGCCTACAAGAGCGTCTTCGATGCTTTCCCGGGCAAGAAGGTTGTCCTGCGCACGCTCGACGCCGGCGCCGACAAGCCGCTCCCGTTCCTCACCGACTCTACGGAACCCAATCCAGCCCTGGGCGTCCGCGGTTACCGCACCGACTTCACCACCCCTGGCGTCCTGGACCGTCAGCTGGAAGCCATCGCGCTGGCCGAGAAGCAGTCCGAAGCGGACGTGTGGGTCATGGCCCCCATGATCTCGACGGCGGAAGAGGCTGCCCGTTTTGCCTCCATGTGCGCAGATGCCGGAATCAAGACCCCCGGCGTGATGGTGGAGGTTCCTTCCGCTGCCCTCACTGCCGAAGCCATCCTCCGCGAAGTGGCTTTCGCGAGCCTTGGCACCAACGACCTCACCCAGTACGCCATGGCCGCCGACCGCCAGCTCGGCCCGCTCGCGAACCTCAACACCCCGTGGCAGCCAGCCGTCCTTCGCCTCGTGGGGCTGACGGTGGAGGGATCACGCGCCGAGGGCAGCAACAAGCCCGTGGGCGTCTGCGGTGAGGCTGCCGCGGACCCGGCGCTCGCCGTCGTACTGACGGGCCTGGGCGTTAGCACGCTGTCCATGACGGCCCGCTCCCTCGCCGCCGTGGCGGCGGTGCTGAAGACGGTGACCCTCGAGGAAGCGCAGCAGCTCGCAAAGCTCGCCCTCTCCGCCCCCAGTGCCACCGAGGCGCGGGCGTGGGTGCGCGAGAAGCTGCCTGTCCTGGAGGAACTGGGGCTCTGACACGGCCCCCACCCGCCCTGCCGGCGGGGGTTTCGGTTAGGCCGTGACGTCGAACCCGTTCACGGCCCGGACCCAACCGTTGACGGCCTGGGCCGCGATTTCCGGGGCAGTGTGCTGGAAGACGTGGCCCTGGCCGAGGATCTCGGCCATCGTTCCCTTCGGGGCCACCTCTGCGAGGTTCACGCACCAAGGCCGGCGGGCAACGGGGTCCTTGGTTCCGCGGAGCACCAGTACGGGCTGGTTGACAGCGGCCAGCCGTTCTTCCAAGGGGTATTCCATCATCACCGGCAGTTCGGTCAGGTACCAGCGCGGGCCGGCCCGGAAGTAGTCGCTGAAGACGATCGCGTTGGACGTCAGGGACTCGCTGAACATGGCGTCGCGCGTCAGTGCCATCGCCTGCCTGGCCACCGACTTGCGGCTGGTCTCTACCACCGGACCCATCAGCACGGCACCGGCCACGCGCTCCGGTTCCTGCAGGGCCAGTTCCACTGCAAACTGGGTACCCATTGAATGGCCCACTGGAACGTAGTTTGAAACCCCGGCTTCCGCCAGGACCTCCGAGATGAAGGCTGCGAAGTCCTCAACCTGCATCTGGCGTCCGGGTTTTGACGACTTCCCGAAGCCGGGCAGGTCGAAGGAGTAGACGTCCGCTGCTTTTGCCAGTTCCTGGTGCAGCCTGGCCAGGTACCGGTGGGAGACACCGATGCCGTGCAGCAGGACATAGGTAGGCCGGGCTCCCATCTCCGCCGGTTGGACGGAGGCATAGAGCCTTCCCTGTAAACCGCCGGATGTAACGTCCCGGCCACCAGTTAATGCCATCAGCCGAGCATACCGCCGCAGCCCGTGGCTCACTGGCAGACCGGCGGGCGGAGCACACCGGCACTAGGGGATCCACCGGTAAGCTGGGCCCATGGCACTGATTGCTCCCAGGATGGCCGGCGCCCTTCCGCCCGAGGAGGCCGTAAAGCTGCAGCAGGCCCTGGCCGGCAGCGATGACATCACCGTTTTCGTGGACGGCACTGTCCACCGCCTTCCGCCTCTGGCGAGGGACGCCGTCGTTGACCTCCTGCAGCGGTTCAGCCGCGGCGAGGCTGTGACCGTCAGCAGCGTGGAGGAAATGTTGACCACGTCCAAGGCTGCAGAGCTGGCGGGAATCTCGCACACCTACCTGCGCAACATGACCGACCGCGGCGAGATCCCCGTGGAGTACCGCGGCAGCCACCGGCGGATTCCCCTGGCGGCCATCATGGCGTGGCTGGAGGGGCAGAAGAAGGACCGGCAGAAAAAGGCGACTGCGGACCAGGCCGCCGGGGAACTGGCGCATGGCAACCAGGCTGCCGAGGGCCACGCCAAGGACGCGTAACTCCTGGCCCTGCCTGCTTTGGGGCCCGGCTGCCGCAGATCCCGGGTGCTTCAGATTCTTGACTGCTCAGATTCGGGGCCGAAGAGCCCAGCGACGCATCTTGAGGGCCGCGTGGAGTTCCAGGCGGGGCATCCCCTTCAGCGGATCCACGCCCAGTAACTGGCGGATCCGGCCAAGCCGGTTGTAAATGCTGCTCCGGTGCAGGTGGAGTTTCGCGGCCACGTCCTGGACGGAACCGTCGTTGTCGTACAGCAGCTCCAGGACCGGGATCAGTTCGCCGTTGCGGTCGTGGTCCTCGAGCATGCGGAAGTACACGGACCCGGAGTCAGCCCACGTGCCCGCCCCTCCCCCGGCCGAGGCCAGCAGCTGATAAACACCGGTGGACCGGCAGTCCACCAGTTCCCCGAGCTGCGGATCCACCGCAGCAGCCTGCGCGGCAAGCTTGGACTGCCGGTAGGCCTCGCCGAGCTCCCGCGGCCGGGCAAACCCTTCACTGAGCCCCAGGATGATGCGGTGGACGGGCCGCCCGGACCGCTTGGCCAGCTCAAGCTGGTAGTGGACCAAGACTTGGGCGTGGTTTGCGCGGCCCGATGACTCGCGGAACAGCACCACGGAGTGGGTCTCCGTGCCGGCACTGAAGAGGGCAGCATCAACACCCACCGTTGCCTGAAGCGCTGCCGAGCGGTGGATCAGGGTCGAGGCGATGGGATCCGGACCACCCGCCCACCCGTCGGCGTCCAGCACTGTGACCATCTGCCAGGGCCCGCGGCCCTGAACCTCTTTCCACCCTGCCACTGCCGCCACCGCATGAACTTCCCCGACACAGGCAGACAGGAATTCCCGCTCACGCCCCCGCCGGAATTCGGATTCGGCGGTGTTCGAATCGAGCAGGAGCCCGGAGAGCATCTCGAGTTCGTTGGCAACTGCGGGAAGCTGGGTGAGGATCGCCGTCGGGCTCTCTTCTACGGAGTCCTGCTGCACCCAGAGATAACCCACGCGGAAGCCGCGGACCATCAGTGGAACACAGACCCGCCCCAGCATGCCAAGATGCGGGTTTGCGGGCACCACCACGGGGCGGACGGCGGTGGCGATTCCGTGGGACAGCTGCCAGGCGCTGACATCGGCCGGCACCTTCTTGCTGAGCAGGAAGTTTACGCGGACACGGTCGGCGTGGGACTGGTTGGAGCTGTAAGCGAGCAGCACGCCGTCCAGGTCCTCCAGGGACAAGCCCCGCCCCAGCTTCTCGGCCACCTGCTCGACCAATTGCTCCACGCCCTGCTGCATGGCCCAACACTACTGCTTTTCTGGCAGCCTGAACGAACGGACATGAGGCGACACCTGACGCCCATGCGGTGAACAATTGTCGATGCGTTCGTGATAAATTCCGCGGAATGGCGCGGTCTGTCGTCTGCCCGCCGCTGGCCCTCCGTGTCAGCTGGCTCACAACGGATTTATCGTGGAAACACAGAATCTTTCCGCACTTTCCGGCTTACCAGCCGAGAACCTGGAGCCCACGATGATCATCGGTGTCCCCAAAGAAATCAAGAACAACGAATTCCGGGTGGCCATCACGGCCGCCGGTGTCCACGAATTCCGCAACCACGGCCACACAGTGCTGGTGGAACGCGGCGCAGGGTTGGGCTCCGGCATCACGGACGAGGAATATGCCATTGCCGGCGCCGAGATCGTCAACGACGCCGACGACGTCTGGGCACGCGCGGATATGGTGATGAAGGTCAAGGAACCCATCAAGGCCGAGTACCACCGCTTCCGCAAGGGCCTGATCCTCTTCACCTACCTCCACCTCGCCGCCGAGCCGGAACTCACCCGCGAACTTGTCAACTCCGGCGTCACTGCCATCGCTTACGAGACGGTCCAGGAAGGCCGCACCTTGCCGCTGCTGGCCCCCATGTCAGAGGTAGCCGGCCGGCTCTCCGTGCAGGTGGGCGCCGCTTCCCTGATGGCCCCCGCCGGCGGCAAGGGCGTGCTGCTGGGCGGCGTACCCGGCGTCCGGCCGGCCAAGGTGGTTGTCCTGGGTGCCGGCGTTGCCGGAACCAACGCGGCCGCCATGGCCCTGGGCCTGGGCGCGGACGTCACCATCATGGACATCAACATCAACCGCCTGCGCGAGCTGGACGCCCAGTACCAGGGCCGGCTCAAGACGGTGGCATCGAACTCCTACGAGATCGAAAAGTCCGTGGTGGACGCCGACCTGGTGATCGGCTCCGTCCTCATCCCCGGCGCCAAGGCCCCCAAGCTGGTAACCAACGACCTGGTGGCCCGCATGAAGCCCGGCTCAGTCCTGGTGGATATCGCGGTTGACCAGGGCGGCTGCTTCGAGGACACCCACCCCACCACGCACCAGGAACCCACGTACAAGGTCCACAACACCATTTTCTACTGCGTGGCCAACATGCCCGGTGCCGTCCCCAACACCTCCACCTACGCCCTGACCAACGTGACGTTGCGGTACGCCGTGTCCCTGGCCAACCTCGGCGTCAAGGCCGCTTTCGACCGCGACCCTGCCCTCGCCGCCGGCCTCAACATCGCCGCAGGCCATGTAGCCCATCACTCGGTGTCCGAAGCGCACGACCTGCCCCTCGTAGCGGACTGGCACGAACTGGTCACGGCTTAACTCCGCGCAGAAGCCAGTTCGCGTGCTTGTTCTATCAGTTTGAGGACTTCCACCGGTCCTGCGGGATCTACCGGGACTGGCAGGGGTGAGGTGGCGCCGCCGTCGAGGATTTTGTCCGCCAGGAGCCGGTAGAACTCGGGGTAGGCGCCCCGCTCGGTGGGGAGGGCATCCAGATGGCCGTCGCGGCCCAGGAGCCCTGCCCACTCCGGCGCCTCCTCGCCGTACTCCGCGTCCAGGGGGCTGCCGCCCGCAACGATGTAAGGCTCCTGCGGGTCCACACCGTTTTTGGTGAAGCCGCCTACGGAGCCCAGCACGCGGAACCGGGGGCCCTGCTGCGCACAGAGCATGTTCATCGTGAGGTGGCTCAGTACCCCGGTGTCGTGCCGCAACACCAGGAAGACGTCGTCATCCGCGCGCTCGTCCGCGCGCCGTGCCTTGAGCTCTGCATGGACCACCGCCGCGGGACCAAACAGCAGGAGCGCCTGGTCGATCAGGTGACTGCCAAGGTCAAACAGGACGCCGCCCCCGTCCGTGGCGGTGGCGTGCGCCTTCCAGGCCTTGGCTATCGCAGGGGACCAGCGCTCGAACCGCGACTCGAACCTGGTCACTTTCCCCACGGCGTCGGCCGCCAGGAGTTTTCGGAGCGTCAGGAAGTCACCGTCCCACCGCCTGTTCTGGAACACCGTCAGCACCCGCCCGAGTTGTTGGGCGAGGGCAATAAGCTCCTGTCCTTCCTCGCTGGTCACCGCGAAGGGTTTATCCACCACCACGTCCAGGCCCGCCTCCAGCGCTGCCTTGGCGAGCGGGTAATGCGTGGCGGGCGGGGTGCCCAGGACCACGAGGTCAAGGCCAGCAGCACGCTCCAGGACAGCAATGCCGTCGTGCACTGTCCTCACCCCAGGGTAGCGGGCAGTGGCTTCCCTTTGCCGCTCCACACTGGACGTAGCGATCACGTCCAGCGAGTAGCGTCCGTCCGTCCCGATCAAGGGCGCGTGAAAGACGCTGCCGGACAGGCCGTAGCCGACGACGGCCGTGCGGATGATGCGTGAAGCGGCGGAGTCAGTCATAGGGCTACGGTACTCCCGCACGTGTCCGCCAGTCCCCGGAACAGCGAAAGGTGAGAGAGCCTTCCGAAAAAATGCGGCGGTATGTGAGAGAGCGTTCGGGGAGAATGGGGCGGGGCACGGCGAAGGCCGGCAACCCTAATGTTCCAAGAGATGCCGGCCTCACCGTTTGGTTATTCAGTTGCTTTCAGCTGGGGCGGGCTGTTACTTCTTTTCCCAGCCGAGGGTGGTCCAGTCCGGAACCTGGGACAGGCTCTGGAACAGGGACGGACCGTAGTTGGCCAGGCCCGTGCGGACGAAGGAGATCTGCGGGCCGTTCATCACCACGCCCATGGAGAAGTACTTCGCCATGTGCTCCTTTTCAACTTCCATTGCCGCCTTGTTGCGCTCGGCGTTGTCCTCGATGGACGCCAGATCGGCGATCTTCTTGTCCAGTTCGGCATCGCCCAGCTGGTTTTCGTTGGTCTTGGAGTCGTAGTACTGCTTGACAGCAGACGTGGCGTCCGCGCCAACCGTGTAGCCGGAGACGCTCATGTCGAAGTCGCGGCCACCGATCACCTTGCCGAAGTCGGCGGAGGCGCGCTGATCGATGCCTACATCCATGCCGCCGGCCTGAAGCTGCTTCTGCAGGGTCTGGGTGAATGCAAGGGTGGTGGGGTCGTCACCGAAGTTGCTGATCCTGAAGGCAGCGGGCTTGCCGTCCTTCTCCATGATGCCGTTAGCGTTCGCGGTGTAGCCGGCGTCGGTCAGGACCTTCTTGGCAGCATCGGGACCGGTTTCCTTCACCGGGTAGTTGTCCTGGTAGTACTCAGAGAAGGGCAGGAGCATCATGGAGCCGGAGCTTGGCTCTTCCCAGTTCAGGCCGTTGAAACGCACCTTGCGGAGGGCCTCACGGTCCACTGCCGCGAAAATCGCCTTGCGGACTGCAACATCGGTGATCTTCTGGGCGTTGATGTTCATGCCGCCGGCGAAGAGACGCTGGCCGCGTCGGACTTCGGAGTCCTTGGTGCCCTCAAGCTGCTTATAGAGGGCGATGGTGTTGGCGGACATTCCATCGATTTCGCCGTTCTTGAAGGCGGCGATCTGGGCGCTGGTCTCAAGCTGGCGGAACACTACGCTTTCCAGGACCGGCTTGTTGCCCCACCACTTCTCGTTGGGCACCAGGGTTACCGTTTTGGCAGCGGTATCGTACTGGTCCAGCTTGAACGGGCCCGCCATCCACTCCGGGTGCATTTCGCCGTTGAAGCCCTCGTTGAAGATCTGCGGGGTGTTGACGGCGGGGTGGATCAGGCCAAAGAACAGGTCCTCCAGCGGGTAAACCGGCTGGCTGGTCTTGACGATGACTTCCTTGTCGCTGCTGCCGGCCTCTACGGATTCAACGAATTCGTAGGCTCCGGACGTGACAATGTCGTAGCCTGCATCGGGGCTCTTCAAGATGTTCCACGTGTTCTGGAAGGCCTTGACGTCAATGGGGGTGCCGTCGTTGTAGGTGGCCTTTTCGTTGATCTTGATGGTGATGGTCTGCTTGCCGTCCACCATCTCGCTCTCCACGGATTCGCAGAAGTCTTTGTTCGGCGTGGCCTTGCCAATGAAGTCGACCTTCCAGCAACCGCCGATACCGCCACCCGAGACCGCGACCGGGTTGATCGGTGCCATCAACGCAGAGTTGTCGGCGCTGTTGCCGTTGTTCGAGAAGCCGTTGAAGTCCGGGCCGATGTTGCCCAGCGGAAGGGTGACCTTGCCGCCCTGTTCAAGATCTGCGGCGGGCTTTTCGTTAATGCTGATGAGCTTGGACAGGTCGCTGCCTGCCTCCTGCCCCTTTGCCGTTTCCGGCCCTGTGGCCCCGCCACCGCCGCCGCCGCAGGCAGTCAGCGCCAGAGCAGCAGCAATGGCCGCCGCTCCGCCGATCTTGTTCAGTTTCCTCATGGTGTTCCCTTCGTTATTGCAGGTGGTGATGCTGGTGATGTGTGTGAAAAACTTAAGGTGCATGGTGGTCCGGTTCGTGGACTACCAGCATGTCCTCGTCCAGTTCCCCGTCGGGGAAGAAACAGGCGAAACGCTGGTCCAGGGCCGGCAGTGGCTGGGCGGTGAGGGCCTGGGCCGCTGCCGAGGGTGCCACCGGTTCCAGCGGGGGCTCCAAGGTGAGGCACTTTTCCTGTTTAGCGGGCGGCAGGGCCGCGAAGACGGGGCACCTGGTGGCGAAATTGCAGCCCCTGGGGGCGTCCAGCGGGGAGGGCAGGTCGCCGCGCAGGATGATCCGCTCCCTGGTCCGCTCCACCTGTGGGTCCGGTACCGGGATGGCCGAGAGCAGGGCCCGGGTGTAGGGGTGGCGGGGGTTGTCGAACACCCGGTCCACCTCACCGATCTCCACAATCTTGCCCAAGTACATAACCGCCACGCGGTTGGAGATGTGCCGGACCACCGAAAGGTCGTGCGCCACCAGCAGGTAGCTGAGGCCCAGCTCGGCACGGAGCCTGTCCAGGAGGTTGATTACCCCGGCCTGGACGGAAACATCGAGCGCGGAGACGGGTTCGTCCAGGACCACCAGCTTCGGATTGACGGCCAGGGCACGGGCGATGCCGACGCGCTGGCGCTGTCCGCCGGAAAACTGGTTGGGAAACCGGTTGACGTGGTCCGGCTGCAGGCCCACCAGCTTCATCAGTTCCATGATGCGCTTCCTGATGGCCTGCTTGTCCATCCCGGCGTTCTGGAGCGGCTCGGCGAGCACCTCGTATACCGTGAACCGCGGATCCAGAGCGCCGGTGGGATCCTGGAAGACCATCTGCATTTCGCGGCGCATGGCACTCTTGGTCCGGGCATCGGCAGCCTGCTTGTTGCTGATGCCGCCAATCGTCACCTCGCCATCCTGGTCCTTGTGGAACTCCATGATCTCCAGCAGGGTGGTGGTCTTTCCGGAACCGGACTCGCCCACGATCGAAAAGCACTCGCCCTCGCGGATGTCGAAGCTGACTCCGTCCACGGCTTTGACGGTGCCGATCCGGCGTTTCAGCAGCGCACCCTTGGTCAGGGGGAAGTGCTTGCGCACGTCCTTGAGCTGCAGGACCGTGGAGCGTTCCCCGCGCGGAATGGCATCGAAGCGGGACACCGCCACCGGCGGGGCCGAGAAGACGTCGTGGACGTCGACGTCGCCGCCCAGGGATCCGGATTTGATGCAGGCGGCGCGGTGAAGGGCACTTCCGGGTACCGCCGCCAGCGCCGGCTCGCCCTCGAGACAGGCATCGGTTGCGAGGGGGCAGCGGGGCGCGAAGGAGCATCCGGTGGGCGTGTGGATCAGGTTGGGCGGCATGCCCTCGATGGGGACCAGGGACGACTTCTCCGCTACGTCGACGCGCGGCACGGCGCCGAGCAGTCCCATGGTGTAGGGCATCCGCGGGTTGTAGTAGATGTCATCCACCGCGCCCGTCTCCACGGGTTTGCCGGCGTACATCACCACAATGTCGTCTGCCATCCCGGCCACCACGCCCAGGTCGTGCGTGATCATCACGACGGCGGCGCCCGTCTCCTCCTGGGCGGTATGCAGCACCTCCAGGACCTGGGCCTGGATGGTAACGTCCAGGGCCGTCGTCGGCTCATCAGCGATGAGGACGCGCGGGTTGTTCGCGATTGCGATGGCGATCATCACCCGCTGGCGCATGCCGCCGGAGAACTCGTGCGGGAAGGCCTTCAGCCTGTCCTTCGGGCTGGGAATGCCCACCATGGCCAGGAGTTCGACGGCGCGGGCTTCTTTTGCATGCCTGCTCATGGTGGGGTTGTGGATGGTGAGTGCTTCCACGATCTGGGTGCCTACGGTGTACACCGGCGTGAGGGAAGACAGCGGATCCTGGAAGACCATGGCCAGTTCATTGCCGCGGTACTCGCACATGGCTTTGTCGCTGAGGCCCAGCAGCTCCTTGCCTTTGAGCCTGACGGACCCGGATATTTCCGCCGTGGTAGGGAGGAGCCCCATGACAGCCAGGGACGTCACGGATTTGCCGGACCCCGATTCTCCCACGATTCCCAGCGTCTTACCGGGCAGGAGGTCAAAATCAACGCCCCGGACGGCGTGGACTACGCCGTTCTCGGTGTTGAAGCGGACGTTCAGGTCCCGGACGGACAGGACGGCGTCCGTGGCGGCGTGCAGGCCTGCGACGTGCAGCCTTTCCACCGTTGACTGGGGCTGTTCCGCAGGCCCGGCGGCAATTTCGCTGCTCATGAGGACTTCCCCCTAATGCGGGTTTTCAGGGCACTGCGTTTCTTGGCGCTGCCACTTGAGCTGGAGCTGGGGTCGAAGGCGTCGCGCAGTCCGTCGTTCATCATGGCCAGCGAACCTGTGAGCAGGAACATCACAGTCAGCGGCACCCAGAACATCCAGGGAAAGGTCTGCACCTGGGATGTGGCGCCGCCAATGAGCACGCCCAGGCTGACGTCCGGAACTTTGATGCCGATGCCGATGAACGAGAAGGCCACCTCCGCGAGGATGGCGCCGGTGACGCCGCGGGTGATGTCCAGCACCAGCAGCGAGCCGATGTTGGGAACCAGGTGCCGCCAGACGATCCGGCGCGGGGGGACGCCCATGTACTGCGCGGCTTTGACGTAGTCCCGCTGCATCAGGGACATTGACAACGACCGGATCAGCCTGGCCGTGCCCATCCAGCTGAAGACCAACAGCACGATGATCAGCAGCAACCAGGAGGGCAGGTCCCGCTTCAGGCCTTCCCCTCCGCCGCTGGTGGCTACCGCAACCACCAGCAGTGCCGGCATCATGATGAGCGCTTCAAGGATGAAGAGCATCACCTTGTCCACCTTGCCACCAAAGTAGGCCATGGTGCACCCATAGACGGCGGCAATGAGGACAGAGACAAGCCCCACGATCAGGCCGATCAGGATGGAGATCCTGGTGCCTTCGACCGTCATGGCGTAGAGATCGATGCCTGCCTGGGACGTTCCAAGGTAATGCTCGGCCGAGGGAGGCATCCCGATGTTGAACGGATCGATGGTCTCCTTGTCCCAGGTGGTGAAGTACCCACCTACGAAGGAGAAGACCGTCAGGGCCAGGAAGATGGCAAGGCCCGTCACGGCCGTCTTGTTGCGCATGAAGCGGCGGATAATGATGGTGTTCTTGCCGATGATGACATCGGCGTTTTCCAGGTGCGCGTCCTGGGCGACGGCGGCCGGGTCAACGGCGTTGAGGTTGGTCATGGCTACTGCACCCGCACTCTCGGGTCAACGAGGGTGGTGGCGAAGTCCGCCAGGATGGCCCCCAGGGCGAAGATAACGGAACCGTAGGCCAGCGTGGCGGTAGCGGCGTTGACATCCTGGAGCGAGATGGCGTCGATGCTCCAAGATACAACACCGGGGCAGGGAAAAATAAAAACCTCCCATAATACCCCC
>NZ_JBNHFF010000073.1:0-13360 GCF_059089965.1 Arthrobacter sp. SPT-J7
GGATTCCAATGCGATCATCGGTGTGGCGTGGGGGTCCACCCTCAGCGCCGTCAGCCGGCACCTGACAAGGAAAATTACCCACGACAGCGTGGTGGTGCAGTTGAACGGCGCCGGCAATATGCACACGACGGGCATCACCTACGCCAGTGACATCATGCGCCGCTTCGGCAGTGCCTACGGCGCGCGGGTGGAACAATTCCCCGTTCCCGCCTTTTTCGACCACGCAGCCACCAAAACTGCCATGTGGAATGAACGCAGCGTCCAGCGGATCCTTGAACTTCAGGCAAAGATGAGCATCGCAATCTTTGGCGTCGGATCCGTGGACGCCGATTACCCCAGCCATGTTTATGCCGGCGGCTACCTGGATGAGAGCGACCTTAACATCCTGGCAACGTCCGATGTTGTGGGTGACGTTGCAACGGTGTTCTTCCGAGCGGACGGTTCCTCAGACGGGATCGTCCTGAACGAACGGTCCACAGGCCCGGCCCTCACGGAACTTCGCCAGGTCCGGCGTAGGATCTGCGTGGTTTCGGGCGTGTCCAAGATCAACGGGCTCAAGGGTGCCCTGGCGGCCCGCCTGGCTACGGACCTGATCCTCGACGAGGCCACCGCTCGCCGCCTGGTGGGCATGGAGGGCCTCGCCGTGGCGAGTAGGTAGAGTCATGGCTATGAGGATCTCCCCGCGGCTGAGCCTGAACAACGGCGTGCTGATCGACCAGCTGGGCTACGGCCTGTACAAGGTGCCGCCATCCGATGCGGCCGGCCTTGTAGCCGTGGCCCTTGGGTCCGGATACCGCCACTTCGACACCGCCGCCATGTACGGCAATGAGCAGGGAGTTGCCCGCGGGATCAGTTCCCAGCTCGGTACGCAGGCAGGCAGCGGAGGCTCCGGTGAACTGTTCCCGGCACCCGCCAGGGCGGACATCTTCGTTACCACCAAAGTATGGAACGACCACCACGGCTACGACGCCACCCTGCGTGCCTTCGACACCTCAATGGTCAACCTGGGCCTGGACTACGTGGACTTGTACCTCATCCACTGGCCCTGCCCCCGGCGTGGACTGTTTCCGGAAACCTACCGGGCCATGGAGACGCTCTACCGGGAAGGAAAAGTGCGGGCCATCGGCGTCAGCAACTTCCAGCCCGCCCACCTGGACCGGCTGATGCAGACCGCAGAGGTCACCCCTGCGGTCAACCAGATCGAGCTGCACCCTTGGCTCCAGCAGCTGGAGCTGCGGAAAATCCATGATGACCTCGGGATCAGGACCGAAGCCTGGAGTCCCCTTGGGCGCGGACATGTGCTGGCGGACCCCGTCGTCCAGGCCTGCGCCGCCGAACACGGCAGGACGCCGGCGCAGATCATCCTCCGCTGGCACATACAACTGGGGAACATCGCCATCCCCAAGGCAAGCACGGAGGCGCGCATCCGCGAGAACCTGAACGTCTTCGGCTTTGAGCTCTCAGCCCGGGACATGGAGGCGCTCGCCGGCCTGGACCGGGGACACCGCACCGGTTCCCACCCGGACAACGTCAATTAGGACTCCCATGAAAACAGCACACCGCGGGCAGTCCACGGCGCCCGCCTTCATCAGCGCGGACCTGGCCGGCCGTACCCACGCCTCCTCCCTGCAGCTGGCCGGCGGCCGGGTCTCTTTCTGGACGTACGAACCCCTGCTCGAAACCGCTGAGACCCGGACCATCCTGGTGATCCACGGGTTCCGCGGCGACCACCACGGGCTCCTTCGGGTGGCCGACCAGCTTCCCGAAATGCGCATCATCATGCCCGACCTGCCTGGCTTCGGCAGCTCGGAAGCCTTCCCCCCAGGAGGACACACCGTTCACGGCTACGGCGCCTTCATCACGGAATTCATGGCCGCCCTGGGTCTGGGGCCGGATACAGTTCTCCTGGGGCACTCGTTCGGGTCCATCATTGCAGCCCATTTCGCGGCCGCCCATCCCGGCGCCGTAGATCCCCTGATCCTCATCAACCCCATCGCCGCGCCTGCGCTCGAGGGCCCCAAGGGCGTGATGACCAGGCTGGCGGTGCTGTACTACCGCGCAGCCGCCCGCCTGCCCCGTCCGCTGGGGCTGGCACTGCTGCGCAGCCCGCTCATTGTCCGCGTGATGAGCGAGGCCATGGCCAAGACAAGCGACCGGGACCTGCGGCGCTTCATCCACAGCCAGCACCACGCGTACTTCAGTGCCTTCGCCAGCCGTGACAGCCTCCTCGAATCGTTCACTGCCTCCGTCAGCAGCCACGTGGCCGAGGTGGCCGGTAGCCTGGCCCTTCCGGTGCTGCTGATCGCCGGGGAAAAGGATGAAATCGCCGCGCTTCCGGACCAGCACCGGCTCGTCAAACTGCTGCCGGACGGCGAACTCCGGGTCATTCCGGATGTTGGCCATCTGATCCATTACGAAAGGCCGGAGCCTGCCGCCCGCTACATCCGCAGCTTCCTTAAGGACCACGCCGCGTGAAGATTGTCATCGATGCCCGGTTCACCAGGACCGACCACCACGACGGCATCAGCCGCTACGGTGCGAGCCTGATCGCGGCGACCTCCATGATCGCCGACGTTTCGATGCTGATCTCGGACCTCCGCCAGCTGGCCCTGCTGCCGGATGTGCCGTACACGCTGATCAACAGTCCCCTGTCCCCCGCGGAACTGTTCGTTGCCCGAAAGGTCAACCCGCTCGGGGCGGATGTGGTGGTTTGCCCGATGCAGACGATGGGCACCCTGGGCCGGAACTACGGCCTGGTGCTGACCCTGCATGACCTCATCTACTACGAGCACCCAGCGCCCCCGGGATTCCTGCCGGCCCCGGTGCGGCTGCTCTGGCGCCTTTACCACAAGGCGTACTGGCCACAGCGGCTCCTTCTCAACCGGGCCGACGTCATAGCCACCATCAGCCGGACCACCGAGGCCCTGATAGCCAAGTACCGGCTGACGCGCCGGCCCGTCAGGATCATCAGCAACGCTCCGCAGCCTGCCCAGGAACCGCGTATCCCCGAAGCAGGCGCCGAACCTTCCCTCGTGTACATGGGCTCCTTTATGCCTTACAAGAATGTGGAAACCATGGTGGCCGGAATGGCTGAACTGCCCGGCTTTACCCTTCACCTGCTCAGCCGGATCACCCCGCAGCGGCGCGCCGAACTGGAGAAGCTCATCCCCGCCGGAGCGAAAGTGGAGTTCCACAACGGCGTGACTGACGAGGAATACGCCACGTTCCTGAAAACAGCCACCGCGCTGGTAAGCCTTTCCCGGGCAGAAGGGTACGGCCTGCCGCTGGTCGAGGCCATGGCGCTGGGCACGCCGGTCATTGCAAGTGACATTCCCATTTTCCGGGAAGTAGGCGGCGACGTCGCCAGCTATGTTGAGCCGGAGTCGCCCCAGCAGTTTGCCGCCGCTGTGAAGAAGCTGCAGGACCGGGAGCGGTGGGAAGAAACGTCACGGCGCTCAGTTGCCCGTGCCGGGGAGTTCAGCTGGGAGAAATCCGCCCGCCAGCTGGTGGATGTGGCGCACGGCATCGCCGCCCAACGCCGCAGGATGCCACGACGCCGCGGCAAGCTGTAGCAGTTCCCCGACGGCAGGCTCCGCTACAGTACGTCCACTCCGTCCAGGCGCAGTTGGACCGGTTCCGCGCTCCGCTTTGCGGCCGTCGCAGAGCGGGTTGCGCGCAGGACCCGGGTCACCGCGGCGGCCTGTGCGTAGGGGAAGAACAGGAGGGTCCGGACGTCCTCGGCCGAGCGGCGGGAAGAAGGCGGACCGCTGAGAATGAGTGGCGCCGGGCCTGCAGTACGGAGGCGGATGCCGGCGTGTTCCAGTTGCGCTGCCACTGCACCCGAGAAATGCTCGACGGCGGCCCGGGGTCCGGTGATCGAGGCGATGCGCACCGCCGGTGGAAGCTGCAGTTCGGCCCGGAGGGAGAGCTCGCGTTGGGCGTAACCTGCAGGGTCCCACCTCAGCAGCGCCCCCACACCTCCGGTGTCCGCTGCGGTAACCACCACGACGCCTCCCTCGGACGAAGGCCTGACCAGGGCGCATGCATTGAACCAGCGACGCACGGTGTCCTCACTGGCCCGCAGCGACTCGCGGCGCAGCAGGGAATCACCGTCCAGCAGCAAGGCGGCAGCATATCCCCCTTCTGCCACGGGTTCGGCTCCAACCGTAGCCACCACCAATGCCTTGCCGTTGGTTACATGCGGCCGGACCTGGTCACCGGAAGACGTGATGACCGCTTTACCGGGAAAGGCCCGCCCCAACTCCTCGGCCGTCCGGATCACGCCTGTTGCACCCCTGCGGAGCTTGCGGGCGCCGCAGTGCGTACAGTGCCAGTCAGGCGCCGGAGTGGAGCACCATCGGCATTGTGGCAGGGCCGAGGTGCCACTGGCGCCGGCTACGGCCAACGGACCCTGGCAGGCAGCACAGCGTGCCGGCTCCCGGCAGTTGTCACACACCAGCGACGGGGCGTAGCCGGCGCGGGCCACTTGGACCAGAACCGGTCCCCGCTCGAGGCCTTCCTTGGCGGCCCGCCAGGCAGTGCCGGGAAGGCGGGCGATCCGTGCCAGCGGATCCCGCTCCTGTTCGAAGCTGTCCGCGGTGTTCACTACGCGGGGGACGGTGCGGCGCACCAGCGTCCGGTCCGCTTCCACGGGCAGGACCCAGCCTGTTTCGGCGAGCCGTTGTACCTCCGTGCTGCGCGCATGCCCGGCCAAAAGGCAGGCAGCGCCGGACTGTTCAGCGCGCAGGAGCAGGACTTCGCGGGCGTGGGCGTAGGGCGCACGCTGCTCGAGGTGGAGGTCGTCGCCGTCGTCCCAGCACACGACGAGCCCCAGGTCCTTAACTGGAGCATAGGCAGCCGACCTCGTCCCGATGGCAACGCGGGCGGTTCCGGCGAGGAGCCGCAGGAAGTTCTGGTAACGGGGCGTGGGCCCGTCCTCTGCGGTCAGGCGGGCTACGGCATGGTCCGGTAACAGCGCTCTTAACGCCTCGTCGAGCCGGTCCAGGTCCCGGTTGTCCGGGACCACCGCCACAGCTCCCCGGCCCGACGCATGGGTTGCGGCAATGGCCTGGGCCAGCAGCTGCGGCCAGCCAGCGGGTCCGTAGCCTTGCAGGGGATTCAGGACCGCCCGTGGTGAACCGCGGTCTTTGAGGTGGCGCAGAAAGGCTGGACCGTTCCGGAAGCTTGCCCATGCAGTGTCCGCGGTTGCGGGATCGCCGGTCGCGGTGGTTTCAGCTGCCTCCCCAACCGGCGTTTCCGCGCACGCCGGATAGGTCTTCTCCAGCCGGGCTACCCGCGGCGGGACGGCAACCCGGAGGACGTCGCTGACGGTTCCCGCGTAGCGGGAGGCTACAGCGGTGACCAGGTCGCGGACCTCGGGCGTCAGGACGGGAACCGGAGACACTACTTTCGCCAGCGGCACCAGGGTGTGGCCGGCGTCGGACTCCGCTGCCCGTTCCATAATGAACCCGTTGAGATCCTGGCCGTTGAACTTGACCTTGACCCTGACGCCGGGCTGCGCGTCCTCATCGAGCCCGGCAGGAACACCATAGTCAAAAGGCCGGTCCAGGTGGGGTAAAGAGGATTCCACCAGCACCCTGGCCACCGGAAGGTGGTCCGTAAACTGCAGGCCGCCCGCCTGTTGCCTGCGGGAAGGGAAACCTTGCAGCAGGGACGGCTGCACCGCGGCCGGCAGATCCAGCAAGGGCTGCGTGGAATCGTCAGCAACCACTTTGGCTACCTCCGTTCAGCATCACCGGGTGGACCTGGTCAGTAAACCAGCAGGCACGGACATTCCACAGGTAGCGGCATCCTGTCCAGCCAGGACCACCGCTAGGCGTTAAAGAACGCCTTCAGGTCGTCCACACGGTCCAGGCGCTCCCAGGTGAAGTCCGGATCGTCCCGGCCGAAGTGCCCGTGGGCCGCAGTCTTGGCGTAAATGGGCCGTTTCAGGTCCAGGGCGTCAATGATGGCACGGGGGCGCAGGTCAAAGATCTCGGCGATGGCAGCGCTGATGCGGGCCGGGTCCACGGTTTCGGTGCCGAACGTCTCAACGTACGTGCCAACGGGCCGCGCCTGGCCAATGGCGTAGGCGATCTGGATTTCGGCGCGCTTGGCCAGGCCTGCTGCAACAACGTTTTTAGCAACCCACCGCATGGCGTATGCGGCGGAGCGGTCCACCTTGGACGGGTCCTTGCCGGAGAAAGCGCCGCCGCCGTGCCGTGCCATGCCCCCATAGGTGTCAACGATGATCTTCCGCCCGGTCAGGCCGGCGTCACCGACAGGGCCGCCGATGACGAATTCTCCGGCCGGGTTGAGGATGTTTGCGGCACGGGAAATGTCCAGGTTGGCACCGGCCAGCACCGGCCCGATGACGATGGAGGCAAGGTCAGCACGGAGTTGTTCCAGGCTCGCGCCGTCGGCGTGCTGGCTGGAGATGACCACAGTTTCGACAGAGACCGGCAGGTCCTTGTCGTAACCCACAGTCACCTGGGTCTTGCCATCCGGGCGGAGATACGGCAGTTCCCCGGACTTGCGGACTTCGGTGAGCCGCTCCGAGAGCCGGTGTGCGAGCCAGATGGGCGTAGGCATGTAGGAAGGGGTTTCGTCACTCGCATAGCCGAACATGAGGCCCTGGTCGCCTGCGCCCTGGAGGTCGTAGTCGTCCTCCTGGCGGCCCTCACGGGCTTCAAGGGAATTGAAGACTCCGCCGGCGATGTCGTTGGACTGCTGGCCGATGGATACGGAAACACCGCACCGGGCGCCGTCGAATCCGTTGGCTGAGGAGTCATAGCCGATGCCAAGGATGGTCTCGCGGACGATTTGCGGGATCTCCACATAGGCATCGGTGGTGACCTCACCGGCCACGTGGACCAGGCCGGTGGTGGCCATGGTCTCCACGGCGACGCGGGATTCCGGGTCCTTGTCCAGCAGGGCGTCAAGAATAGCGTCGCTGATCTGGTCGCAGATCTTGTCCGGGTGGCCTTCGGTGACCGACTCGGAGGTGAAGAGCCGGAGTGCGGAGGGCGTGGCCGAGTGGGATTGGGGAAGGTGCAGCGGTAAAGTCACTCAACTACCTTACTGGTTGGGATCCGTCCTCCCCGCAGGAGACCTCACGAGATGTCCTCGTGCTAAGGAACGAAAGCCTGAAACACTTCAGGCGCGGGGGGAAACGTGATTCAGATCAAAGCCGATCCGGCTGATGATGGCCGCCGAGACTTCTGTCTTGGTTCCGGCCGCCTCCTGTGGTTGTGAGCCGGACCGGGCCAGGATGACAACGGAATTCGTGTCCTGGCCAAAGACTTTGTCGGCGCCTACATGGTTCACCACCAGCAAGTCGCAGCCTTTGCGCTGAAGTTTAGCTTCGGCGTAGGCCAGCACGTCACCGTGGCTGTCGCCGGTTTCGGCAGCGAAACCTACGATCAGCTGCTGCCCCTTGCCGTGGCCGCCGTTGTTCCGGAGTTCCACCAGCTCGTGGAGGATGTCCGGGTTGCGGACCAGTGCGATCACAGGGTCGGCGCTGTCGTCGCGCTTCTTGATTTTGGTGTGCGAGACCTCCGACGGGCGGAAGTCGGCCACGGCGGCGGACATGATGACGACGTCGGAATCCGCTGCTGCTGCCAGCGCCGCCTCCCGCAACTGCAGGGCAGTCTCCACCGACACCACTTCCACGCCGGCAGGCGGTGGAACTTCCATGTGGGCTGCGAGCAGGCGGACGGTGGCGCCGGCATTCCGGGCGGCAACCGCAAGCGCCACTCCCTGCTTGCCGGAGGACCGGTTGCCCAGGAACCGTACCGGGTCCAGCGGTTCGCGGGTTCCGCCGGCACTGATAGTGACGGTGCGTCCCGCCAGCGGCAACTGGTAGTCCGACTGCCCCTGAACCAGGGCCATGGCAGCGTCGAAAATCACCTCGGGCTCGGGCAGCCTGCCCGGTCCGGAATCAGAGCCCGTCAGCCTGCCGGTTGCGGGTTCCAGGACGGCTGCGCCACGGCTCCGCAACGTTTCCACGTTGGCGCGGGTAGCCGCGTGCTGCCACATCTCGGTGTGCATGGCCGGGGCGAACAGTACCGGGCCATGGGCCATCAGCAGGGTGTTGGTGAGGAGGTCCCCCGCCTGTCCGGTGGCTGCTTTGGCCAGGAGGTCGGCGGTGGCCGGAGCGATGACCACGAGGTCCGCTTCATGGCCCAGGCGGACATGGTTGACCTGGTGGACGTCGTCGAAAACGCTGTTGCTGACAGGGTTTCCGGACAGTGCCTCCCACGTGGCGGTGCCAACGAAGCGGGTGGCCGCCTCCGTGGGGATCACAGTGACGTGATGGCCGGCTTCAGTAAAAAGCCGGAGGAGCGATGCCACCTTGTAGGCGGCTATCCCTCCCCCGACTCCGAGGACTATGCGCACGTGACCTCCGTCAACAGCACGTCAGGCGGCAGTTTTACTCTGCGGCTTCGATCGGCGTGGAGACGAGCTTGCCTTCGTTGATCTCGCGCAGGGCAATGGAAAGCGACTTCTCGTTCAGCTTGGTGTCTACCAGCGGGCCAACGTATTCGAAGAGGCCCTCGTGCAGCTGGGCGTAGTAAGCGTTGATCTGACGAGCACGCTTGGCACCGAAGATCACCAGGCCGTACTTTGAATCCGCTGCCTCGAGCAGCGAGTCGATCGGCGGGTTGATGATGCCTTCAAGGTTCGTGGACACGAATTCTCCAAATTTCTAGCGGGCTGACCGTTCCGGCGTTCCGTGCGGATGCGGGGTCAGCCCCATGAGTGAAACAAGCTCGTCCGCTGCCCGGCGAACGTCGTCGTTAATGACGGTGTGGTCGAACTCCGGTTCAGCAGCAAGCTCCAGTTTAGCGGTTTCCAGCCGGCGCTGCTGTTCCTCAGGTGTTTCCGTGCCGCGGCCCACCAGCCGGCGGACCATTTCGTCCCAGCTGGGCGGCGCGAGGAAGACGAACTGGGCGTCCGGAACGGCCTCCTTGACCTGGCGCGCACCCTGCAGGTCGATCTCCAGCAGCACCGACCGGCCCTCGGCGATGGCCTGGTTCACGGTGCTCTTCAGCGTCCCGTACGTGTTCTGGCCGTGGACTACTGCCCACTCAAGGAACTCGCCCTCGGCGACAAGCCGCTCGAATTCCTCCTTGCCCTTGAAGAAGTAATGGACTCCATCAACTTCACCCGGCCGGGGCGCGCGGGTGGTGGCTGAGACAGAAAGCCAGACCTCGGGGTAGTTATCCCGGATGTAGGTGGACACGGTGCCTTTGCCAACAGCCGTCGGACCAGCGAGGACTGTCAGTCCAGGTTTTTTGCTCACGTATTCCTTTGTGCCGGATGTGGGGAAAGCGGGAGGTACCGCTCTAGTTCTCGTCTATAAAATCTACCAGCGCACGGCGCTGGTGGACGCCGAGGCCCCGGAGCCTCCGGGAAGCCGCGATGCCCAGCTGCTTCATGATGGCGGCGGCACGGACCTTGCCCACGCCAGGCAGTGCCTCCAGCAGCTCGGAAACCTTCATGCGGGCCATGGCTTCGTCCTCCAGCGCCGAATTGATGATGTCGGCTGCGGAACTCTCACCGTTCTTGAGGCTTTCCTTGGCCGCCGCGCGGGTGGCCCTGGCTGCCGCCGCCTTGTTCAAGGCATCAGTTCGTTCGGACGCGGATAAGGGTCGCAGCACCATGGTGGACACCCCCGGATCTGGGTGGATACGTCCAGGGGCGGCCGCCCTTGGACATGTCCTGAAAATACCCTTTGGTGCTGCCCGAATCAATGCGTCGGGGGAAACGGGCAGCTATTCGCCCCGCAGCCCGCCAAGGGTCCGCTGGGCGGCCTCCCGCAATGCGCGCGGCTGTGGTCCGGCAGAAAGAATGTCCCTGCTGGACGTTCCCAGCACCTGCGGGTAGGCGCTGCGGAAGGTGGCCCGCAGATCGGCCGGAGTGGCCCCCTGTGCTCCCAGGCCCGGCGCCAGGATGGGTCCGCGCAGGGCGGCGAGGTCCATATCAAGGTCTGAAAGGGCCGAACCAACGGTTGCACCGACTACCAGGCCCACCGAACCAAGCTCCCCGGGGTAACGGCGGTTCTCCCTTCCTGCCGCCAAGGCAATCCGGCGCGCCACGGAGTCCGCTCCCCCGACGTGCTGTACCGAGGCTCCTTCGGGGTTGGAGGTCAGGGCCAGGACAAAAACGCCACGCCCCGTCCCGGCTGCCAGATCGAGGGCCGGACGCAACGACTCGAAGCCAAGGTATGGGCTCAGCGTGACCGAGTCCGCAGCCAGCGGGGAACCGTCGCGGAGCCACGCGTCGGCGTAGGCCGCCATGGTGGATCCGATGTCCCCGCGCTTTGCGTCGGCAATGGTGAGCACAGCCTCGTCCCTGGCAACGGCAAGTACTTCCTCGAGGACAGCCAGTCCCGCGGAACCGTGGCGCTCGTAGAGCGCCACCTGCGGCTTGACCGCGGCAGCGAGGGAGGCGACTGACTCCAGGACTGTCAGGGAAAACGAGCGGAGGCCCTCGACATCGTCCTTCAGCCCCCAGCCGGCCAGCAGGGAAGGGTGCGGGTCAATGCCGACACACAGCGGGCCGCGGGTGGCCATGGCGGCACCAAGCCGGGAGCCGAAGGGCTCCCGGCTGGTGCCGGGTACCTGCTCAGGCATGCTGCAGGGCCGCCTTCTGGGACTCGGCAAGCGCAGCGGCGTGCTCCTGCAGGCTGGTGACCGACCATTCGTAGGTGCGCATCGCCTCGATGGCCTGGACGGCTGCATTGAACTCGGCCACCGTCGTGATGCAGGGGATGCCGATGGACGTGGCAGCCGCACGGAGTTCATAGCCGTCGCTCCGGGCTTCGCCGCCGGACGGGGTGTTGAAGACCATGTCGATCTCGCCTGCGATCACGAGGTCGGCGATGGTGCCTTCGCCTTCGGCGCTGCTGCCTTCCGCCACCTTGCGGACCGGCGTGGCCTGGATCCCGTTGCGGCGCAGCACATCGGCGGTGCCGCCAGTGGAGACGATCTCGAAGCCGAGGTCTGAAAGCCGCTTGACGCCCATGATGACCGAGCGCTTGTCGCGGTTGGCCACCGAGACGAAGATCTTGCCTTCGGTAGGCAGGGCGTTGTTTGCCGCCGCCTGGCTCTTGGCGAACGCCGTATCGAAGTGCTTGTCGATGCCCATGACCTCTCCGGTGGAGCGCATTTCGGGTCCAAGCAAAGAATCAACCACCTTGCCCTCAAGGGTGCGGAAGCGGCTGAACGGCAGGACTGCCTCCTTGACGGCCACCGGGGCGTCGAGGGGAAGGGTTGACCCGTCGCCGGTCTCGGGCAGCATCTTGTAGGCACTGCGGAGTTGCCCGATGGTGACGCCGGTGCCGATGAGGGCAGCTGCCTTGGCCATCTGCACGCCGGTGGCCTTGGACACAAACGGCACCGTCCGGGAGGCGCGGGGGTTGGCTTCGAGGACGTACAGGACGTCGGAGGCCAGGGCGAACTGGATGTTGATGAGGCCGCGGACGCCGACGCCTTCAGCGATGGCGCGGGTTGCCGTCCGGACCCGCTCCAGGACGTTGGTGCCCAGGGTGATGGGCGGCAGGACACACGCGGAGTCGCCGGAGTGGATGCCGGCTTCCTCGATGTGCTCCATGATGCCGCCCAGGTACATGTCCGTGCCGTCGAAGAGGGCATCGACGTCGATTTCGACGGCGTCCTCCAGGAAGCGGTCGATCAGCACCGGGTGGTCGGGGGTGATTTCCGTGGCGTTGGCGATGTAGCGGGACAGGTTGGGCTCGTCGTAGACGATCTCCATGCCTCGGCCGCCGAGGACGTAGGACGGGCGGACCAGTACCGGGTAGCCAATCTCGTCCGCGATCTTTTTGGCGTCCTCGAAGGACACTGCGGTGCCGTTCTTCGGGGAAATCAGGCCGGCTTTGTCCAGGACCCGTGAGAACGCGCCGCGGTGCTCGGCGAGGTCGATGGCTTCCGGAGAGGTGCCAAGGATGGGCACGCCCGCATCCGCCAACTGCTGGGCCAGCTTGAGGGGGGTCTGGCCGCCGAGCTGGACGAAGACGCCCATCACGCCGCCGGTGCGTTCCTCCGCGGCAATGACCTCCAGCACGTCCTCAAGCGTCAGCGGCTCGAAGTACAGGCGGGTGGAGATGTCGTAGTCGGTGGAGACGGTTTCGGGGTTGCAGTTGACCATGACCGTCTCGTAGCCGGCCTTGCGCAGCGCCATCGAAGCGTGGACACACGAGTAGTCGAACTCGATGCCCTGGCCGATGCGGTTGGGGCCGGAACCCAGGATCAGGATGGACGGTTTGGAGTGCAGCTCCACCTCGTCCTCCTCGTCGTAGGCGGAGTAGTGGTACGGGGTGTAGGCCGCGAACTCCGCAGCGCAGGTGTCCACGGTCTTGTAGACGGGACGGATGCCCAGCGCCTGGCGGACGCCGCGGACCACGGCCTCGGAGTTGTGGGTGAGGGCGCCGATCTGCTCATCGGAGAAGCCGTGGCGCTTGGCCCGCTGCAGCATGTCAGCCGTCAGTGCACCCGCCTGGCGGATCTCGTGGGAGATCTCGTTGAGCAACTGGAGCTGGTCCAGGAACCAGGGGTCGATCTTGGTTGCCTCGAAGAGGTCCTCCACGCTGGCGCCGCCCAGGAGGGCGCGCTGGACCTGGTGCAGCCGGTCCGTCGTCGGGCGCTTCGACTTTTCGATGAGCTCGGCCACTTCCCATTCGGGAACGGGGCTGAAGTCCAGCTGGGAACCCTTCTGCTCCAGCGACCGGAGCGCCTTCTGCAGGGCCTCGGTGAAGTTGCGTCCCATGGCCATGGCCTCGCCCACCGACTTCATGGTGGTGGTCAGGGTGTTGTCCGCGGCCGGGAACTTCTCGAACGCGAAGCGCGGAACCTTGACCACGACGTAGTCGAGGGTGGGTTCGAAGGACGCCGGGGTCTTCTGGGTGATGTCGTTGGGGATCTCATCAAGGGTGTAACCCAGGGAGAGCTTCGTGGCGATCTTGGCGATGGCGAAGCCGGTTGCCTTGGACGCCAGGGCCGAGGAACGGGACACGCGAGGGTTCATCTCGATAACCACCACGCGGCCGGTGGCGGGGTCGATGGCGAACTGGATGTTGCAGCCGCCGGTGTCAACGCCCACTTCGCGGATCACGGCGATGGAGATGTCGCGCAGCCGCTGGTATTCGCGGTCCGTCAGGGTGAGGGCGGGCGCCACGGTGATGGAGTCGCCGGTGTGGACGCCGACAGGATCGAAGTTCTCGATGGAGCAGACCACCACGACGTTGTCGTTCTTGTCCCGCATCATTTCGAGCTCGTATTCCTTCCAGCCGAGGATGCTCTCTTCGAGCAGCACTTCGCTGGTGGGGCTGTACTGCAGG
>NZ_JBNHFF010000074.1:0-13297 GCF_059089965.1 Arthrobacter sp. SPT-J7
AGGCCGCCTACCACGGAGTGGTTTTCCAGGGTCACGGCGAGCCGGTCGGTGTTGATTTCGGCGAGGACGGTGTCGGCGTCGAACGGCTTGATGGTGGGGGTATGCACGACGGCGACGTCCACGTTGTGTGCGGCGAGGGCCTTGGCTGCTTGCAGGGCGCGCATGGTCAGCAGGCCGGAGGAGATGAACACAACGTCGTTGCCGCCGCGCAGGACTTTGGCTTTGCCGAGTTCGAAGGTGTAGTCGTATTCGTCCAGGACGGTGGGGACGTTGCCGCGGAGCAGGCGGAGGTAGGTTGGCCCCTCGGACGCTGCGAGCTGGGGGACGGCCTGTTCAATATCGATCGAGTCGCAGGGGTCAACGATGGTCAGGTTGGGCATGCCGCGGAAGATCGCCATGTCCTCGGTGGCCTGGTGGCTGGGTCCGTACCCGGTGGTCAGGCCGGGCAGGCCGCCGACGATGTTCACGTTCAGGTTGGGCTCGGCAGCATCCAGGCACAGGAAGTCGTAGGCCCGGCGGGCGGCGAACACCGAGTAGGTGGACGCGAACGGCACCAGCCCGGTCTCGGCCAGCCCGGCGGCGGCGCCGAAGAGCAGCTGCTCGGCCATGCCCATCTGGAAGAACCGCTCCGGGAAGGCCTTGGCGAAGATGTGCATGTCGGTGTACTTGCCCAGGTCCGCCGTGAGGCCAACGATTTTGTCGTTCTCCTGCGCGGCTTTCACCAGGGCGTGCCCGAACGGTGCGGACGCCGTCTTTTGGTCCGGGTCGGCGAAGGAGGCGATCATGGCGGAGGTCTTCAGTTTGGGCTTGGCGGCTGTGGTTGTGTCGGGGGCCTCGGTGGTGGTGCTCATCAGGAGATCTTTCCTTCGTAACCGGCGGTGAGCTGCTCGCGGCAGGTCTGCCATTCGTGTTCTTCGATGCGCATGAAGTGCGCCTTTTCGCGGTTCTCCAGCAGGGGCACGCCGCGGCCGACCTTCGTGTCGCAGAGGATCACGGAGGGGCGTCCGACGGCGGTGGCATGGGCCGCTGCGTTGTCGAACGCTGTCAGCAACGCGCTGACGTCGTTGCCGTCCACGCGCTGGGTGTACCAGCCGAAGGATTCCCACTTTTCGGTCACCGGCTCGGTTCGGAGCACTGTGTCGGTTTTGCCGTCGGCCTGGAGTGCGTTGATGTCCACCATGGCGGTGAGGTTGCCCAGTTGGTGGTGGTGGGCGCCCATGGCCGCCTCCCAGGTGGAGCCTTCGTCCAGTTCGCCGTCGGAAAGGAAGTTGAATACCCGGGCGTTGGATCCCTGGTAGCGCAGGCCCAGGGCCATGCCGACGGCGATGGTCAGGCCGTGGCCCAGGGAACCGCCGGAGATTTCCATACCGGGCGTGTAGGTGGACATCCCCGACATCGGCAGCCGCGAATCGTCGGAGCCGTAGGTTTCAAGTTCCTCCACCGGGACGATGCCGGCTTCGGCAAGGGCTGCGTAGTGACCGATGGCGTAATGGCCGGTGGAGAGCAGGAACCTGTCCCGTGCCTCCCAATGCGGGTCCTCCGCTTTGAAGCGGAGCTGGTCGCCATAAACCGTGGCAAGCATGTCCGCTGCACCCAGTGCCTGGCCAACATAGCCCTGGCCCTGGACCTCGCCCATGTTCAGGGCGTGGTGCCGGATCCGATAAGCCGCGGCGCTGACCTGGGAGACCCGCTCCGGCGTCACCGTTTCCGCGGCCACCGCGTTCCGGGCGATCCGTTCCTGGACTGTATCTGTTGGCATTGCTGGCTCCGTGTTTGTTTCGTGCGTGGTGGTCATCAGACGCTTACCGTGTTGGGTGTGCTTTTGGTGGCTTCATCAGCGAGTTGGCGTTCCCGCTTGCCCCAGGTTTCCCGGGTGACGAGGGCCGCCCAGAGGCCGATGGCTGCGTAGAAGCTGAAGAGCAGCGCGGGGCCCATCCAGCCCAGGGCGACGAACAGCAGGGTGGTAATGAAGGGGGTGAAGCCGGAGACCATCGCGGAGATCTGGTAGGCCAGCGAGGCTCCGGAGGAGCGGGTCTTGGCCTGGAACAGTTCCGGGAACCAGGGGCCCTGGGCGCCGGCGAGGGAGTTCTGGCAGACGGCGTAGGAAATCACGATCGTGGCAATGACGAAGATAAACATGCCGGTGTTCACCAGCAGGAACATCGGGATGCCGAACAGGAGAGCGAAGGCTGTGGACCAGATGTACAGGGGCCGGCGGCCGATGTGGTCCGTGAGCCGTGCCCAGGCCATGGTGGCAAAGATGCCGATGAACGAGGCAATGCAGAGGGCGACGAGGGTTTCGGTCTTGTCCGCCAGCTGCTGGGTGTGCAGGTAGGAAATCATGTAGGTAATGGACACCGCGTATCCCGCGGTCTCGGCGATCCGCAGGCCGATGCCGCGGACGATGCTGCGCCAGTCGGTCTTGATGACCTCGATGATGGGATTCTTGACGATGGAGCCGCTGTCCTTGACTTCGTCGAAGACCGGGGACTCGGGCACTTTGGCGCGGATGATGAGGCCGACGGCGACGAGGACGATGCTGGCGAGGAAGGGAACGCGCCAGGCGAGCTCACCGCCGAGGTTGACACTGACCAGGAAGACCAGGTTCGCCAGGAGGAGGCCCACCGGGAAGCCGGCCTGCACGATGCCGGTGTATTTGCCCTTGGACTTCCACGGCGCATGCTCGTAGCTCATCAGGATGGCACCGCCCCATTCAGCGCCGAACGCCAGGCCCTGGACAATGCGGACGAAGACCAGCAGCGCGGGTGCGAGCAGGCCCACCTGCTCGTAGGTGGGCAAGAGGCCGATGAGGAACGTGGCCACGCCCATGAGGATCAGGGAGGCTACCAGCACCGGCTTGCGGCCTACCTTGTCGCCGAGGTGTCCGCCGATGATGCCGCCGATAGGGCGGGCAGCGAATCCGACGCCGAGCGTGGCGAAAGCAGCCAGGGTTCCGGTGACGGGGTCCGTGTTGGGGAAAAAGACTGTCCCGAAGTACAGGGCGGCGGCGGTGCCGAAGCCGATGAAGTCATATGTCTCAATAACGGCGCCGACACCGGAGCCGATAGCAACGCGCTTGGCGTCCTTGGTGCCATGTACATGGCCCCGCATTTTCAGAGCTTCATTGCTCATTAGCTAAATCCCTTTCGATGGGCGACGGGGCTAGGCTCCAGCGCTGTCGACTGTTAACACGTTGTCGCTACAGTGTGACCTACGCCATGCAGCACTGTCAACAGTGGATGTTGGTAGTTGACTGTTAACACTAATGTCCGTAGGGTGATACATATCACCAGCAAGGTAAAGAGGATCAATGCCAATGCTCAACTCACTACTCGGCTTCGTGCTCTAGACCGCCCTGCAGCACCTCACCTCCCAAGCTTTCAAGGAGCATCATGAGCACTATCCAGCGCACCGCAGTCCTAACGGGGGCAACTTCGGACCGGGGGATCGGCATCACGACCGCCCGCCGCTACGCCCGTGAAGGCTGGGGCGTCGTCATCCTGGACCTCGATGGCGAGAAGTCCGCCAAGGTCGCAACCGAAATCGGCAACGAGTACAACGTTCCCGCCTTCGGCCACGAGATCGACGTTGCAAACGAAGCGTCCGTCAACGCCGCATACCAGGCCGTGGCCGCTGAGGTCAGTGCCGGCAACCTCCCGCCCGTGGGCGCCCTGGCCAACATCGCCGGCATCACCTCGCCGGTACCGTTCCTTGAAACCACCCTGGAGCTGTGGCACAAGATCATGGACGTCAACGCCACCGGAACCTACTTGGTGACCAAGGCCTTCCTGCCGGACATGATCCTCAACGGCTGGGGCCGCATCGTCAACATGTCTTCGGTCTCCGCCCAGCGCGGCGGCGGCGTCTTCGGCAAAGTCCCCTACTCCGCAGCCAAGGCAGCCATCCTGGGCCTCACCAAGGCACTTGCCCGTGAGCTCGGCACCACCGGCGTCACCGTCAACGCCATCACGCCCGGCGCCGTTGACACCAACATCCGTGTGGGCAGCACCGACGAGCAGGAAGCCGCCATCAACGCCGGCATCCCGCTGGGCCGCAACGCGACTACCGAAGAAGTGGCGGCCGTGATCACTTTCCTGTCCTCCGAGGACTCCGCCTACCTCACCGGCACCACCATCGACATCAACGGCGGAAGCCACCTCCACTGACAACCAAGGGCGCTTAGAAGGGAACGGGCCATGACAAGCGGCTTTCAAAGGTCCCTCAGACTTGCCGGGGGACCCGAGGCCGGTTCCTGCCCGTCCGATGCGAGTCGGTCCGGTACCAAGGCGCAGAAGACGAGGTTTGAAATGACTGTCGACGCCTACCCGTACCATGACTGGAGCCGGCTGGTCGGGACTCCGGTGGAAATCCGCAAGGACTTCTCGATCGTCCGTGCAGGAATTGTTGAGGACGTCATGCCCGATTCGTCGGCACTATGGCTGGCTTCGGACGGCAACCATGGGCGGCAGCTTTTCGCCGCCGCGGAAGGCTATCGCGTGTGGATCCAGCCCCAGAAACTGGCCGGAAAGCTTTGCTACAAAATGGCCACTGAGCACCTTACGCCGCCAACTAGCTGAAGCAAGGCGGCCGTCACGCAGTCGGCGGCCGCCCCTCCTCCTGCCCTTCAAATGGACCTCGGACCACCAAGTGGCTGCTGGTCCCACAAGGGGCTCCCTGCGCCGAGAAAATCTATGCGGACGACAACAAGGCACGTGACCTTTAGCCTCCACACCTCGTCCGGGGCGCTGCGTTCGAGGAGGGGACGTTGCTACTCGTTGCCATGACCCGCGGCCGGCGGTTGCCCTTTCGCTGTCAACTGGGACAGCGGGTCGTTTTTAGCCGCGAGGGCGGCAAGATCGTGGATAAGTTGTTGCACCTCGCGTTCACGGCGCCGGGATGGCAGGGCCTGAGACGTGCTCCGATTCGTGGGAGGAGCGGGAATGCGCGGCACGCCCGTGGGGCGGGCTATTACCGTGCGCTCCTCAGCGGCAAACGGATCAATGAAGCTCACTGGTTCCATACGACCTCCCCTTTAAGGCGTATTCGTTCTTAATTCATGCAACATGGATAGCGCGTCGACCAACAGCCAGCATGGTTTTAGTGCTCCGGTGACAGTTTTTGCTGCGGCGGGGCAGACTCGCTGAGAGCTTTGGTTATTTCGTAGTGGAAACCTTCGCGGTCCTCTGTTGCCCAGGCCTCGTAGAACTCGGCTTTTTCGAACAGCCTTCGGTTCTGGGCGGGGGAGCGGAGCCATAGGATCTTTCCGTCGTCGGTGACGGCGTCAACATGGCCGCTGCAGACGGGGCTGCCTTGGTGCCGGATTTCGATGGTGGCTCCGGGAAGGAGGGTCCAGTCGGTGATGCGTCTGACATCCATTGGTGGGTCGTCCTTTCGGCGTTGGTCTGAGTTCTGTAGTGGTCAGCGGACGTAGTCGGCGCCGGTGATGTCGATGGTGGCGCCGGTGGTGTGCCGTGAGCGGCCTGAGGCCAGAAATGTGATCATTTCGGCGATGTCCTCCGGTGGTGTGACTTCGCCCAGTGGGAGTGTTTGGAGCATGGGGTCGTCGGGGGAGATGTGGGCGGAGATATCGGTCGCGACCCAGCCGGGAGCGACGGCGTACGCGAGGATGTTTTCCTTGCCGTAGCCCCTTGCTATGCCCTTGGTGAGGGCCAATAGTCCGCCTTTTGCTGCGCCGTAGGCGAGGTGTTCTGCGTCGTCGCCTCGGTGGGCCGATCGGCTGGTGACGTTGATGATGATCCCGCCGCCCTGCTTACGGAATCCGAGGATTGCCTGTCGGCAGAGGTCGGCAGGAGCCAAAAGGTTCAGCTCATAGTTGGCCTGCCAGCCGTGCTGCCACGCGCTGGTGTCGTCAATCTCGGACGCCAGCCAGGCGCCTGCGTTGTTGACCAGCACATCGACGCCGCCGCACCAGTTGGTGGCCTCGGTCCAGACCCGCAGGCGCTCTGCCGGATCCCGGAGGTCGCCCTGGACGAGGTGGACGCGTTCGCCGAGCCTGTCGGCCGTGGCCTGGGCGGAGTTTTTGTCGTTGCCGTAGTGCAGGATCACGTGCGCATCTTCGCGGTGCAGGGCCGCAGCCGTAGCGCGGCCGATGCCGCGGGAGGCGCCGGTGACCAGGATGGTCTTCCCGGTCAACATTCCGGCGCTCATGCGACGGCCTGAGCGCCGGTAATTTCAACGACGGATCCGCAGATGTAGGGTGCTTCGTCCGAGGCGAGGAACGCTACGAGCGCGGCGACTTCCTCCGGCTTGCCGATGCGCCCGAAGGGCACCAGCGCGTCGAGGTCGGCAACGGCGCGGCCGCTGCGCGCAAGCCCGGCTTCGAGCATGGGTGTGTGGACTTCGCCGGGCGCGACGGCGTTGACCCTGATGTTGTACGGGGCGTAGTCGCGGGCCAGGTTCTTGGTGAAAGCGACGACGGCGGCCTTGGACACGTTGTAGGCAATGTGGGCCGGCGCGGGGTAGAGGCCCCACTGTGATGCCGTATTCACGATCGCGCCGCCACCCGCCTCAATCATGTGCGGCAGTGCCGCGCGGCAGAGATGGAAGAGCGAGTCCACGTTCACCTCGAAGGACAGCTTCCAGTCCTCATGGCTGAGGGCTAGCAGGTCCCCGCGTAGGTTGATGCCTGCGTTGTTGACCAGGACGTCGAGGTGGCCGCTACTACCCACGATGTACCGGGCTGCAGCCTCTGAAGCGTCTGAATCCAGCAGGTCGAAGACCAGCGGTTCAGCGGACCACCTCTCACCGAGGATGGAATCGGCCACTTCCTTCGCCGCAGTTTCATTGGCATCGGCCACAAAAACGTGTGCACCTTCAGCGGCCAGCCGGCGGTTGATGGCGGAACCAATTCCGCCACCAGCCCCGGTGACCAAGGCTGTTTTGCCGTGGAAGCGGGAGGTGAGTCCCGTGGTGGTCATTCCCTAGCTTTCCAGCGAGAAGATGGTCCGGTGCCAGGCTTTGGCCTTTTCGCCGGTGAGGTCGAACATGACGTGCTTGACCACGGTGTATTCGTCGAAGGAATAGGTGGACATATCTTTGCCGAAGCCGGACTGCTTCATGCCGCCATGGGGCATTTCGCTGATGATCGGGATGTGATCGTTGACCCAGACGCATCCCGAGCGGATTTCACGGGTGGCCCGCAGGGCACGGTAGACGTCCTTGGTCCAGGCGGAAGCGGCCAGACCGTAGGGGGTGTCATTGGCCAGGGCGATGGCTTCATCGTCGGTATCGAACGGGGTGACGGCCAGGACGGGACCGAAGACCTCGTCACGGAAGATCTCGCTGTCCGGGGTGGCGTCGGCTACCAGGGTGGGCCGGTAGTAGGAGCCGTTGGCCAGGTCTCCGTCGGGGATGCCGCCGCCGAGGACCCGGGCGTAACCGCGTGCACGTTCCACCATCTCGGCTACCTTGTCGCGGTGCACCTCGGACACGAGGGGTCCCATGTCAGTGGCAGGGTCGGCGGTTGCCCCAAGCTTCACCTTGGCGTACAGGTCGGCGACGCCGGCGATGAAGTCCTCGTAGACGGAGCGGTGCACGATGGCCCGGGTCGCTGCGGTGCAGTCCTGTCCGCTGTTGATCAGGGACCCGGCGACGGCGCCGTGGATGGCGGCTTCGAGGTCGGCGTCGCCGAAGACCACGAACGGCGCTTTGCCGCCGAGTTCCAGGTGGACGCGCTTGGCCGTTGTCGCCGCGGCGTCCAGGACGGTGCGGCCCACCACGGTGGAGCCGGTGAAGGAGAGCATGTCCACATCGGGGTGGCGCAGCAGTTCCGCGCCCACGGTGGAGCCACGTCCGGTCAGGACGTTGATGACACCGTCTGGCATGCCGGCCTCGGTGGCGACCTCGGCGAACAGCAGGGTGGTCAGCGGGGTGATTTCAGCGGGCTTGAGCACGATCGTGTTGCCGGCGGCGATGGCGGGAAGGATCTTCCACGCGGCCATCTGCAGCGGGTAGTTCCACGGTGAGATGGAACCGATGACGCCGATGGCTTCACGCCGGATGGAGGAGGTGTGGTCCGCGGAGTATTCGCCGGTGGCTTTGCCTTCGAGATTGCGGGCGGCGCCGGCGAAGAAGGCGATGTTGTCGATGGTGCCGGGGACGTCGAATTCGCGGGTCAGGCGGATGGGCTTGCCGGCCTGACGTGACTCGAGCTGGGCGAACTCTTCGGCCCGTTCTGCCATCAGTTCCGCGAATTTGGTCAGCACAGCGGACCGCTCGGCCGGGGTGGCCCGTGACCAGGCGGGGAACGCGTCCCGTGCTGCCTGGACTGCGAGCTTGACGTCGTCGCTGCCGGCGAGGCTGATGGTGGCTACAGTGCTTCCGTTGGACGGGTCGATGACGTCCACGGTCGCGCCGCTGGTGCCTTCGAGGATCTTGCCGTTGATGAACTGGCTCACAGCTCCTGCTTTCAGTCGTTCGTAAAGATGTGTGGTTGGCGCGTTTATGCGCCGGGTGCCCAGATGTCGCCCACGGTGTAGCCGGTGGGGAAGGGATCGGTGGGCTCGAGCACCCATTGGCTGCGTCCGGTGACCCAGCCCCGGCCCGTGACCGTGGGCAGGACCGCTTCGCGGTCCCCCGCTGTCGTGGTGCCGGTCAGTCGGCCGATGAATTCGCTGCCGATGATGCTCTGGTGCGAGAAGTCCTCGCCGACGGCGAGCTGGCCCCGGGCATGCAGGGCCGCCATCCTTGCGCATGTCCCGGTTCCGCAGGGGGAGCGGTCCAGCGCGCCGGTCCAGGTTGACGGGTCGCCGGGGACCAGTTTGCCGTTGGAGAGCACGACGGTGTTGCGGTCCTGCCGGCCGGGCACCCTGTCGCCGGTGTGCAGCATTACCAGGTTGACCCCGGAGATGAGCGGGTTGTCCGGGTGGGTCACGTGGACCTGTTCCTGTGCCGCCATCTTGATCAGGGCCCCGGCCCGGGCCAGTTCCTTGCCGTTGTCCGGGTGCAGCTCCAGCCCGAGGTCGGCCGCTTTGGCCTGGGCGAAGAACTGGCCGCCGAAGACAATGTCCACCGGCACGGTCCCGAATTCCGGCACTACGAGGGGGAAGTCCAGTTCGACGACGAACGCGGGGACGTTCACAACGGTGACGGACAGGACTTTGCCCTCGTGCACCTTTGCTACTGCCTGGACGGTACCGACCGCGGTGTCGATGGTGACGACGGTTTCCGGTCCGCGAACCGGAACGATGCCTTCTTCCAGTGCCGCGGTGACGGCGCAGATGGTGTTGGACCCGGACATGGGGGTGAAGCCGCCCTGTTCCAGGACGACGATGCCGAAGTCGGAACCTTCGTTTACGGCCGGCAGGAGGATCACTGAGCAGAGGCCCGGGTAGCCGCGCGGCTCATGGAGCATGAGCCGGCGCAGCCAATCCAGATTGTCTTTGCAGTACTGCAGGCGCTCCGCCATCGTGACGCCCTGGACGAGCCCGGCGGCGGAGGTCAGGATCCTGCCGGGTTCGCCTTCTGCGTGCACCTCGATGGCGTCGAGGGCGATCTTGGTGGCGGAGCGCATGGTCATGCTGCTACTGCCGGGAGGACGCCGGCTTCACGCAGGATGCCGGCGAAGCGCTCACGCTCTTCGGCGGGCAGTGGCTGGATGGGCAGGCGGGCAGGACCGACGGGCTGGCCGATGAGTTCCAGGCCTGCCTTGATGCCGGCCACGTAGTTCACGGACTCCAGGAAGTCGCTGATGGCCCAGAGGTGCTTCCACAGTTCGCGGGCACGGACCAGGTCCTTCTGTTCGGCCAGGGCCTCCCAGAATTCGACGGCGAGTTCGGGCACGATGCCGGCGGTGCCCCAGACGGAGGCCTCGGCGCCGGATGCGATGCCGAAGAACGTCAGGGTGTCCCAGCCGTTGAAGGCCTTGATGCTGTCGGTGTGCACGGCGAGGAGTTCTGCCAGGGCGATGGCGTCATCGGAGGTGTTCTTGATGTAGTCGATGCCTTCGATCTGGCCCAGTTCGGCCAGTTCCGTGGCGGTCAGCCGAACTCCGGTGATGCCCGGGAGGTTGTAGTACATCACGGGGATCTTGATGGAACCGGCGACGGCGGCGAGGAACTCCTTCAGCGCGGTGAAGTCCAGGGGATCGTAGAACGGCGGGACCAGCATGATGGCGTCCGCGCCGACGGTTTCGGCGTGCTGGGCCAGGTCGATGGCGCCCTGGGTGGAGAGTGCGCCGATGCCGGCAACGACGGGGATGCGGCCGTCGGCGCCCTTGACGTAGAGCTCGATGACGCGGCGGTATTCGTCGGCTGAAAGTGTGGTGAATTCACCGGTGGAGCCGGTGGGGACCAGTCCGTGGATGCCGGCCGAGATCAGGCGTTCTACCTGCTGCTGCAGTCCTGCTTCGTCGACGGCGCTGCCGTCCTCGGTGAACGGGGTGGTGACGGCTGCGAGGATGCCGCGGAGTTCTTTTTTGGTGCGTGCTGACATGGTGGGTGGTCCTTTCGGGAGAAATTTCAGGCCGCGTGGTTGCGGGGCAGGAAACGTGGTGAGGTTTTAGACGGCGGGGACCGGGTGCTGGCGTTGGACACCACGGAAGCGGTCCGCCCTGAAGGGCTGAAGCGTGGGGGCTGCGCGGCCGTGCACAATCAGGTCCGTAAGGGCTGCTGCGGTGCCCGGCGCCAGGGTGATGCCCATCATTCCGTGGCCGGTGGATACATAGGTGTTTTGCAGGTGTCCGAGGTGGCCGATGACCGGCAGGCCGTCCGGTGTCATTGGCCGCATGCCGGCCATCGGCGTGGGCTTTGTGGCGGGCGGCTCCCAGTTGCGGAAGTACTTAGCGGGAGCACGCAGGATTGCATCGACGCGGACCTGGTTGACGTTCTCGTCCAGTCCGCCGAATTCCATCGTGCCGGCCAGGCGGAGGCGTTCGTTGAAGGGGGTCACCGCGACCTTCGCGTCCCAAAGGTTGACCGCGCTGCGCAGGCCCAGGGCGGGAACCTCGACGCTGTACCCCTTACCCGGACGCACGGGAAGCGCCACGCCGAACTGCTTGGACAGGTTCCCGCTCCAGGCGCCGGCAGCAAGGATGAAGTTGTCAGCGGTGTAGCTGTTTCCGCCGCTGTGCACTGTGGTGACCCGGTCCCCGTTGCGTTCAACGGCATCGATCGGGGAGTTCTCGATGATCTTGACGCCCATCGCCAGCAGCCTTTTGTGCAGCGCCGTTGCCATTGCTCCCGGATCGACGTGGCGTTCCTGCGGGAAGTAGATCCCGCCAAGGACTCCGTCGGTGAGCAGTGGTTCCTGCTCATGCACGGCGTCCCGGTCCAGCACCCGTGGCTGCCGTCCGTACTGAGAGGCGAGATCCAGGTTGTCGATGTGGTGGTCGAAGTTGTCCTGCTCCATGAACGCCATGAGCAGTCCGTCCGTGTGCATCTCGAAGTCCATGCCGTCGGCGCGGTAATCGTCAAAGATCTGCAGGGTATCGGCGGCAAGGCGGAGGTGACCTTCAAACCCGGCACGCTGGTCGCGGGCGTTGGACTTGCGCCACATGCCAAACATGAACTTCAGGAAGTCCGGCTGGACCGAGGGCTTGATGTAGAGCGGGCTGTCCGGGCGGAGCATCCACTTCATGGATTTGAGGACGACGCCGGGTCCCGGCACCGGTGCCGATTCCGCCGGACAAATCCAGCCTGCGTTGACCTTCGAAGCGCCAAGGCCCGTGGCCCGGGCATCGATGACGGTGACGCTCTCACCCTCGCGGGCGAGATGGTAGGCCTGGGTGAGGCCGATAACGCCGCCGCCGATTACAACGGTATGCACTATGTTTCCTTTCTTGGTCCGTTCTGTGCCCGCCCCCTGAAGGGGGCTGGGCTCAGAAGCGGACGGCGTCGACGAACTTTTTGAGGTCGTCGTTGTCGCAGTTATCGAATGCTGCTTCGGGAGTTGCGTTGACGGCGATCTCGCCTTCGTGGAAGAAGACCACCCGGTCTGCGGCTTTGGAGGCGAAGGCCATATCGTGCGTGACCAGGGCGACAGCGATGCCGTCCTCTTCTTTTAGGCGGCGCAGGACATCCAGCACTTCTGCTGCGACGGGCGGGTCCAGGGCCGAGGTGATCTCATCGCAGAGCAACAGTTTGGGTTTCATCATCAGCGCCCGGGCGATGGCAACGCGCTGCCGTTCACCGCCGGAGAGCTGGGTGGGCCGGCTGAGGATGTGGTGCGCCATGCCCACTTCGGCCAACGCTGCTTCGGCCCGGTCACGCCCTTCGGAGGCACTGACGCCACGCGTTTTCCGCGGTGCGAGAACCAGGTTGTCCAGCACATTCATGTGGGGCCACAGGGTGTAGGCCTGGAAAACCATGCCCACCTCAGAACGGATGTTCTCCCATTCCTTGGTGCGCTTCTGCTCGGCGAACACCGTGTGTCCGTCAATGACGATCTCGCCCTCGTCCGGATCGGTGAGGCCTGCAAGCGCCCGCAGCAGCGTTGACTTGCCGGAGCCACTCTGACCGATAATGACGGTGATGTCGCCCTTGTTCATGGTGAAGTCGACGTTGCGGAGGATTTTTCGGACTCCAAAGCTCTTCTGGAGGCCGCGGGCCTCCACAAGGACCTGCCCGTTTCCGGACTGGCCGGGCGCTTGTTGGGAAACTATCACCTGCACGTCCTTTTGTTCGCTCACTTCATTGTCCTTCTGCGGGAGGTTGGCGGGAAGCTGCGGGGTAAGTGCGGAGTGGCTCATCGTGACGCCACCACAACCCGCGCACCAGGCATCATCCGGGCCCAAATGCTGGTCCGGGCGGCCCCTCCGAGTGCTGCGTTGTTCTGCATGCGGCGCTCAATGGAGCTGGTGATTAGCGAGACCGGGAACGCGATGGCGAAGTAGATGAACGCCGCCAGGGTGAAGATCTCCAAGGCCCGGTAGTTCTGCGCGGAAATCGTGTTGGAGATGAACATCAGGTCAGCCACGGCGATGGTCGAGACCAACGCGGTGTCCTTGAAGAGCGAGATGTTCAGGGACAGGATCACCGGCAGCTGCTGGCGCATAGCCTGCGGGACGATGATGTAGCGCAGCTGCTGGAACCGGCTCAGCTGCAGCATCCGGCCGGCTTCGACCTGTTCGACAGGAACGGACTGGAACCCGCTTCGGTAGGTCTCGGCCATGAAAGCTGTGAGGTTGGCCGTCAGGGCGATGACTGCAGAGGCGTATCCCGGCAGGGTGACACCTGTGAGGGCCGGCAGTGCATAGAAGATCCAGAAAAGCTGGACCAGGAGCGGTGTGCAGCGGAAGATCTCGATGTATCCCTGGGCGGCCCAGCGGATAACCTCGATC
>NZ_JBNHFF010000075.1:0-13278 GCF_059089965.1 Arthrobacter sp. SPT-J7
CAAAGTCACCTCCGTCGACTTCAGCTGGGTCCTGGACACCGTGCACGGCGCCGATTACTTCCGCCGCTGGCACCGCGAGAAGAAGAACTCCGGCGGCCTGCTGATCCACAAGGCTTCCCACCACTTCGACCTCGTCAACTGGTGGATCGACGACGTTCCGGAGCGCGTGTTCGCCTCCGGCGGACTCAAGTTCTACGGCGACAAGAACGCCGCCGAGCGCGGCCTTGGTCCCCGGCCCGAGCGCGGCACGCCCGATGCCGATGCGCCGGCTACTGCAGAGAAGGATCCGTTCACCCTCGACCTGCGGGAAGACGAGCGGCTCAAGGCGCTCTTCCTCGACAACGAGCACTACGACGGCTACCGCCGTGACCAGGACGTCTTCACCGGCGGCATCACCATTGAGGACAACCTCGCGCTGGTGGTGGAGTACCAGGGCGGCCCGCGCCTGAGCTACTCGCTGAACGCCCACAGCCCCTGGGAGGGTTACCGCGTAGCGGTCAACGGCACCGAAGGCCGCGCCGAGCTGGAGGTCGTGGAACGCGCTGCGGTCACCAGCAGCACGGACACGAAGACCGTAGTGGACCCGAGCGCAACCCCGATCGAGGAGGATGACGCCATCCGCCGCAACGGCGAACGCCTGGTGGTGCAGCGCCACTGGGAAGCCGCCTATGAGGTGCCGATCGTCAACGGCGAAGGCGGCCACGGCGGCGGCGACGAACTGCTCCTCTCGGACCTCTTCAACGGGCCGGGCGAGGATCCGCTGGGACGCCCCTCCGGGTACCTGGACGGGCTGCGTTCCGTCTCTGTCGGCATCGCCGGCAACCGCTCCCTCGAGTCCTCCGTGCCCGTACGCATCGAGGACCTGGACCTCGGCGTCGACCTCCGCCGCGGCAACTGACGCACGGGCTGTGAAGGAACAATCATGAGCAGAATTTTTGTCACCGGCGGTTCCGGCCGCCTGGGCCGCAGTGTTGTGGCCGGGCTTGCCGGCAAGGGCCATCAGGTCATCTCGGTGGACCGCGACGCCGTCCCCGCTGACCAGCTGCCGGCCGGTGTCGTGCAGGAAACTGCCGACCTCCTGGCCCCGGGGGAGGCGCTGCGTCTCCTTAGGGAAACCACGCCGGACGCCGTCATCCACCTTGCGGCGATAGCGGTACCGTTCAGCGCGCCCGAGGACGTCATCTTCGCCACGAACACGCGGCTCGCCTTTGCCGTGATCAGTGCGGCGACGGAGGTGGGCGTGCAGAAGATCGTGACCGCCAGCAGCCCTACCGTGCTGGGTTACGGTTGCCCCGCAGGCTGGCTGCCGCCGTCGTTCCCGCTTGATGAGAGGACCCCGCCGCGTCCCTGGAACGCGTACGCGCTGTCCAAACTCATCGCAGAGCAGACAGTCCAGACTTTCGCTGCCGCCCAGGGGGAGAAAATTCGGTACGCGGCCTTCCGCCCGTGCTTTGTAATCTCGCCGGAGGAATGGGAAGGCGCCCCGACGCAGCAGGGCCACACCCTCGCTGAGCGGCTCGCCGATCCTGCGCTGTCCGCACCCGCACTGTTCAACTACGTGGATGCCCGGGACGTGGCGGACTTCCTGGACCTGCTGCTGGAGAAAATGCCGTCCATCCCCAACGGGGAAACCTTCTTTGTGGGAGCTGCGGATGCCCTCGCCACCGAGCCGCTGGCGGAACTGATGCCTAAATTCCTGCCCGGAAGCGAGGCCCTCAGCGCAGGACTCGCCGGCACCAGCCCTGCCTTCTCCATCGCCAAAGCACAGGAACTCCTGGGCTGGCACCCCACGCGCAGCTGGCGCACTGAACTGAAGTCCCACCCCACCCTCAACGACCAGAATTCTGCGCTGGTCACCGCCGGCAGCGGAGCCAAGGAGACACCATGAAATTCGACGGCGTACTGTTCTTCCCCGTCACCCCGTTTACGGCCGAAGGCGACGTTGACGTAGAGCTGCTCAGGGAACACATCAGCTCCCGCCTTCCGTTCGGACCCGGCGGTGTCTTCCCCGCCTGCGGCACCGGCGAATTCCACGCCCTCAGTATCGAAGAAGTCCGCACCGTGGTGACGGCCGCCGTCGAGGTTGTAGCAGGAAAGGTTCCGGTAGTAGCCGGCGCCGGCGGTCCGCTGGGCCACGCCATTGCCTCCGCCCGCGCTGCTGAAAAAGCCGGCGCTGACGCCCTCCTCGTGCTGCCGCCGTACCTGGTCACCGGCCCCACCGACGGGCTCGTGGCATACATCGAGGCCGTGGCCAGCGCCAGCAGCCTGCCGGTGATCGTCTACCACCGCGGCAACGCCAAGTTCACCGCCGCGTCCATGGCGCGGCTGGCCGCCAACCCCAAGGTGGTCGGCTTCAAGGACGGACTGGGTGACGTGGGCCTGGCCCAGGAAATTGTTTCCGCGGTCCGTGCCACCGGACGCGAGGACTTTGCGTTCTTCAACGGCCTGTTGACCGCCGAACTCACCCAGGGTGCCTACCGCGGCCTCGGCATCCCGCTCTACTCCTCGGCCGCCTTCGCGATGGCCCCGGAGATCGCCAAGGTCTACTACGACTCGTACATGGCCGGCGACGAGGACCGCCGCAACGCCCTGCTCGAAGGCTTCTACGCACCGCTGGTCCGCCTCCGCGACCAGACCCCGGGCTTTGGCGTTTCGTTGATCAAGGCGGGCCTGCGGCTCGGTGGAATGCCCGTTGGCTCCGTGCGTCCGCCGCTGGTTGACCCCACCGAGGAGCAGCTGGTGCAGCTGAAGGCCATCCTCGCCAAGGGCTACGAGCTGGCTGGCCGCTGATGAGCGCCCCCGCAACTGTTGCCGTCCGCACGGAGCCGCGCATCACGGGCTTGAAGACCCGGCTCATCACCGTTCCGCTGCGCCGCAGCTGGGGCGTGGAGGCACCGGAAAACCACGTGATCGTCACGGAAATCCACACGGACGACGGCGGCGCGGGGCACGGTTTCTCCTGGACGCCCACCATTGGTCCGCAAGCGGTTAAGGCCCTGCTGGATTACGACATCGCCCCGTTCATCACCGGGCTGCCCGCCAACACGGAGGTTGTGTGGGACGCGGTGTGGAAACGGCTGCACGAGGCCGGCGGCGGGGGACTGACCACCATCGCAATGGCAGGAGTGGACCTGGCCCTCTGGGATCTCCAGGCCTCCCGCGCCAACACTTCCGTCACCGGACTCCTGGGACAGCGCCAGGAGTCCGCGGAGGTGTACGGCTCGGGGGTGAACCTGCACTACAGCCTCGAAGAGCTCGTAGCCCAGACTGAGCGGTGGGTTGCCGCCGGGCACCAGGCTGTAAAGATCAAGGTGGGCAAGCCCGACATCCGCGAGGACGCCGAACGGGTGGCGGCGGTCCGCTCCGTCCTGGGCCCGGACCGGAAGCTGATGATTGACGCCAACCAGCGCTGGGACCTGCCCACCACGCTCAAAGCCCTGGACGTCCTGTCCGGGTTTGGCCTTGAGTGGCTTGAGGAGCCCATCCGCGCGGACGACCTCTGGGCCTACCGGAGGCTCCGTCAGCACTCGCCCGTGCCGATCGCCCTCGGTGAAAACCTGCACACTATCTACCGCTTCCGCGATTTTATTGAAGCGGAGGCAGTGGACATCATCCAGCCGAACATCATCCGGGTGGGTGGCATTACGCCGTTCCGGCGCATTGTTGAGCTCGCCCGGACCAACAGCATCAAAGTGATGCCGCACCTGCTGCCGGAGCTGTCCGGCCAGTTGGCGCTCACGCTGGCGGAGCCCACCCTGGTGGAGGACGTGGAGGAGGCGTCCTTTGAGCAGCTGGGGATCCTGGCCGGCCCCCCGCCGGTCCGGTTCAGCAACAGCCGGCTGACGCTCACCGACCAGCCCGGACTCGGCTTCCGCTTTCACGACGACGAAGGCTAAAGCAGATTAACGCAGACTCGATGAATCCAGACACGAAGAACAGGTACCTCAAGTGACAACTGCAACCCTTTCCCTGTCCGAGCTCACGGACGCCGCCACGGAGGCCGCCAAGACCTCCGCAGCAGCCTCCGACACGGAACGCGCCGCCTGGCTCACGGCCGTGGCCGATGCACTCGACGCCAACGCCGCAGAACTGGTGGAGATTGCCGATTCCGAAACGAGCCTTGGCGCAGCCCGCCTCACTGGCGAAGTGACCCGGACAACCGGGCAGCTGCGCCTGTTCGCCCGCGTGATCACCGAGGGGTCCTACCTCGAAGCCGTGATCGACCATGCCGATCCCAACTCCACGCCACCCAAGCCTGATCTTCGCCGTATTTTGCGGCCCATCGGCCCGGTTGCGGTGTTCTCCGCATCCAACTTCCCGTTCGCTTTCTCGGTGGCCGGCGGAGATACGGCTTCCGCCCTGGCCGTGGGTTGCTCCGTCATCGTCAAAGCCCACTCGGGCCACCTGCGCCTCTCGGAGCGGACCGCCGAAATCGTGGCCGAGGCACTGTCTGCCGCAGGAGCGCCGGAAGGCCTCTTTGCCCTGGTATCCGGCCGTGAGGTGGGAACCGCGCTTGTGCAGGATCCCGCCATCAAAGCGGTTGGCTTCACCGGCTCCATCCCCGGTGGCCGAGCCCTCTTCGACCTTGCCACGTCCCGCCCCGAGCCCATCCCGTTCTACGGTGAACTCGGCAGCCTGAACCCAGTCGTCGTCACCGGGCAGGCCATGGCGGAACGCTCCGCGCAGCTGGCCGAGGGGCTGGCGGGCTCCTTTACCCTTGGCGCCGGCCAGTTCTGCACCAAGCCTGGCCTGGTTTTCATCCCCGCCGGAACAGATTTCGCCGCGAAAGTGGCGGAGGCCAGCAAGGACAAGCCAGCCCTCGGCATGCTCACCACCCGGATCGCCGAGGCGTACCCGGACGGCCTGCGCAGCTTTGCTTCCGTGGAAGGCGTGGATGTGGTGAGCGGCACCGTGGACCAGGATGCGGTGTCCGATGGGGCCGCCCCGGTGGTCTTCTCCACCTCCGCGGCGAAGGCTTTTGAGCGCCCAGAGGAACTGCTGGAGGAGTGCTTCGGCCCCACCACCATGCTGATCGAATACACGGACCAGGAGGAGCTGTCCGCAGTCCTGGCCAAGGTACCGGGCAGCCTGACCGCCACCGTGCACGCCCAGCCGGGCGAGGACGTTTCCGGACTCGTGGAGCAGCTGTCCAACCTGGCCGGCCGTGTCCTCTTCGACGGCTGGCCCACCGGCGTGGCCGTCAACTGGGCACAGCAGCACGGCGGTCCCTACCCGGCCACCACCTCGCTCTTCACTTCAGTTGGTGCGACGGCGGTCCGCCGGTTCCAGCGCCCCGTTGCCTACCAGGACGCGCCCGAGACGGTCCTGCACCCGGCACTGCGCGAAAGCAACCCGCTGGGCATCCCGCGCCGGGTCGACGGGGAACTGGTGCTTCCGCAGTAACGCTCACTCACTTGATGTTGCTTCAACCGAAACGCTCTCTCAGTTGGTGCCGCTACGACGGCTACAACTGAGAGAGCGTTTTGCGTTCTACTGCAGGATCTGCAGGAGCGTTCTGCCTAGAGCTGGAGGGTGTCAGGCCGCTCGAGCCCGTTCACGGTGGTCGTTGGCCAGCGTTGGTCGACCGTGAGGACCTGCAGGCCGGATTCGGTGAGCTGGACCGTGTCCTCGATTTTTACCGCGGGCCCGGACGGGTTCCAGGTGAAGGCCTGGTTCATGACCACCGTGTCCGTCGCCGCTGCGGTGACCCGGGGGTCGCGTCCCGCGTAGCCGGCAGGCCCGCCCTGGTGATGCAGTTCCCACTGCTCAGCGCCGAAGCCGTGCCGGGCGTAGGCGGACTGGATCTCGGCGAAGATCCGGTCCAGCCGGGCGCCGGGGACGGTGGCGTCAAAGATGTCGGCTTCCACTGCTGCGATGCGTACCTCGGCATCGCGCTCTTCCGGTGTGCCGGCGTCAAACCTTATCCAGCGGGTAATGTTGGCGACCAAGCCGTCCCTGCGGGCGCACACCACTGCCATGGCCCGGCGGCCCAGGGGCGAGTGGGTAGCCAGCGGGTGCCGGAACTCACTCCGGCTGCTGCCGTTGCACAGCAGGACCAGCGGCTCGGCACCGGTGGCCACTACCCGGGCGGCCAGCGTGGATACCAGCTCGAACTCTGTGGTGTCCGGCCGGGCCGTTGAGAGCACGTCCGTCATGATGGCCGCGACGTCGGCGCTGAGGCGGGCATAACGCGCGCTTTCAGCCGGGAGTAGCTGCTGGCGGGCCGCGCGCAGCTCAGCGGCCACGGCTGCTTCGGCCAGCGGTGTGACCTTCCCGGATGTGCCGACGGCGGCGGCCGCCTCGTGCAGGTTGCCGTACCACGGCACCGAGTGGAGGGTGACACCGGAGGGCAGTTCTTCGGCAGCGATGCGGCCGGCTTCATTGTTGAAGGTGACCAGGTGATCGCCGTCGCGGTCCACGAGGACGGCTGCAATGGGATCGCCCGCCAGGCTGATGTGTACGCGGCTGCCGTCCAGGTACCAGGCCAGCGCCGTGTGTGTGGTGAGCAACAGGGAATCCTGGCCCTTGGCGTCGAGGATGTCCAAAACCCGGTTCCGCTTGATGTCGCGGTCCTCCGCGGAGGCTGGCGCCACCCGGACGGCCCGCACCGCGACAGGGTCTGACGGCGAAGGGTCCATCATCGCAGTGCCGCTCCCTCTGCCCGCACGCGGTGTGGTGTCTGCTGTTGTCTGGCTCATGAACGGTTCCCCTGCCGGTTGATCAATGCTTCGATGTCTGCTGTGCCCAGGATGCCGTCGGCCACAAATACGGTGATGCTGCGATTCACGGGAGTGCCCGGTTCTGCGATGAGCGGGGTGTCCCAGGCGAGCGACCGGCCCACTCCCGGGTAGCCGTCCACCCGGACGAACCAAGGGTCGGTGGAACCTTCCGCCACCACGAAAACGAGGGTGGCACTGCCGTCTGGTATGCCACCGACGGACGCACCGGCGTCGAGCGTTCCCGATTCGAAGGTCCCGGCCCACGCGAGCCAGGGCGCCACAGAGCCGTGCACCTCGGACTCACCCGCGCCGGCCGGTGTCCAGACGGCGGCGCTGTCGCAGGCGGGCAGCCGCCAGAAAAACCCGCCGTAGCCGCCTTCGTGGCGGCCGTTGGAACCGGGGCTCCCAAGGCTCACCGGCTGGTCCCCGGCGGGGGAGAGGACGAAGTCCAGGGACAGCTGCCAAGCGGAAGAGCTGACGCCGGACCAGGTCCAGGTCCGTTCCTCAACCAGGACGGGCGCGCCGTCGGGTCCGTTCCAGCTCAGGGTCTCCTGCAGCCGGCCTTCCTGGCCACCCGATACGGCGGCCGTTTCTTCGATGGAGGTTGCTGTGCTGGTGATGCTGCCGTGGTCCGGGCGCCAGGCGTATTGCCCGGCTTCGCGAGTGTAGGTACGCCCGCCCCAGAAATTGATGCCGTCCACGTCCTGCAGGGCCACGCCGACGCCGAGGTGCCACACGTGGTCCAGCGGCTGGTGGTCCGTCACCACGGTGCCTTGAAGGGTACGTACCGGGTGCAGGTAGGGCCGCGGCGACGAGACAGCGCGGATACGGCTGCCGTCCTGGTACTCGGCGATGGCTTTGCCATCCAGCATCAAAGTTCGGACCGACGGGAGTTTCCGGGCCCAGGGCACTCCAAGTTCGGCGAAGGTGGCTTGTGCCTTGATGGCGCGTTCGATCAACGTGCCGATTCCGTGGACTACAGGATGGGCGTCGTCGCCTTGGCCTTCCCAGGTGATGTGGCCGGTGCTGATGGGCTGGGGTGCCGGCGCCGTTCGGATGGCCTCCAGCACCGTGGTAAAAGCGCCGGTGTTGGGCAGGGAACACAGCAGCCGGGCCCCAGTGGAGCGGGCGTCCAACAGGTTCTCCAGCAGGTCAGTGCGGCCGAAACTCTCACGGCGCTCGCCGTCCGCGGTGCTGATGACCACCTCGTCACGGGTGTAGAAGAGCGTGACCTCGCCGCGCGTTCCGTGTACGGTGACGGACGGATCCTGCTGTTCGGGCGCGCACAGCGTCAGCCCGCAGAGCAACGTGGTGCCCCCAGTGGTGCGGACGCGGATGATGGAGGTGTCATCACTCTGGGTATCGTGTGCCCGGTAAAGGTCTGTCTCCACCGATTCCACGTCCGCGAGCGTGTGTGCTCCCGCCAGGTGAAGCGCGGTGGCTACGGCGTGGGCGAGGGCGTTGGTTGCCACGCCGTCCACCACGTCGATGCCGTTAAGGCTGCGCTTCCCGGCCCAACGCGAACGCTTGAAGTAGGCCTTGTTCCGCACCCACTGTCCCTTGGCGCTCAGGCCGAGGACGTCACCGACGCTGCCGGCTTCCACCAGGCTGCGGATGGCAGGCATCGCGTGGGAACCGAGGCTTTGGAAACCCACCTGGACCAGCCGCCCGGCGGTATCTGCGGCTGCCAGCACCTCCTGGAACTGAGCCAGGGACGCCACCGGCGGCTTCTCCACGTAGACGTCCTTGCCCGCTGCCAACGCCGCGAGGGCCAAGGGGGCATGCGTCTGGATGGGGGTGGCAAGGATAACGACGTCGACCCCCGGGTCCGCTGCCAGCAGCTGTCCCAGATCATCGAAGACGGCTACCGACTCTGCCAGCCGTCCCTCTGCGGGAGGAGCGGGGTCCGCGACGGCGACCAGTTCCAGGGCTCCGGCTTCCTCGAGCCGGGCAAGGTTGGCAAGGTGGCGTTCGCCGAATCCATGGACGCCCACCAGGGCTATCCGGGGAACGGCTGCAGGGTCCGGCGCTTGCGCTGCACGGCCGGTGGGGGCGGCGCTGTTCTCCGCGGTGGCGGATCGGTGAGTCATCAGGAAGTTCCTCGAGGGCTAAAGGTGGTCTGGAAGTCGAATGTGCCGGCACCTGCCGGGCCGGGTGTGCCCGCCTGCCTGGCGTGCAGCGTGGAAGACAGGAAGTCGAGTGCTTCCTCCTGCATCCGGGCCGTGAAAACATGGCCACCCGGCCAGAAGCTTCCGGTGTAGTTCCCGGGGCGGTGAAGTGACCCCAGAATATTGTCGGCGTCGCGCATGCCGTCTTCGGGAAAAAGCTCATCGGCCAGCGCGTATTGAACCAGCAGGCCGCCCGCGCCTGATCTTGCCGTAAGCTCAGGCCAGTCACCCAGCCGCCACAGGCCGGGGGTCTGCAGCAGCCACGAATGCGCGTCAAGGTGGGCTGGAAGAAGCGACTGGAAAGTGGCCATCATGCAGGTCACCACGTAGCTGCGGATCCGCGGACTCAGGGCGGCAAGGGCCACGGAGCGGCCGCCGCCACCGGAGAAGCCGATGCAGCCCAGCCGGTCCGGGTCCACGTCCGGCAGTCCGGCAAGAATCTCCAGGGCCGCCAGGTCGTCGTGGGCCACCATGCCGGCGAGGCTGGTGCCCAGCAGGCCAGCGGTCTTGGCTACGGTTTCCTCGTGAAATGCAGCGGCGGCGTTGTATTCATCAGCTTCGGAAGGCACGACGCCGTCCTGCCGCCACTGCGCCTGCCGCGCTTCCAGCGCCGAGGCCGTCCGCCACGGCGGAACGGAGAGATCGAAGCGGCGGCTGCCCCAGGCGAAAGTGTCGTGGGCGAGGACGGCGAAGCCCCTTCGGGCCACCTCCGTGGCGAGTGCCCGGCCGTCGTAGTGGCCCGCCCGGGCGCTTTCCGCCGAGGGGTGTGATTCCGGCAGTTCCACCAGGCGGTCCGCCCCCCCGAACTTGTTGCCCCCGTGGCAGTGCAGGGCAAGGACGCCCGGCAGGGGGCCGGAAACGCCGGCCGGCCGGATAAGCCAGCCAGTGGTGCGGGGGCCGAATGCCAACTGCCAGCTTAGTTGGGAGGTGGTGACGCCGTCGTACGTTCCCTCCCAGTGGACCGTTACCTCCGGCCGCTGCGACGCGCCAGGTACCCCGAGCGCGTCCGCGAGTTCCTGCGACGCCTGTGTGGCGGCCTCGTACCGGGGGTGTTGCTGAACGTAGGCAGGCCAGTCCCCGTAGCCGGCTATCGCGCTCGGCCGTGGCGGCCGGGCATCGGTCAGTTCGGCGTCAGGGCTCACTGGCCTGCCTCCTGTTCTGGTCTTTTGTAGTGCGGAATTGTCCGTGCCTGGGGTCAGCCCAAGTTCGAGTTGACCTCTTGGATGAAGGCCTTGGCAGCGTCCCGGGGGGAGGTCTTTCCGAACAATACATCCGTGTTGAGCCGGTTGATGACCTCCATGGTGGCCGACGATCCGGCGGGGAAGGGCAGCGGCGGTTCGATCTTCATCTCAGCCACGCGGTCCAGGTATTCCGCTTCCTTCTGCTGGGATTCCTTGAGGAGAGGCGTGATGGCGGCCTTGAGTTCCGTGTTGGCAGGCATGCCCCGGTCGCTCTTGATCTTGGTAGCCGCGTCCACGTTGTTCACCAGGTAATTGATGAACATGGCTGCTTCCTTGGGGTGCGCCGACTTCGAGGAGATGGCGTATTCCATGGAGGACCGCAGCCAGGTGCCCGGCTGCTTGCTCTCGTTCGGCAGCTTCATCATGACCAGCGGTGAGCCCGAATACGAGTTCATCTGGTTGCTCCAGGAGATCTTCATGCCCTGCTTGCCCTGGCCCATCAGCGTCAACTCTGGCTGGGCGGAGTTGTCTTCCACGGTCTGGGAAGCCGAGGGCGCGGCGCCGGACTCCATCAGCTTCTTGTTCATCTCGAACCACTTGGTGGCGGTGTCCTCGCTGATGCCCAGCTTCTTGCCGTCATCGGTGTAGAGGTCCTCGCCGTGCTGGCGCGCCCACACCGCAAGGAAGGAGTCATTGGTCATGGGGGTGGTCCCGAAGGTTCCCGCAGGAGATTTTTTGGTAATCTCTGCGGCGATTTCGGCGTAGTCGTCCCAGGTCCAGGTCTCGTCATCGGGCAGCTCCACTCCGGCGGCCTCGAAGACTTTCGGGTCGACCACCATGGACATGGAGTTGACGCCGGCGGTGATGGTGTACTGCTTGCCATCGATCTTGCCGAGGTTCACCGTGCCGTCAGCGAACTTTGACGTATCAATCTGGTCCTTGACCTTGACCTTGTCCAGGTCCAGAAGCACGCCCCGACTCGCGTATTCGCTGGGGTAGGCGCCGCTCATGGCGAAGACGTCCGGGGTGGTGCCGCCGGCGATCTGGGTGGCCATCTTGTCCCAGTAGGAACTGAATTCAGTGTTCTCGCCCTGCACCTTGATGGTGGGGTTGGCCGCCTCGAAGTCCTTGATGCCTTCAAGGGTGGTCTTCGCGCGGGAATCGTTGCCCCACCAAGCGAAGCGGATGGTGACCGGATCTTCAACCGTCCCCACCTTTCCGGCTTCCGGGCTGCTGCCGCAGCCGGTAAGAACCAGTGCCAGCGCTGCTGATGCGCCGGCGACTGCCATTGACGACTTTTTGAGACTAAACCGCATTGTCCTGCCCCTAAGTTAGTGTTTTTGGTTGAAGTGACGTCGATTACAGAAACCGCTTTCTCAAAAACTAACAAAGGGCTATACAAGAGTCAAGAAACCGTTTACTTTGGTACCGAGCCGCTTTTGAACCGGACCGGACCACCGCCAGGTGGCGCGATGGATGATCGCCACTCCTGGTCCGCTTCTCCCGAAGTAGGGCCAGAAAGGCGCCGTCCCTTTATCGCTCCGGCGATACCAACCCGTGGAGGCCACGATGACCAAAGGAGACCACATGGCCGCTAAACACATACCCAGGGCCCCGCGCCCGGCTGGAATGCCGGCCGCAGCGGGCCTGCTGCCTGGAACGGGGTTGCCGCAGTGAGCGCCATCAGCGAGCTCAGCTCGCTTTCCCGGAAGAAGGGTAAGGCGACCCCGGAAGAGAAGAAGGCGAACAGCCGTGATAACAAGGCTGCCTATATCTTCCTGCTGCCGTGGCTGGTAGGCCTCGTGGCCATCACAATCGGCCCGATGCTGATGTCCCTTTACCTGTCCTTCACGGACTATAACCTTCTCCAGCCTCCGGAATGGGTCGGTTTGGAGAACTTCACCCGGATGCTCACGGACGCCCGGCTGCACAACTCCCTGGGCGTGACCTTCACGTACGTGTTTATCGGCGTCCCGCTCCAGCTGGCCGTGGCGTTGCTGATCGCCCTTGTCCTGGATAAGGGCCTGCGCGGGCTGCCGTTCTACCGCTCGGTGTTCTACCTGCCGTCCCTGCTGGGCGGATCGGTGGCCGTTGCCATCCTCTGGAAGCAGATCTTCGGCACTACCGGCCTGGTCAACCAGGTCCTTGCGATGTTCGGCATCCAGGGACCGGGCTGGATTTCGGACCCCAGCACGGCCCTTGGTTCCATCATCCTGCTGCACGTGTGGACCTTCGGCGCCCCCATGATCATCTTCCTGGCAGGCCTGCGCCAGATCCCGGTGATGTACTACGAGGCCGCGAAGGTTGACGGCGCCACCACCCTCCAGCAGTTCTGGCGGATCACGATGCCGATGCTGAGCCCCATCATCTTCTTCAACCTGGTGCTGCAGATCATCGGTTCGTTCCAGTCGTTCACGCAGGCGTTCATCGTCTCCGGCGGCAACGGCGGGCCCTCGGACTCCACCATGTTCTTCACCCTGTACCTCTACCAAAAGGGATTCGGCCAGTTCGACATGGGCTACGCGTCCGCCATGGCCTGGCTCCTCCTGGTGATCATCGGCATCTTTACCGCCATCAACTTCATCGCTTCTAAGTATTGGGTTTTCTATGACGACTAAGCTTGAGACGCTGCCCACCCCGGAGACTGCCGGCGCGGGCAAGCCAACGAACGGCCGCAAGCCCAAAGCCAAGGAGTCCCGGGGCACCCTGGCGTTCAGCAAGGCGCAGCGCAGCAAGGCGCTGATGAAACATGCCATCCTCATCCTCGCCGGCGGGCTTATGATCTACCCGCTCCTGTGGATGGTGGTGTCCTCGCTGCGGCCCAACGAGCTGATCTTCCGCGAGCCCGGCTTGTGGCTCAACAGCCTGGAGATGAGCAACTACACATCCGGCTGGTCCGCCCTGACCCACCCCTTCGGCCACTACATGATCAACTCGGCGATTGTGGTCATCGGATCCATCCTGGGCAACCTGATCTCGTGCTCGATGGCCGCGTATGCCTTCGCCCGGCTGCAGTTCACCGCCAAGAAGCTGCTGTTCGGCATCATGCTGCTGACCATCATGCTTCCTTTCCACGTGGTGATCGTCCCGCAGTACATCCTGTTCTCACAGATCGGCTGGGTGAACACCTTCTGGCCTCTGATCGTGCCCAAGCTGCTTGCAACGGAAGCGTTCTTCGTCTTCCTGATGGTGCAGTTCATCCGCGGCATT
>NZ_JBNHFF010000076.1:0-13169 GCF_059089965.1 Arthrobacter sp. SPT-J7
GCGATACGGGGAGCCTCGCCGCGGCGGCCCAGGAGACCCGGCGGGGCCGCAGGGCGGCGGAGCGCGGCTGACAGCACCGGCTGTCCAGGGGATGCCAAACCTTCGGGGACGCCCCGATTTGCCCGGCTTTGCAACAATGGATGGGTGACTGTTGCAGCAACTACTCCCGCACCCAGGCTGGAACTCCCGCCCCTGAAGCTGGGCCCCATCACCGTGGACACTCCGGTGATCCTGGCGCCCATGGCCGGCATCACCAACTCGGCTTTTCGTCGTTTGTGCCGCGAATACGGCGGCGGCATGTACGTGGCGGAGATGGTCACCTCCCGCGCGCTGGTGGAGCGGACCCCCGAATCCCTCCGGATCATTTCGCACGACGACGACGAGAAAGTGCGTTCCGTCCAGTTGTACGGCGTGGACCCGGTGACGGTGGGCCAGGCCGTGCGGATGCTGGTGGAGGAAGACCGGGCGGACCACATCGACCTGAACTTCGGCTGCCCCGTTCCCAAGGTGACGCGGCGCGGCGGCGGCTCGGCCCTGCCCTGGAAGATTGACCTCTTCACCTCGATCGTGCAGACGGCCGTCAAGGAAGCCTCCAAGGGCAACGTCCCGCTGACCATCAAGATGCGCAAGGGCATCGACGACGACCACCTGACGTACCTCGACGCCGGCCGGATCGCGCGTGATTCCGGTGTTGCCGCCGTCGCCCTCCATGGCAGGACGGCAGCCCAGTTCTATTCCGGGCAGGCCGACTGGTCAGCGATCGCACGCCTTCGCGAGGCGCTGCCGGACATTCCGGTGCTCGGCAACGGCGACATCTGGTCCGCTGAAGATGCGGTGCGGATGGTGCGCGAAACAGGTGTTGACGGCGTGGTGGTGGGCCGCGGCTGCCAGGGCCGGCCCTGGCTGTTCGGCGACCTGCAGGCCGCGTTCGAAGGCAGCGACACCCGCTTCCGCCCGGACCTGCGCCAAGTGGCCGAGGGGGTGTACCGCCACGCCGAACTCATGGTGGAAACCTTCGGTGACGAAGGCAAGGCCCTGCGCGAGATCCGCAAGCACATCGCCTGGTACTTCAAGGGCTACGTGGTGGGTGGCGAACTGCGCACCCGGCTGGCGCTGGTGACCAGCCTTCAGGTGCTGCGGGACACCCTGGCGGAGCTGGACCTCGACTCGCCATACCCGGGAGGCGACGCCGAAGGTCCCCGCGGCCGTGCAGGCTCGCCAAAAAAGCCGGCCTTGCCCAAGGACTGGCTGGAATCACGGGCGCTGAATGCGGACCAGTCGCGGGACATCTCGGCCGCGGAACTGGACGTTTCCGGTGGCTGAGACCAGGACCAGCGCACCGGTGCTGCCGGGCTACGACAGCCACGATTCCGCCCGCTGGGTGGAGGAACCGCCCAAAAGCGTTTACCGTTCCGACTTTGAGCGTGACCGCGCGCGGGTCCTGCATTCTTCCGCGCTTCGCAGGCTGGGCGCCAAGACACAGGTGGTGGCGCCGGACACGGACGACTTCGTTCGGACGCGTCTCACCCACAGCCTGGAAGTGGCCCAAGTGGGCCGCGAGCTGGGCCGCGCCCTGGGCTGCGACCCGGACGTGGTGGACACCGCCTGCCTGAGCCATGACCTGGGCCACCCGCCTTTTGGCCACAACGGGGAATCGGCCCTGAACGAGGTGGCACACGCGATCGGCGGCTTCGAAGGCAACGCCCAGACCCTCCGGCTGCTGACGCGACTGGAACCCAAGGTGCTGACGGTGGGCAACCAGCCGGCCGGGCTGAACCTCACCAGGGCCAGCCTTGACGCCGCAGCGAAGTACCCCTGGTCTGCGCTGGAAGCCCCCGTGATCCATGGGCAACGCACCAGCAAGTTCGGCGCCTATGAGGACGACCTGCCCATCTTCAACTGGATCCGCGAAGGTGCTCCCGAACGACGGTCCTGCCTGGAGGCCCAGGTGATGGACCTCGCCGATGACATCTCCTATTCCGTGCACGACGTCGAGGACGCGATCGTCGCCGGACACTTCCAGCTGCGTTGGATGGACAACCCGGACCACCGTGCCCGGGTGGTGGGGTACGCCAAGCAGTGGTACCTGCCGCACAACGATCCCGCCGCCATCGACGCCGCCCTGGCACGGCTGGAAGCCACGGACGTGTGGGTGCGCGAAGCGGACGGTAGCCGCAAGTCCATGGCGGCCCTGAAGAACATGACCAGCCAGCTGATCGGCCGGTTCTGCCAGAGCGCCCTGGAAACCACCCGTGCCGTTTACGGTCCGGAGAACCTCACCCGGTACAACGCCCAGCTCATGGTGCCGGACGAGACCGTTATGGAAATCGCCGTCATGAAGGGCCTGGCCACCACCTTCGTGATGACCACCGAGCACCGGCAGCCCATCTACGAACGCCAGCGCGAGGTACTGCACGCCCTGGTCACGGCGCTGAGCGCCACCGGGGACCGGCACCTTGAGCCGATGTTTGCGGCTGACTGGCGGGACGCGCCCGACGACGGTGCCCGCCTTCGCGTGGTGATCGACCAGGTGGCGTCACTCACTGACGGCTCGGCGCTGGCAATGTACGAACGGCTGGTGGGGAGCCTTCCGTCGTTGTGGTGAAGTACGCACCAAGGCGCGCGCCGGGGTCGTACCCCGGGGCTAGGATGGCTCTGTGCCTGGGCTGATCAAACGTGAAGATATCGACGAAGTACGCCAACGCACGGACATCAAGGAAGTGGTTGACGGCTACGTCACGCTCAAGGGCGCAGGGCTGGGCACCTTCAAGGGCTTGTGCCCGTTCCATGACGAGCGGTCACCCTCCTTCACTGTCCGGCCCCAGGTCGGCCGCTACCACTGCTTCGGCTGCGGCGAGGACGGCGACGTCATTGCCTTCGTCCAGAAGCAGGACCACAGCTCTTTCCAGGAGGCCGTGGAGAAGCTGGCTTCCCGGATCGGATACGAGCTTCGGTACGAGGACGGCGGGACCGGTCCCAGCCGGGAAGAAGTGGGGCGGCGGCAGCGGCTGCTGGATGCCCACAAAATTGCCGACGAATTCTTCCAATCGCAGCTGCTGACACCCGGCGCTGCAGAGGCCCGGACCTTCCTGCACGGCCGCGGGTTCGACCGTGCCGCCGCAGAACAGTTCGGCGTGGGGTACGCGCCGCAAGGCTGGGATGCTCTGCTCAAGCACCTGCGCGGCCGGGGCTTCACTGATGCTGAGCTCAAGCTCACGGGCATGTTCTCCACGGGGGGGCCCGGGAACCAGCAGAGAATCTACGACCGGTTCCGGGGCCGTCTCATCTGGCCCATCCGGGACATTGCGGGGGACACCATAGGCTTCGGTGCCCGCAAGCTCTACGAGGACGACCAAGGCCCCAAATACCTGAACACCCCTGAGACCACCCTGTACAAGAAATCCCAGGTCCTGTACGGGATTGACCTCGCGAAGCGCAACATCGCCAAGGACCGGCAGCTGGTGGTGGTGGAGGGCTACACCGACGTTATGGCCTGCCACTTGGCGGGGATCCCGACGGCGGTGGCCACCTGCGGCACCGCGTTTGGCACCGAGCACATCAAGATCGCCCGCAGGTTGCTTTCCGATGACGGCACCGGGGGAGAGGTCATTTTCACCTTCGACGGCGACGCCGCCGGCCAGAAGGCAGCCCTGCGCGCCTTTGAAGAGGACCAGCGCTTCACCGCGCAGACTTTTGTGGCCGTGGAGCCCTCGGGAGCGGATCCGTGCGACCTGCGCCAAAGCAAAGGCGACGAGGCAGTACACGCGCTGGTGCAGTCCCGGCGTCCGCTGTTTGAATTCGCCATCCGCACCACGCTGAAGCAGTTCAACCTGGACACGGTGGAAGGCCGGGTGCAGGGGCTGAAAGCCTCCGTCCCGGTGGTTGCCGCCATCCGGGACGCTTCCACCCGTACCGGCTACTGCCAGGCGCTCACCGGCTGGCTGGGAATGCCGGACCCGAACGAAGTGCTGCGCCTGGTGACCGCTGCAGTGAAACGTGGAGACCAGGGCGGGCCTCCCGCCCCAGCTCCGCGAACTCCCTCAGGCGCCGCCCAACCGGGCGGGCCCGGGGTAGCTGCCGGGCCGCCGTCGGGCGCTGTGCCGTCCTTCCACCGCCCGGACCCGCGTGATCCGGTGGCTTCCATGGAGCGGCAGGCGCTGGAGGTGGCGCTGCAGGAGCCGGCTCTGCTATCCGGCGGCATCTGGGAACGCTTCTCGGCTGCCCGTTTCGCCACGCCGGCCTTCCAGGCAGTCCATGACGCCATGCGTGCCACCGGCCCTGCCCTCACCGCTGACCCCGTGCGGTGGGTGGAGCACGTGATGCACGAGGTCCCTGAACCGCTGCGGCCACTGGTATCTGAACTGGCCGTGGTGCCGTTGCCTGCGAGCACGGAGGAAGCGGTGCAGAAATACTGCCGGGACATCCTGTCGCGGCTTTTCGAGCTCCAGATCACCCGGGTCAAGGCAGAGAAGATGGGCCAGCTCCAACGGCTGGACCCCGGTGCAGATCCGGAAACATACCAGCGGCTCAACCGCGAGCTCATGATGCTGGAAATGGAACGCCGTGCCCTGCGCTCTGATGCCTAGGCTGCTCCTGCAATGCACGTGCTAATCCCGATTTCGTTTCCAGCCGGGGTCTTTGCTAGGCTGATACCTGCTTCATTCCTCCTTAGCTCAATTGGCAGAGCATTCGACTGTTAATCGAAGGGTTGCTGGTTCAAGTCCAGCAGGAGGAGCCAACAGAAAAATCCCCGTTCCTCCCTTGGAGGGGCGGGGATTTTTGCTTCCTAGACGAAGTCCATTTCCACCTGAAGGAACCGCTCCGCCTCGACGATGGCGGCAAGGAACGCCTCCTTTTCGGTGGGTGACTTCCGCGGCTGGCGCGGGTTCCACTCATGGGGCGCGGAATGGACGCGGACAAAGCCCGTGTCGGGTGGCGCGTAGAAGATGCCGAAGCGCTGCACGGGCCACTCGGGGGAGGTTTCCGGGGCCACCAGCAGGGCGGCATTGAAGGCGGGGTTGTACCACTGGGCGATGGGCCGGCGGCGGTCCTCAGTAAAGAGGCCTGCCGCGTAGAGGGCAGCGGACTGCTCGCCGCTCTGGGCATACAACCGGTCCCACCACAGTGGCAGAATCCCGGTATCGCACCGTTGCCACGTGGCCGGAAGTGGCGGGTGATCCTGCCAGCTGGGCACGGACAACATTTTATCCCTGACAGGCGCCCAGCGGCAGACGTCAAAGCCGCGGCCCAGGCGTGCCGGGAGCACCGCGCAGGGAGCACCTGGGCGGCCCGGGCGGGTTGAATCAGGGCCGGTTCCAGGGCCCGGGGTTGACGCGGTACAGCAAAGCGGATCCGGCCACCATGCCCAGCACAATTCCCATCGCCGGGTTGCCCAGGGCACGGCCGGCGAAATAGCCCACGACGGCGCCCAGCACCGCCCCCAGGAAAAGGCCCCGGCGGTTCCGATGAGGCTTGCGCCCTGCAGTGTCCTTCATGGCGTCAGTGGATCGACGGGACGGTACGCGGCCGGACCACAAGCCACAGGGCCGCGATGGCGAGGAGGATGCAGGCTCCCTGGACGGCCCCCATGGGAGCGGCGCTGGTGATGCCCAGCCAGCCAACGACCGGCGAGATGAGCCCCGCCATCATGAAGGTGGAGAACCCCAGCAGGGAGGCGGCAGTGCCGGCCTGGGCGGAATGGGCGGCGAGCGCCAGCACCTGCACGCAGGGGAACATAAAGCCCGTGCCCATGATGTAGAACCACAGCGGCACCAACACGCCCCAGAGCCCGAATCCCAGCTGGTCGAACACCACGATCAGCATGGCCATAACGAACATCCAGGCAGTGGCGGCCGCCAGGATCCACTGTGGCGGCACCCGGCGGATGAGCCGCGAGCTCGTCTGGATTCCGGCCACAATGCCCAGGGAATTGATACCAAAAAGCAGGCCGTACTCCTGGGCGGAAAAGCCGAAAACGTCCTGGAACAGGAACGGGGAGGCCGAAAGGTAGGTGAACAGGCCGCCGAAGTTCAGGCCGGCCACCATCAGCAGCCCGACAAAGACCCTGTCCGTGAAAAGGATCCGGTAGCGCTGGCGCGACGTCAGTCCGCTCTGCCGGCGCTTTTCCGGCGGCAGCGTCTCGCGGACCAGGAACAAGGCGGCCACAATGACCAGAGTGCCGTAGGCGGCGAGGAACACAAAAATCCCCGGCCACGGCATGACCAGGAGCAGCTGTGAACCAATCACGGGGGCCAGGATTGGTGCCAGCCCGTTGACCAGGGACATCCGGGAAAACATCTTGACCATGGCGTAACCGGAGAACAGGTCCCGGACCATGGCCATGGCCACCACGCCACCGCCGGCAGCACCCACCCCCATCAGGACGCGGAAAATGCCCAGTGTGGTGATGTCCGTCGACAGGGCGGCGCCGAGCGACGCTGCGATATGGAGGGCGGTGGCCAGGATCAGGGGAGTCCTGCGGCCAAACCTGTCGCTGAAGGGACCCACCACCAACTGGCCAATGGCAAAGCCCACGGTAGTCCCGGCCAGGGTCAGCTGGACCTGGGCCTCCGTCACACCCAGGCTCGCCTCCAGCGCAGGGAAGGCAGGAAGGTAAAGGTCGATCGTGAACGGACCCAAGGCCGTCAGGGCGCCAAGAAGGAGGATGTACAGAAGTTTCCGTCGGCGGCTCAACAGATCGCCCGGATTGCTGGGGATGGTCACGGAAATCAATCCTAGGCCCGGGCCACGCATGAATTCTGCAGCGTTGTAGGCCGCGCCGTCCGGCAAGCCCCGGGGTCCGCCCTTAACCTGAATGATAGTTTTGGTGCCGGGGACTGTGCAGCTGCACTTTCCCGCAGCACATGGAAGCCGAATCGACCATGAAACAGTAAGGCGGAACCGATGAGCGGACGTCACAGCGGGCGGACCAGCCAGGGATTGCGCATCGCTGCGCTGCCCAGGACGCTTAAACTCCTTTTCCGGTTGGCCCCCCGCCAGCTGAACGACGAAGTCGCTTTCGCGAAGATTGAGCTCAAGCGCAAGGGCATCCAGGTCGGAGTTGCCGCAGCTTTCCTCGCCGTGGCCCTGGTCTTCCTCCTCTTCCTGGTGGTCGGACTGATCGTTGCTGCCATCATGGGCCTCGCCACCATCATGCCCCCGTGGCTGGCCGCCCTCCTGGTGTCCGGAGCATTCCTGCTGATAGCACTCATCGGCGGCCTGATCGGCATGCGCAAGTTCAAAAAGGCCATGCCCCTGCTGCCCGAGGAAACCATCCGCGGCATCAAGCACGACATCGGCATCGCCAAGGAGGGTTCCGCTTTCAATCCCGCAGTCCTCGATCCGCAGAGCCCCGAAGCCAAAGCCGCCAAGGCGGCCAAGGCGGAGGCCGCTGCCAACCACAAGGCCGAAAAGGAAGCAAAGGCAGCGGAGCACAACAAGGAATTCCCCCAGGCGTCCGAGCCCGAACTCGCCCGCCGCCTGAACCAGCGCCGCCACCACCTCACCGAGGTGCGCGACGACCTCGGTGAAGAGCTGGACATCAAGACCCAGGCGCAGTTCCTGCTGGCTGCCGCCCAGGGCAAACTACGCCAGGGCCAGGTTCTCGCCGGGCGGGGCAAGGACCTTGCCGGGCACCGCTTGGCAGCACTGTCGGAGTCCGCAGGCGGCCTGGGCAACCGGTGGAAACCACTGGCTGCCTTCGCGGCTGCCGGTACCGTGTTCGTAGTCCTGGTCCGAAAGCTCCTTCGGACCTATTAACAGCCGCCTTTAGACGGCGGGCAGCGCATGGTGGGCCGCAGGCAGAAATGATGAGTCCGCTCCCGGAAGGCAGCGGGAAGGAAAGGGGGACGGCGTGAAGTTCATCGGTGCCGGCTCCCGTCCCGGGCGCCCCCAGGTGGATCACGACCGTGTATTCACCATCCCTAACCTGCTGACTGTCGTGCGGTTCATGGGGGTGCCGCTCTTTGTCTGGCTTGTCCTGGCCCAAAAGGAATACGGCGCCGGGGTAGTGGTCCTCGCCGTGATGGCAAGCACCGACTGGATTGATGGCTACGTCGCTCGACGCTTCGACCAGGCCTCCAAGCTCGGCCGGGTCCTCGATCCCATTGCGGACCGGTTGGCGCTGATCGCAGTCGCCGTCACCCTGGTGATTGCCGGCGTCGTGCATTGGCTGTATTTGGCCGCGCTGGTGATCCCGGACGCCGTTCTGCTGGTCCTCACGCTGTCCTTCTTCGGCGGCCACCCGGACCTTCCGGTCAGCGTGGTGGGCAAGGTGCGCACCGGCCTGCTGCTCCTGGGCACGCCAATGCTGGTGCTGTCCCGGCTGGACAGCCCATTCTCGGGTGAGCTGTTTGTCGCTGCGTGGATAGTGCTGGGCCTCGGCCTGATCGGCCACTGGATTGCCGCCTACAACTATTTCTGGGCCATCCTGCGCAAAGGCAGGATGCAGCAGCATCACGACGGCGGGACCTCCTGATGGTGTGGGTGGCCGTTGTGCTCGCGCTGCTTGGAGCCTTCTGCCTTGCCCTTGGAGCCCAGCGCCAGGGAAGCGCTGTCAAGGCCGACACCGGGGGCTTGGCGCTCAGTTCGAATGGCTTCCTCCGCCTCCTGCGGAACCCGCGCTGGGTCTTCGGCCTCCTGTTGCTGTGCGCCGGGATGGCAATGAACGCTGTGGCTCTCGTGTCCGCCCCGCTCACCGTAGTCCAGCCCATCGGCGCCATCGCGCTCGTCATCACTACCGTCATCAATGCCAAGGACCAGGACCTCACCATCAACCGGGCAACGGTGGTGGCCATCGCCGCCTGCGTGACCGGCTCTGCGCTCTTTGTCCTCCTGGCCGTCAATGTGACGCAGGAAAACCACCATGTAAGCCTCGAAGCCGAACTCACCATTGTGCTGCTGCTGGTCCTCGCGGTTGGACTCTTCGGCACGCTGGCCGTGATGTTCAAGCACCGGATCAACGCTTTCGTCTACATCCTGGGGGCCGGCGTCCTTTTTGGATTCGTGGCAGTCCTCACCCGGATCATCGGCAAGCACCTGCTCGATCCGAATGGGCTGTTCCTGCTGAACGTGCAGTGGTACTCGGTGCTGGCGCTCATTGCGGCGGGGGGGCTGGGGTCATGGTTTGTCCAAAACGCCTACTCCGCGGGTCCGCCGGACCTGGTGATTGCGGGACTCACAGTGATCGATCCCCTGGTGGGGATTGCCATCGGGATTGTCATCCTCGGTGAACTCCGCCCCGATGTCCACGCCGTCATGGCCATTGCCATGGGAACCGCGGCATCCCTTGCTATCGTGGGAGTCATAGCCCTGTCCCGGCACCACCCCGAGGTCACCAAGCGCAAAAAAGACGCCCGGAAGGCCGCGGGCAGGCCGCCTCACTAGTCCCTTCCACCAGCAAATACACGAAGCCCCGGCACATGCCGGCGCCAACCGTGCTGTCAGTGCCAGCTGTCCGCACCGTGACCATCAGGAGCACTCCACGTGACCACGCCCGCAGACCAGCAACCCCTGACCATCCTGATCGCCGCGGACACCTATCCGCCCCACATCAACGGTGCCGCCCAGTTCGGCTACCGGCTGGCCAAGGGAATGACAGCCCGGGGCCACAACGTGCACGTGCTCGCCTGCCGTGCTGACAACGGGAAGAGCTTCACCGAGTTCCGGTCCGAAGCCACCGTGCACCGCCTCCGGTCGCACGCCGCCCCCACCCATGAGTACTTCCGCATTTGCTTTCCCTGGGAAATCAAGAAGGAGATCAGCCTCCTTTTTGACCGCGTTAAGCCCGACATTGTCCACATCCAGAGCCACTACATGATCGGCGAGCACGTCCTCTACGAGGCCCATAAGCGGGGCATCCGGATTGTCGCCACGAACCACTTCATGCCGGAGAACCTCAATCCGTTCCTGCCGTTCCCGCAGTGGTTCAAGAACATCATCGGACGGATCTCCTGGAAGGACATGGGCAAGGTTATGGGACGGGCTGACGTGGTCACCACGCCCACCCCGCTGGCGGCCAAGGCCATGCACCAGCACGCCTTCCTCCGCAAGGTCCTTCCGCTCTCCAACGGCATCGATTCGGCGGCCTACGAACTCCAGCCGGGCGAGCACATCGAACCGCACCCGCATCCCACCGTGATGTTTGCCGGCCGCCTTGCCGAGGAAAAGCACGTGGACGTGCTGATCCAGGCCATCAGCAAGACACCCCCTGAGCTGAACGTGCATCTCGAAATCGTGGGTGGCGGTGAGGTCCGTTCCTCACTGGAAAACCTCGTCCAGCGCCTCGGGCTGGGGGACAGGGTGAAATTCCTGGGCCTGGTCAGCGACGAGGACCTGAGGAAGACGTATATCAAGGCCGACCTTTTCTGCATGCCAGGGACGGCAGAGCTGCAGTCCCTGGTAACCCTGGAGGCGATGTCCGCCTCGACGCCGGTGGTGCTGGCCGACGCCATGGCCTTGCCGCACCTGGTGCGCGAGGGCGAGAACGGGTACCTGTTCACCCCGAACGACAGCGATGACCTCGCCAAGAAGATCACCCTGATCCTTGAGCTGCCCGCAGACCAGCGCGCCGCCATGGGCCAGGTCAGCCGGCAAATGGTGGAACCCCACAGCATTGAGGGGACCCTGCAGACCTTCGAGGACCTGTACCGGGGCGCGCGCTTCGAGGACAAGGTGGTCTGAGCGCTTTCCGGGGTTTGCTAGAGTAATTTTGCCCTGCAAGCACATCCCTTATACGGGACCGGCCAGGGCATAGGGGGCTATAGCTCAGCTGGTTAGAGCGCGGGACTCATAATCCTAAGGTCCTCGGTTCAAGTCCGAGTAGCCCTACCAACAAAGCGGAAACCGCGGCCGGCAATCTGCCGGCCGCGGTTTTCTTCCTTTAAGCTTCCAATCTGCGGTATGTTACTGAGCAGTAACTTACGGTTCTCCTTCACGAAGAGTCCCGGTCACCGTTGATCAACTGCGAGGTAACCATGTCCACTTCCGCTGCCGACCTCAAGAACCTTCCCTACGCCGACGGCGACTTCTTTTCCTTCGAGCAGTTGCTGAGCGCAAAGGAGCGGGACAGGCTGGCCGAGGTCAGGGATTTCCTGGCCCGCGAGGTGCGTCCCATCGCTGTTGACTTCTGGAACCGCGGTGAATTTCCCATGGACCTGATTCCGAAGCTCGCTGACATTGACCTGGTCAGCCCGGTCCGCAGGCAGGGCCACTCCAACCTCTTCGCGGGCCTGATGCACGCCGAGGTCACGCGCGCTGACGCATCCATCTCTACCTTTATGGGCGTCCATGATGGTCTCTTCACCGGTTCCATCGAGGCGCTGGCCTCCCAGGAGCAAAAGGACGCGTGGCTGCCCGACATCTACGCACTCAGGAAAATCGGAGCGTTCGGCCTGACGGAGCCCTTGGGTGGCTCCGACGTGGCCGGCGGAACGCGGACCACCGCTCGCCGCGAGGGCGGTTCGTGGATCCTGAACGGTGCCAAACGCTGGATTGGAAACGCCACCTTCTCCGACTGGGTGGTCATCTATGCGCGGGACCTTGAGGACAACAAGGTCAAGGGATTCCTCGTGGACACCACGCTGCAGGGCTTCAGTGCGGAAAAGATCGAGAACAAAATCGCGCTCCGGACCGTCCAGAACGCCGATATCACCCTGGACAACGTAGTGGTCCCGGACTTCTGCAAGCTTGCCCACGCCAACAGCTTCCAGGACGTCAACAAGGTCCTGAAAGTTACGCGCCTTGGTGTCGCATGGCAGGCCGTGGGCCAGCAGCTGGCCACCTTCGACGTGGCCCGGCGCTACGTCGTGGAGCGCCACCAGTTCGGCCGGCCGCTGGCCTCCTTCCAGCTGGTCCAAAGCCAGCTGGTCCAGATCCTGGGCAACGCCGTCAGTTCCATGGCCATGATGGTGCGGTTGTCCCAGTTGGAGGACGCCGGCGCGGCCAAGGACGAGCAGTCCGCCCTGGCGAAAGCCTTCACCACCGCAAGGATGCGTGAAAGCGTGGCGATCGGCCGGAATCTCCTGGGCGGCAACGGCATCGTGACCGACTTCGAAATGGCCAAGATCTTCGCCGACGCCGAAGCCATTTACTCCTATGAGGGGACGCACGAAATCAACACCCTCGTGACCGGCCGGGCCGTTACCGGCATCTCCGCCATCGTTTGAGCTGTTTCCGTCCGGGTCCGGCCCAACCGGGCTCGAGCCACTACGGCGGCGCTCCGAGCGGCAGCAGGATGGATGGCCGCAGGTCCATCACAAACTGCAGCGGATTCACGTAGTCTTCACCGCGTCGGACGCCCCAGTGGACGCAGGATGCGGCAGGGCAATGGCCTGGAAGAGTTATTCCGATTGACTGGCCCGCGCCCACCGGACTGCCGGCCGCCAGGCTGCTCTCTACCGGTTCAAAGCTGCTGCGAAGGCCGTCGCCGTGGTCGATGGTGATCACCGGCCGGTCCACCACGACTCCCACGAAGCTCACCGTGCCCGCGGCCGGTGAGGCAACCTGTACGCCGTCGGATGCTGTTCCCAGGTCCACGCCCCGGTGGCCGCTGAGCCACGGCTTGGGCGGCGGGTCAAAGTCCCGCAGGACGGGCGGGCGCGGGGAGAGGGGCCACTGCCAGGAGGGCGCCGGTTCCGTGGCCTTCGCCACCGGACCGAAGGCCAGCGTCTCGCCGGCGGGTGCAAGTGAAGCGGGCAGCAGGAGCAGGGCTGCAAGCAGTACCGGTGGTTTCATATGCCCAGCCTGCCCCGCGCCAGCAGGGGCCGGCAGGGGCAGGTTGGCCTATGTGGACAAGGCTCCGGCCGGCGCCGTTGCTGTCCTGCGGGCGCGGGTGCCTGTAGTACACTTGATGGAGCAGTTTGCTGCGCCCTCAACGCTTTCCGTCCGGCGGCTATCCCAATGGTTTTCCAACGGTATACGCCCCTGTCCGGGGTTTGCGTCAGCACGTCTCATTCAGGAGTGTGGGGGAGTGGCAGCTGACTACGCGCATCCAGCCCTCCAATGGAGGATCATGCTTCTTGCGGTCAGCACCCCTGGTGCTGATGAGAAGCGCGATGGATGCCAGGAGCAGGGCCCGCCCGGGCCACGCTAATAAACCGTCAACTATTGGCAGGGTAAGAAGCCTCGGGGCTTTCTCATGAATGACCTGCCGGAAGGAGCGTCGGCATGCC
>NZ_JBNHFF010000077.1:0-13132 GCF_059089965.1 Arthrobacter sp. SPT-J7
CCCCCCCCCCCGCCGCTGTTACGATGGCAGCCAGATCCCGGCTGCCCTTTTGAAAGGCCTCACTGACTGTTGTACCCCTGCCTCTAGAGCAGAACCACCGCGGCGACACCCTGGTCCACGGTTCCGACGGCGGCTCCGAAGTCCGGCGTTCGGTGCTGCCCGGGGGAGTGCGGGTGCTGACGGAGGCGATGCCCGGCCAGAGGTCGGCCACCATCGGTTTCTGGGTAGGCGTCGGGTCCCGGGACGAAGCCCCGGGCCAGCACGGTTCCACACACTTCCTGGAGCATCTCCTGTTCAAGGGAACCAAGCGCCGCACCGCGCTGGAGATCGCTTCCGCCTTTGACGAGGTGGGCGGTGAGTCGAACGCGGCCACCGCCAAGGAAAGCACGTGCTACTTCGCGCGGGTCCTGGATTCCGACCTGCCAATGGCCATCGACGTCATCGCAGACATGATCACCGGAGCCGTCCTGGACCCGGCAGAAATGGAGCAGGAACGGGACGTCATCCTCGAGGAAATCGCCATGGACAGCGATGACCCCACAGACGTGGCCCACGAACACTTCGTATCAGCAGTCCTGGGCAGCCACCCCCTGGGGCGCCCCATCGGCGGTACCCCGGACGCCATCAAGGCTGTGGCGCGGGACTCCGTATGGGAGCACTACCAGCGGTATTACCGGCCCGACGAGCTTGTGATCACTGCAGCGGGCGGCCTGGAGCATGACGTCGTCTGCGACCTCGTCGTGGACGCCCTTGAGTCTGCAGGGTGGTCGTTGAAGGCCGACGCTGCTCCTGTGGAGAGGCGTTCCACCGACCGGGCCCTGATTACCGGGACGGCAGGCCTCCACGTGGTCAAGCGCGCGGTGGAGCAGGCAAACATCATCATGGGCTGCCCCACGATTGTTGCCACGGACGAACGGCGCTACGTCATGAGCGTCCTGAACGCCGTGCTAGGCGGAGGCATGTCGTCGCGCCTGTTCCAGGAAATCCGCGAGAAGCGCGGCCTGGTGTATTCCACGTACTCCTTCGCTTCCTCCTACGCCGATGCCGGCTACTTCGGCATGTATGCGGGATGCACCCCGTCCAAGGTGCGCCAGGTCCTGGACCTGCTCGGCGAGGAACTGGACAAGCTGGCAGAGCACGGGATTACCGAGGACGAACTTCGGAAGGCAGTGGGCCAGTTAGGCGGCGGGATCGTCCTGGCCTTGGAGGATACGGGATCGCGCATGTCGCGGCTGGGCCGGGCAGAACTCGTTTCCGGCGAGTACCAGGACATCGACGAAACGCTCAGGCTCATCAAGGCCGTCACGGCAGAACAGGTTCAGGACCTTGCCGCGGAACTGGCAGCGGCACCTCGGACTGTAACCGTCGTCGGACCCTTTGAGGAGACGGAAACGTTCGGACTCTGACCCGCCGAAGGCAGGTCTTAGCGCGGGAGGTGAGGGACTGTGAAAGAAACCCCACCCAACCGCGGCCCTGGAGCCTTGGCTCGTTTCCTCGGCCGCTGGCAGGGAAGTACCTGGTTCGCCGCCGGCCCATGGGGACCGGAACGCACCGTTGACGCAGAAGTGACGTACAGGCCGGTAGCCGGCGGTTTCGCAGTGGTGCAGAGCTATCGGCACCTGGAACCGGACGGGACACATTTCGAAGGCCACGGAATTTTCACTCTGGATACGGACCACCAGAACGTTTTCTGGTACTACGTGGACAACTCGAGCCCGGTCCCGGGTGCCCCGGCCCGCTGCGCCTGGCACGGCGGAGCCCTCAGGGTGGAACGCGGTGGCAGCGCCGGATGGACCCGTCACACACTGAGCGTCGACGGGGGCGTGCTCACCCATGTGACAGAGCTTCGCACCCGTGGAAGCACGGCCGAAGGGCAGGAATCCGACGGTGGGGCCGACGGGAATGGCTCGCCCTATGTCCCGTTCATGACCTCAACGTTCCGGCGAAGCTGACGTCACCCCTGTCCCGCCGAGGCACGCCATGTCAGAAGTGCAGCAGGCCCCTGGCCGTTGAGGGGTCGGTGGGCAACACGGGGGGCATGGCATGGAAGTCATCCCACCAACTGTCGTCAGCTGGCAGATCTGCCGGATCCACAAGACTGTCCTCGGCTGGTTCGTCAGGCGGCCGTTCCGCAGGCAGGAGCCCGAGCGAGGGAAGGTCTCCTAGCCCCCGGCAAAGGGAGGCAACACATCCACCACGTCATTCGTGTTCAGGACGACGGAATGGTCCCGCACGGCGACTTCATTCAGCAGAAAGCTGCTTCGGGACAGGATGCGGGGCAGCGGGGGAGTGCCGGCAGGAGGCTCGGGGCGCTCCACCGACAGAACGGTCTCCAGCAGGTCAGCAACAGTGGAGCCCGGCGCCAGGTCGAAGCGCTCTTCTTCCACCCCTGCCGCAGCGCGCGCGGCAGCGAAGTAACGTACGTTCAAAAGATTCAGCCCCCGATGGCGCTCATGCTGCGGTCCGGCTGGACGAAGTCCGGAGCATCAAGTCCCACGTGGTCCATTCCGTGAGCCTTAGGTTTGATCCACATCGCATCCTGCCACCGCTGGGCAAGGGTATCGTCGCCGGCTCCTGAGCGCAGGAGGCCCAGCAGGTCGAATTCTTCCCGGGAGAAGAGGCAGCTCATGATTTTGCCCTCAGCCGTAATCCGCGTCCTGCGGCAGTCTGAGCAGAACGGTTCGGTGACCGACGCGATAATGCCCACGGTTCCCAGCACAGGGCCGGCAGCGCCATCACCGGACCCTGCCACCCGCCGTCGTACTTCAAAACGCTCCGCCGGTGCGCCGTCACGCGCGCGAGGGTCGGCGCTGAGGACAAAATCAGTGGAGAGCAACCCGCGGATTTCCTCGGCCGTGATCATGTTCAGCCGTGTCCAGCCATGGTCCGCGTCCAGCGGCATCTGCTCAATGAAACGCACTTCGTAGCCGCGTCCGAGTGCCCAGGCGAGCAACGAGGGCGCTTCGGCGTCGTTGATGCCGCGCATCAGTACCGCGTTGAGCTTGACCGGGCCCAGGCCGGCTGCCCAGGCTGCGTCCACCCCGGCCAGTACCTGGTTCAGAAAAGGCCTGCGCGTCAGCTGGGTGAACGTTTCCTCATGCAGGGAGTCAAGTGACACGTTGATGCGGGTCAGCCCTGCCGCCTTCAGCGCCGCCGCCTTTTTTGCCAGACCAACCCCGTTGGTGGTCATGGAGATGGGCAGGCTGGGATGGTTGCTGCGCAGCGCTGCGATAATGTCCACCAGGTCGTGCCGCACCAGCGGTTCGCCGCCTGTAAGCCGCAGTTCCCGGACTCCCAACAGATCCACGCCGATGCGGACTATCCGGACGATTTCCTCCGCCGACATGACCGCCTGCTTCGCCAGCCACTCCAGGCCCTCAGCAGGCATGCAGTAGGTACAGCGCAAATTGCATTTGTCCGTCAGGGACAGTCTCATGTCCGTGGCGCGGCGGCCATAGCGGTCCGCCAGCCCGGCCGGAGCATCAACGGGGCGGGCAGCGGGAACCGACGGCAGGGAAGCTGCTTCCTCCCGCGGTTGGGGCATGCCTAGCTGGACGCTCATGAATTCAGGCTACGCCACGTTGGGCTGTGCATCACACCCGTGACGGCGTGAAGGGCGGCAGAGAATACCCCGGCCGAATCCATGACACGGGCGGCGCCATGTGTACTCCGCGAACTTATGCTGGAGGTGTGGAAAGCTCCCAGCCAAGGCAGGCACCGCACGACGGCGGGACCAGGCTGCGGGAGCCCGCGCAGCGTCCGCTGCCGCAACAGCCACAGCCACGCCTGAACGGGCGGTGGGCGGCGGCCGCAGGGGCAGTTGCGGTGGGCAGTGCCGTGGTGCTTGGAGAGTTGTTGGCGGGCGTGTTCAGTCCATCCCTGTCGCCGCTGACTGCTGTTGGCGGCGCCGTCATCGATGCCGTTCCTGCCGGCGTCAAGGACTGGGCCGTGGCGGTGTTCGGTACTGCCGACAAGGCGGCTCTCCTGGCCGGAATGGCTGTGGTCATGGCGTCCCTGGCTGCGCTGGCCGGGGTGGTGGAACACCGCCGCCGTTTCATGGGCGCCGCTGTGGTTGCCGTCTTTGGGCTCGTTGGCCTGGTGGCCGTCCTGACCCGCGCCCAGGCCACCCTTAACGCGATGGTGCTGTCAGTGCTCACCGCAGTCGTCGCCGGAGGTCTGCTCATCTTCCTGATTGGCCGGCTCCGGGAAGAGCGCGCCGGAGCGGAACCAGCGTCCCGGGAAGCGCCAGCCCGCCGTCGCTTCCTGCGGGTTTTGGCAGTCGGAGCCGCATTCACCGTCATTGGTGGAGCGATGGCGGCAGCATGGCGGCGTGCGGCCGCCGTGGCCAGCGAAGCCCGCAGCCTCGTGACGCTGCCAGCCCCTGCATCGCCGGCGCCGGCCATTCCGCCAGCTGCGGAGGCGAAGGTGGACGGCCTGCAACCGCTCGTCACCCCCAACGCCGACTTCTACCGCATCGACACCGCGCTGACAGTTCACGCCGTCGACCCGGACACATGGGTCCTCAAAGTCACCGGCATGGTGGAAACAAAGGTGGAGTTGACCTTCGCCGAACTCCTGGCCAAGCCCATGGTCGAGCGCCACGTGACCATCGCCTGCGTGTCCAACAATGTGGGGGGAGACCTTATTGGCAATGCCCGCTGGCTGGGCTGGCCGGTCCGAGAACTGCTCAGCCTCGCCGGGCCCCAGCCTGGCGCAGACATGGTGCTCTCAAGAAGTGTGGACGGCTGGACCGCAGGCACGCCCCTCGAGGCGCTCAGGGATAACCGGGATGCGCTGCTCGCCGTCGGAATGAATGGCGAGCCGCTGCCCCTTGAACACGGATTTCCCGTGCGGCTGGTAGTGCCCGGACTTTACGGGTACGTGTCGGCCACCAAATGGGTCACCGGGCTCAAGGTCACCAGATTCGCCGACGACGTCGCCTACTGGACTCCCCGGGGCTGGTCGGAGCGGGGACCGATTAAAACGTCCTCGAGGATCGATGTACCACGAGATGGCCGGCAGGTGAACGCGGGAACGGTAATGGTCGGCGGCGTCGCGTGGGCTCAACATACCGGCATCGAAAAAGTGGAGCTCCGTGTGAACCGTGGCCCGTGGCAGCGGGCGGAGCTGGCCGAAGGCATCTCGCTGGACACCTGGTACCAATGGAGCCTGGGCCTGGAACTTGCGGAAGGCCAGTACGAACTCCAGGTCCGCGCCACGGACCTGGCTGGCAACACTCAGGACGAGGAGAACCGGCCTGTCGTCCCGGACGGAGCCACGGGGCTCCACACGATTAGAGTGGATGTGAAACCCTGACGGCTACCGAAGGCGGAACCATGACCAGCCCGCAACACCATGGAACGCCTGTAGAGCAGGCGTTGCCCCAGACCGGGCACCAGCCCGGCGGCCAGGCGCCGCACCGTCCGCATCATGGCGGGCACCAGGCACGGTCCGTGGCTGACCATGCCGTTGCCGTCGCGGAACTGTTGCAGCATGTGCGGGCACCGGAACGGGCGGAACTGCTGCCCCTGTACCAGGCGCTGGGCCGCGGCCTGGTGAGCGCCGTCCGCGCTCCCATCAGTTTGCCGCCCTTCGCCAACTCCCAGATGGATGGCTACGCCATCCGTTCTGTCGACGTGCCCGACGGCGGCGCCGAGTTGCGCCTTATGCCTCCCGTTCCAGCCGGAGCAAGCCCTGCACCCCTCCACCCCGGGATGGCCGTTCCCGTCATGACCGGCACGATGCTCCCCCAGGGGGCTGACGCCGTCGTCCCCATTGAACGGGCCATTCCGGACTATTTCCTTCCGCACACCGAGCAGGCCACGGTGCGGCTGCCTCCAGCAGCGCCCGGCACCTATATCCGCGCAGCAGGCAGCGACGTAGAGGCAGGCAGGACGGCCCTGGCCGCCGGAACCTTCCTGGGCCCTGCCCAGTTGGGATTGCTCGCGGCGCTGGGGATTCCAAAGGTCAAGGTGTACCGGGCCGTGACGGTTCTGCTGGTCACCACCGGCGACGAAGTGGTGGAACCCGGCCAGGAGCTGCCCGCCGGCAAGATCTACGACTCCAATGCCACCCTCCTGGAAGCAGCCATGAAGCAGGCCGGGCTGAACGTCCGCCGCACGGGCATCGTCACCGACAACCCCGACCGGCTTCGCACGCTGCTGCGGGCCGAGGGCGAAGCGGCGGACCTGATCGTCACCACCGGCGGAGTCAGCAAGGGCGCGTACGAGGTGGTCCGGCAGGCGATGCAGGACCAGCCCGTGGACTTCCTGCATGTGGCGATGCAGCCGGGCGGACCGCAGGGGATCGGCACCTTCGAGGGACGCCCGTTCCTGGGCTTCCCAGGAAACCCGGTCAGCTGCCTGGTGTCCTTTGAAATGTTCCTCCGCCCCGTTGTGGCCGGCCTGCTCGGCGCACCAGCGCCGCGCCTGCCCATTCGTGCCCGCCTCAGCCAGTCACTCACGTCACCTGAACACAAGCACCAGGTCCGCCGTGGCACCCTGCAGCCTGATGGGACCGTGGAGCTGCAGGGCGGGGAAAGCTCGCACCTGATGCACGCGCTCGCCGGTTCGAACGTGCTGGTTCATGTCCCGATTGGAGTGGCCGCGCTCACGGCAGGGGCAGAGGTGGAAGTATGGATGCTGTGAATGCAGAACAATCCCCGGCCGCCCTGACGCACCTGCGCCAGGACGGCAGCGCCCAAATGGTGGACGTCTCCGCCAAAGCCGAAACCACCCGCGAGGCAACCGCCACCGCCACGGTCCACACCACGGCAGAGGTCATGGCCCTGCTTGGCTCGGGTGGTCTGCCCAAGGGAGACGCCCTGGCCGTGGCACGGGTCGCCGGAATCATGGCGGCGAAGAAGACCCCCGAACTGATTCCGCTGTGCCATCCGCTTCCGCTGTCCAAGGTCACCGTGGACTTTGAGCTTGGAACGGAGTCCGTGGCCATCCTGGCAACGGTCAAGACCCGCGGCGTCACAGGCGTGGAAATGGAAGCCCTCACGGCAGCCTCCGTCGCTGCCCTGAGCGTTTACGACATGATCAAGGCCGTGGACAAACACGCCGTCCTGAATGACATCAAAGTGCTTGCCAAGAGCGGCGGCAAGAGCGGGGACTGGACACTGTGAGCAGCCCCAGCATGCTGAATGCTCCGGAACCCCACCGCCACGGCGACGTCCAAGGCCGAAAGGCCGGAGTCGTCATTGCCTCCACCCGGGCCGCCGCCGGAATTTACGACGACGAAACCGGCCCCGTGATCACCGACTGGCTGACTGAACACGGCTTTGACGTCTTCCCTGCCATGGTGGTCCCCGACGGTGAGCCCGTGGGCGCAGCCATCCGTGCCCTCCTGACCCAGCGCCCCGCCGTCGTCATGACCAGCGGAGGCACGGGTCTCAGCCCGGACGACCGGACGCCGGACGTCACGCTGCCGCTGCTGGACCGCGAGATCCCCGGCATCATGGAAGCCATCCGGCGCGCAGGGGCCGCAAAAACGCCGCTTGCGGCACTCAGCCGCGGTTACGCAGGTGCCGCGGGGAACACCTTCATCATCAACCTGCCCGGATCACCTAAAGGGGTAATGGACGGACTTACAGTCCTGGATCCGGTGATCGGGCACCTTTGCGACCAGTTGGAAGGCGGACATGGGCACTGAAACAACATTCGAGGTGGTCAGCGCTGTCCTGAGCGCGGAACCCATCTCCGTTGACCAGGCCATTGCGGCAGTGGAAAGTGACACCGCCGGGGCGGTGGTCAGCTTCAGCGGCGTGGTGCGAAATCACGACGGCGGCAAGGCAGTTAAGCGCCTCAGCTACAGCGCGCACCCCACAGCCCACCAGGTGATGGCCGACGTCGTTGCCCGCCTGGCAGCGGAACAGATGACAGAGGCACAAATGGCAGAGGCACAAGGGGAGGGCGGCTTCGCCTCCCAGCCCGTGCGCATTTGGGCGGCCCACCGGATCGGCATGCTCGACATCGGCGATCCCGCGCTTGTGTGCGCCGTCTCCGCAGCCCACCGAGGCCAGGCCTTCGCCGTGTGCTCGGAGCTGGTGGACAGGATCAAGGAGCTGGTGCCCATTTGGAAGGAGCAGTTCTTCGCCGACGGCACCGTGGAGTGGGTAGGCGCGGGCAACTGATCCTGCTGTTGTTCCTGCCTGCCCCACCATTCCTCACGCCGGCCCCTGCGAGGTAACGCACACTCCGCAGTTCCCGTGCGCTGCAGGCCCGCCGGTAGGGTTAACGGCATGACCGAACAACACTCTGCTCCCTTGCCCGTTGCCGTGCTGGGCGCGAATGGGCGCATGGGCGCCGAAGCCGTAAAAGCCATTGAAGCCGCCCCTGACATGAAGCTCGTCGCCGCCTTGCACCGGGGAGATTCGCTGGACCAGCTCACCGCTGCAGGGGCACGCTTCGTGGTGGACCTGACAGTGCCCGAAAGCACTGAAGCGAACGTACGCTTCGCCGTCGAACATGGCATCCATGCTGTTGTCGGCACCACCGGGTGGGACGCCGGCAAGCTGTCCGGGTTGGCGGACCTGCTGGCAAGCCGGCCGGAGACGGGCGTGCTGATTGCGCCCAATTTCGCCCTTGGCTCGGTGCTGGCCTCCGCGTTCGCCGCGAAGGCATCCAAATACTTCGAGTCGGTCGAAATCATTGAACTGCACCACCCGGACAAGGTGGACGCACCGTCCGGCACGGCCGTCCGGACTGCCGAACTCATCGCCGCCGAACGCAGCGCGGCGCAGGTGCCGCCCAGCCCCGATGCCACCACCAGCGAACTGTCCGGTGCACGCGGCTGTGAGGTGGACGGCGTACGCGTCCACAGCGTACGGCTCCGCGGCCTTGTCGCACACCAGGAAGTCCTGCTCGGCAGCGCCGGCGAGCAGCTGACTTTGCGCCATGACTCCTTCGACCGCGCCTCCTTCATGCCCGGCGTGCTGCTTGGCCTGCGCAACGTGGCCGCCCACCCCGGGCTCACGGTGGGCCTTGACGGCTACCTGGACCTGGGGCTGTAGCCGTGGGCGGGCTGGTTGCGGGCTTCCGGAAAAACCGCACCAAAATCTGGGTGGGGGCAGTCACCCTCCTCCTGGTCTTCTACCTGGTGGTGTCCTTCCAGCGCTCGATCCTGCTGCTGACGGACAGCAACCCTGCGGCGGTTGCCATCGGAGCGGCGTACCTGGTGCTGCCGGTGATCGGCGCCTGGGCGCTCGTCCGGGAACTCATGTTCGGGGCCCGCACCGAGCAGATGGCGAAAGTCCTCGAGGCCGAGGGCGGCCTTCCCGTGGACGAGCTGCCCAGGACCCCGGCGGGGCGGATTGTCCGTTCCGCAGCGGATGCGGAGTTTGAGAAGTACCGGGCGGAAGCTGAAGCAGCACCGGGGGACTGGCGTTCCTGGTTCCGGCTGAGCTGCGCCTACGACGCCGCCGGCGACCGCAAGCGAGCACGCGCCTCCATGCGCGACGCAGTCAAGCTCTTCCGCGGCAACGTTACGGCCTAGCTGCCGCTGGCGTTCCAGCCTGGCCGCCGGCAACGTTCCCGACTGGCCGTTCGCTGGCGTTCTGGCCCGGCTGCCCGCTGGACACCCTAGCGGATGGCCTGGGCGCCGCGGCCCACCTGGTTAGCCGCATGCCCCAGCCATTCCAGGGGTCCGCGCCACTTCAGGAGCACGAACACCATGCCCACAATTACTGCTGTTGCGGCCTGGGCGAAGTACATCGCGTCCTCTGTCCAGCCGGCCGGGAGCGGCTTGAGGTAGAAGCCTGAAACCACCCACACGTGGACGGAGTAGAGGGTCAGGGTCATGGCCCCCGCACCGCGAAGCGGCAGCAACAGGTCCAGGGCCACCCACTCGGCCAGCCTGCCCAGCAGGAGGAAAGCCCCGATTACCGCCACTGCCACGGCGGACGTATGCAACAGGTCAAGCGGGGTAGCCGAATGGGGCGCTGCCGAGGCCAGCCACCACCAGGACCCCTCCTGCGGGATGCCCGTCAGGTTGACCTGCAGGACGTTGTGTAACGGATAGTTGGGCGAATCCAATAACTTCTCCAAGGCGGCCCGGCCGCCCCAGCTTTCCATCGCCGCGGTTCCCAGGGCTTTGGCCAGAACAGCAACGATAGTGCCGCCAATCAGGAGCACCCACGGGACGAGGGCCTTGTTGAGCATCAGGCGGCCGACGACCAGGCCCACCAGCAGGTAGGACATCCACTGGAAAACGGGGTAATAGCCGGTGAAAAAGAGGTCCGCCAGGAGCCGGGTGGGTGTGGACAGATCCTCCCAGGAGGGGTTGTGACCCAGCCTTAACGGCGGGTTCGCCGCCAGCAGCCAGGGGCGCAGCAGGTACGCCAAAACCGGCGAGCCCAGGAGCCAACCGGCTGCCCATCCAACGAGCGGCTTCAGCTTCATGCCCAGGAACGGCAGGACGCACAGGAACAGTACTGCGTAGTGGACCAGGATAATGGCCAGGTTCACTTCGAGGCCGCCCAAACTGAGTCCGACGGCGGCAATCACCAGGGCGCGCAAGGCAACGCCACGCCGGGCTGCTGACAGGTCCGGGCCATCCAGCGGCCTGTGCTTGCCCGTGGACAAGGTAAGGCCAACGCCTGCCAGCACTGCGAACAGTGCGGCGGCCCGGCCCGAAAAGGTCAGGCCGATCCAGGTGGGGGTCAGGTCGGCGTTCGACTCGAACGTGGGAAGCAAGTGGGTGGCCATCATTCCCAGCAGGGCCAGCCCGCGCGCCGCGTCGATGCCATACAGCCGGCCCGGCACCGACCGGCCGGCAGCCGTCCTGGAAGAGGCGGCGGTGTTACGGGAGGTCATGACCAGATCGTCTCACACCTGCCTGTGCCAGAGCGTTCAGAAACCCCCTTGTCTTCGAATATATGTTCGAATAGCATGGACGCATGCAGACCCCATCACCCGAAATCCCCGCTTCAGAGTCACAAGATGCCGGGCCCCTGAAGGCCATGAGCCCGGGTGTTGTTGACTACCTCTTCCGCCAGTTGGTGACTGGAAAATCATCCGAGGATATCCAGTGGGAGCAGGAGGGCATCAGTCTGTCCGCGCAGCCGGAGGGGGCGGAGCTCGCGCGCCGGCTCGGCGAGACGGATATCGACGCCCTGACTCCGGTCGAACTGTTCCACTACGTCCGGGCAGCCCAGCGGCTGGCCACATGGGCGGAAGGGCTGAGGCAAGCGGCGGTCGGCAGGTACTGCCGGCCGGGACCTGATGAACCGCCACGCGCTCAAAAGGACCGCTGCTGAGGTTGGTGTCGGGGCAGTTGCCTAGGATGGAGGCGTGACAGACACCCTCCCCGTAGCCGCCATCCAGTACCAGCCCCTGGATGGAGGAATCACCGCAAACGCTGCCGAGCACGTGCGCCTCATCGAGGATGCCGATGATCACGGCGCCCGCCTGGTGGTCTTCCCGGAACTGTCCCTCACCGGATACCGGCTGGATCTCCTCAAGGACTCCGAGTTCTGGCTAATGCCGGATGACGAACGCCTCGGCAATGTCCGGGAGATCTGCCGCAGGACCGGGATTACAGCAGTTGTCGGTGCTGCCCTTCGGGAAAGCGATGGTTCAGCACGGTTGGCATCACTTGCCATTCATCCCGACGGCAGCACCGAACCGGCATTCAAGACACACCTCCACGGCCAGGAGCAAGAGCTGTTCACGCCGGGGGAGGGCGCCACCCTGATCGAGGTGGACGGATGGAGCATCGTACTGGCGCTGTGCTTTGATACCTCCGTTCCCACCCACGCAAACGACGCCGCTGCAGCTGACGTGTATTGCGTGTCCGCCCTCTACACCAGGGACGAGGAACACCGGCTGGCCCTCCACCTTGGAGCACGGGCCATGGATAACAGGATGTTTACGCTGCTTGCCAACCTGGGCGGCAGGAGCGTCTTGGGGGAATCCTGCGGCCTGAGCGGTTTTTGGGGCCCTGACGGTTTACCGCTGAAGCAGGCAGCGGGAACCGGCACGGAAGTTGTTCCCTCCATTCTGCAGCGAAGCCGCCTCAGAAAATACCGAAAGCCAACCGCCGGGGCCGCCGGCGAAACGGCTGTTTGACGTTCATCACGCCGCCCCTATTGTCCTAACCAGCCGGGAACAGGGTAACGTTTTTTCCATGGCTGACACTTCCGCGCGCATCCCTGCCCTTGGCACCCTCCTGACCGCCATGGTCACGCCGTTCACGAAGGACGGCACTGTGGATTACCAGCAGGCCGCGGAACTGGCCACCAAGCTGGTCGACGACGGCTGCGACGGCCTGGTGGTTACCGGAACCACAGGTGAAACCTCCACCCTCACCGACGACGAGAACCTGGGCATGTTCCGTGCCGTCAAGGAAGCGGTCGGAGGCCGGGCGGCCATTATTGCCGGCACCGGCACCAACGACACCGCGCACTCCGTGCACCTCTCCCAGCAGGCTGCGGCCCTGGGCGTGGACGGCATCCTGCTGGTGACGCCTTATTACAACAAGCCCAGCCAGTCCGGCCTGCGCGCACACTTTGAAACCGTCGCCTCTGCCGCCGATGTGCCCGTCATGCTGTACGACATCCCGGGCCGGTCCTCGATCGCCATCGAACCCGAAACCATGATCCGCCTGGCGCAGCACCCCAACATCGTGGCGGTCAAGGATGCCAAGGCCGATTTTGTTGCGGCCACCCGCGTCATGGCAGAAACGGACCTGTTCTTCTACTCCGGCGACGACGGACTGACCCTGCCCTGGATGGCCCTCGGTGCCGTTGGCCTTGTCGGCGTCACCACGCATGTGGCCACCCGCCAGTTCCGCGGCCTGATCGATGCGGTCAACGCCAACGACCTCGGAACCGCGCGGAAGATCAACTTTGAGCTTCAGCCCGTGGTCCGCGCCACCATGACCCGGGTCCAGGGGGCTGTTGCGGCCAAACAGATTCTTAAATGGCAGGGAGTCCTGCCCAACTCGATTGTCCGTTTGCCCCTCGTGGAGCCGGACGAAGCCGAGATCGAAATCATCCGCGGGGATTTGGCGGAAGCGGGGCTGGTCTTTTCCTAAGGGCTGAGACCGGCGCCCTTGCGCCTGGAAAGTAGTGCACTATGACCCAAAACGCCCTAACCGGCCTTGTCACCCCACCCCGCCTGCTGCAGGG
>NZ_JBNHFF010000078.1:0-13005 GCF_059089965.1 Arthrobacter sp. SPT-J7
CGAGGGCGACGACCCTTCGATGACCCAGCCGCTGATGTACAACCTGATCGAAGCCAAGCGTTCAGTGCGCAAGCTTTACACCGAGTCGCTGATCGGCCGTGGCGACATCACCGAAGAAGAAGCCGAGCAGCTGCTCCGCGATTACCAGGAACGGCTGGAGCGGGTCTTTGCCGAGACCCATGCTGCCCAGACATCCCCGATTCCGATCGTCACGGCGGATTCCGCAGCGGTGTCCGACATTGAGCGGCCTATCGCCCAGCAGTCCGACTCCAGCACCAACTCCCCCGTGTCCACCGCCATCCCGGCAGACACCCTGGCCCGGATCGGCAAGGCGCACCTGGAAATCCCTGACGGGTTTACCGTCCACGCCAAGCTCAAGCAGCTGCTGGAGAAGCGTGAACAGATGTCCCGCGAAGGCGGCATCGACTGGGGCTTCGGCGAGATCGCAGCCTTTGGCTCCCTCATCATGGAAGGCGTGCCGGTGCGCCTGGCGGGCCAGGACTCACGCCGCGGCACGTTCGTCCAGCGCCACGCCGTCTTCCACGACCGCGCCAACGGCAAGGAATGGCTGCCGCTGGGCAACCTCTCCGATGACCAGGCCAAGCTGTGGATCTACGATTCACTGCTGTCTGAATACGCTGCCATGGGCTTCGAATACGGCTACTCGGTGGAGCGCCCTGACGCCCTCGTCCTGTGGGAAGCCCAGTTCGGCGACTTCGTAAACGGCGCCCAGATCGTCATTGACGAATTCATTTCCTCCGCCGAGCAGAAGTGGGGCCAGCGCTCGTCCCTGGTGTTGATGCTTCCGCACGGCTACGAGGGCCAGGGCCCGGACCACTCCTCCGCGAGGATTGAGCGCTTCCTGCAGATGTGCGCCGAAGAGAACATGATCGTGGCCAACCCCACCACGGCGGCTTCGCACTTCCACCTGCTGCGCCGCCAGGCGTACAGCCGGCCGCGGAAGCCGTTGATCATCTTCACGCCCAAGCAGCTCCTGCGCCTCAAGGCTGCCGCGTCGTCCGTGGAGGACTTCACAAACGGCGGGTTCCGGCCTGTCATCGGTGAGCATGAGCAGCTGGCCGCAGACGCCGTCGAACGCGTTCTGTTGGTCTCGGGCCGCCTCTATTACGACCTCCTGTCTACCCGGCAGAAGACCAATGACAAGACGACCGCGATCGTCCGGGTGGAGCAGCTTTACCCGCTGCCGCACGCGGAGATCGCAGCCGAGCTGGCCAAGTACCCGAACGCCGAGGTTGTCTGGGCGCAGGACGAGCCCGCCAACCAGGGGCCGTGGCCGTTCATTGGCCTGAACCTCCCGGATGCCCTTGACCGGAGGGTCCGCCTGGTGTCGCGTCCGGCTTCGGCCTCGACGGCCGCCGGCTCCATGAAGCGCCACGCCGCGGAGCAGGATGCCCTTCTGAAACAGGCATTTGCGCGGAAGTAACCCGTAAGGCTGCCCGGCCGGACGTCGAAATACCAGACTCCGGCCGGGCAGTTCTGTTTAATGGGATGGACAGCGCCGGCCCGATCCCCTATGTGGTCCGGGTGGCGACGGGCAGCCAGCACCGAAGTTAAGAGGAACGTGTGGAAGACAGGAAGCTGCGTATCGCAGCTGTAGGAGATGAATTGCTGGCCGGTCTGGGTGACCCCCGGGCGCTCGGCTGGCTGGGCCGCGTCTTGGCCCGCACTCCCCAGGATGGCGTGCTCCTGGAAAGCTACGCCCTCCCCTGTCCGCAGGAAGGCACGGAAGGCCTGGCCGCCCGCTGGATGGACGAGGCCGGCAGGCGGTTCAGCGACCAGGCCGAGAATCGCCTGGTGATAGGCCTGTCCGGCCGGGATATCGAGTTCGGACTTTCCACCGCCCGCAGCCGGCTCAACCTGGCCAACATCCTGGACTCGGCGTCACAGAACCGCCTGGGGGTCTTTGTGGTGGGGCCACCACCCACCCTGGACCCTGCGCAGAACCGCCGGCTGGACGAGTTGAACACTGCGTTCGCTGATGTGACCACGCGCCGCAAGCATCTGTATGTGGATACTTTTTCTCCCCTCCTCAACCACGAACAGTGGCGCCAGGACCTGGCCGCGAACGGCGGCACGCCAGGGCAGGCCGGCTACGGGCTGATGGCCTGGCTGGTACTGCACCGTGGCTGGTTCCAGTGGCTGGGGTTGGCCGTCCCCGAGTAGTAGACGGGATTCGCGATATATCTTGACCTCGGCCCGCTCCTGCAGTAGGTTGGATCCCGTCACGCGATATATCGTCTGGGAGGACCTATGACTGAGCAAACCTGGGATGTCACGAGCTCGCAGACCATCGACGTCGACTCGGTGACGTCCCTGAAGTTGGGCATGGTGCGAGGCCGCTTCGACGTGGTGGCGCACCACGAGCCAGTCACCCGAATAGAGATTTCCGAGGTCCAGGGCGACCCCGTTGCGGTCTCGCTGGAGGACGGCCGGCTGGAAGTCCGTCACCAGCTGCACGGGCCCCAGGGCTGGTTCAAGAACCTGATGGGAACGGTCAACCACAGCAGCGAGAACTACGCAGTCATCAGCATTGCGGTTCCGGCGACGGTTGAGGTTGAGGCAGGCACCGTCAGCGGTGACGGCCTCGTGTCCGGGACGGCGGGCCGAACGCGCCTGAACACTGTCTCCGGTTCTGTGATGGCCGACGGCACGGACGGTGAACTGCACGTCAACACCGTCAGCGGCGAGGTGGCTGCCCGCGATCACACCGGCGTCCTTACTGCCAAGACCGTCTCCGGAGAGGTGACGGCCTCCGGCAACTTCAGCCACATCCGGGCCAACACGGTCAGCGGCGGAATGAGTTTCGACCTGCTGGGCTTCACCCAGGACTTCGGCGCAAACTCAGTATCGGGAAACCTCACCATCCGAATCCCCCACGACGTCGGCGTGGATATCGTGGCTAAATCGGCCAGCGGAACGGTGGTGATTGACCACCAGAAGTACCACGTGCCCGGGGGCAGGGTGGAAACAATCGCCGGTCCGGACACCAAACTCATGCTGGTCAGGACCAATTCCGTGTCAGGCACAACGTCCATCGTCCACAGTGGACCATCCGGGAATGCGGAAGAACGGCCCTAATGCCCGCCGTCTTCGCCCACGGTGCCCTGCGGCTTTACCTTCTGTCCCTGCTGGAGTCCGGTCCGAAGCATGGCTACGATCTCATCAAGGCGCTCAAGGATCGGTTTGGCGGCACCTACTCCCCCAGCGCGGGCACCATATACCCTCGGTTGGGGAAACTCGAGGAAGAGGGCTTGGTGGCCACGGAGTCGGCCGGACGCCGCACCAACTACCGCATTACGCCTGCCGGATTGGCAGAGTTGAACCTGCGCCGCGAAGAACTGGCGGCGGTGGAGAACGAGATTTCCGCCTCCGTACGGCGGCTGGCAGACAACCTCCGCGAAGACATCCGCAGCAATATGCGCGGGTTGCGGGCTGACCTTGCAGCAACGGCGGAGGCGGCCCGGGCCGCCGCCGGTTCGGTTGACTCCGCCGCCTCCAGCGGCAGGTCGGCAGCCGAGAGCAGGCGTTCCCTGAAGGAAGCCGAGACGATGCTCCAGGTCTTCCGTGATGAGCTCCGGACCGAGCTGCGGCTGCAGGCAGGCAAGCAGCCGCTCAGTCCGGTGGTCCTGGAAACACTCAGGACGGTGTTGGAACAGGCCCGCATCGCCGTCCGGAACTCCCTCCTCGAAAAGTAGCCGCCGCGCCGAAACCGCACATTGCACCGCAGGTCACGAGGTGGTCGCCGGTTCGCGGGGTGCCGCATCATGTGCGAGACTTGAGGGCAGCTCTTTTGAGTACCAACAGTAAGGAGGCCAGCTATGAGCAAGCGTGCACGCAAGCGTCGTGACCGTAAGCGTGGCGGCGCGAACCACGGGAAGCGCCCCAACACCTAGGCAAAATGCCAGGTACTACGGTTCACAGCAAAGGACCCCGGAAGCTATTCGGCTTCCGGGGTCCTTTGTATTTATTGACGGGATCGTCGCCCTGGTTGGCTGCTGGACTACTGGCGCGGGCTAGGCGTCCACCGGCCGAATAGCATGGATCCGGTCCAGGATGGCGTTCTTGAGGTTCTCGGGAGCAGCCTCAGTGCAGGAACGCTTGACCATGTTGCGGATGACGCACTCCAGGTCGTACTGCTCCGCGCACTCGGGGCAGTCATCGAGGTGGGTCTTTATTTCCGTGATGTCCTCACGGGTCAAGGCACCGTCCAGATACTCATAGATGCGTTGCATCCGGGTGTCGTCGCAGTCGCCCAATCCCTGGCAGTCGCTCATTTCCTGTTCTCCTGTTGTGTGCTTTCCGCCGCGTCCTGCGGACGTGCGGCCGTTTTGAATCCCCGCTCGGCGGCGTACTCCCCGAGCATGTCCCGCAACATTCTCCGGCCGCGGTGGAGCCGGGACATCACTGTGCCGATGGGCGTGTTCATGATGTCTGAAATTTCCTTGTACGCGAAGCCCTCGACGTCTGCGAAATAGACCGCCAGGCGGAACTCTTCGGGGATGTTCTGGAGCGCGCGCTTGACGTCCGAATCGGGCAGGTGATCCAGCGCCTCTGCCTCAGCGGAGCGGAGCCCCCTGGAGGTGTGTGATTCAGCGCGCGCCAACTGCCAGTCCTCGATGGTGTCCGAGTTGGACTGGAGCGGCTCGCGCTGCCGTTTCCGGTACAGGTTGATATAGGTGTTTGTCAGAATCCGGTAGAGCCACGCCTTGAGGTTGGTTCCGGGCTTGTACTGGTGAAACGCGGAAAAGGCCTTGGTGTAGGCCTCCTGGACGAGGTCCTCCGCGTCGGCAGGGTTCCGGGCCATGCGCATCGCCGCCGAGTAAAGCTGGTCCACATACTGCATCGCGTCGCGTTCAAACCGGACGCGGCGCTCCTCAGCAGATTCCGTGGAAAGCTCAACCACCTCTTCGGTGGTATCCGCTTCGGGCTGCAGGGATTTTGTCGTTGGCTCTGCAGGCCCGGGCCGGGCGTCAGCGCTGCTCTTGGCTTCGCTTTGGGAAGCCTCATACATGGCCGAAACGGCCGGATCCAAGGTGCTCATTGCCTTCAAGTCTACTGTCAGGCTGCGCGCACGCGGCGAGCCGTACTCGGGGGGTTCGTCCTCGAACGGGTGCATTGCCACTGGGACTGCCGCGTCAATTTCTTCCAACACCCGCCTCAAGGCCCAACTCCGCTCTGTTGTCCGGTGCTTTGTGGTTCGGGTCCGGCTCTCGCGGACCCAGCATCCATAACCCCGGGCCTTGGGCAAATATTCCCCAAAAGTGCAAGACTAGAACGGACTTCGCCGCAGCCGACGCGGTTCGTCCATCCAGGAGGAAATCCATGTCCTTTGTCCGCACACTTGCCCGTCCCATGCTGGCTTCCAGTTTTGTACTCGCCGGAATGGATAAGCTCAAGAACGCCGATGACACCGCCCAACAGTTGTCACCCCTGCTGAGCAAGGCAACGGCGGCGCTGCCGTTCCGTACTGACGAGAAGACGCTGGCACGGGTGATTGGTGGCACGCAGGTGGGTGCAGGCGTCCTCTTTGGGTTCGGGAAGTTTTCGCGGCTTTCAGCCACTGTGCTGACCGTCATTTCCCTTCTCAACACTTTTGTCGAGTGGCGCAGCGCGGACATCAGCAGCAAGGAAGGCCGCGGGAACCGCCGCAATCAGCTGCTCAAGAACCTTTCATTGAGCGGCGGTGCCCTGCTTGCTTCCGTTGACACGGCAGGCAAGCCGGGACTGGCGTGGCGCGCGGAGCACCTTGCTGCCGACGCACGGAAGGGCGCCGCCCACCTTGCCGCGGATGCCAGGAAGACCACCAACAAAAAGCTCTCCAAGGCCGATAAGGTGGTCCGCCGCGCCGTTGAACAGGCCACGGGAGCATAAGCAGGACATGACCGCCGAGCCCGCCACCACCCAGGACAACTCCGGAACGTCCCTCCCCCCCTGGCCCGCCCCCTTCGCCTCCCGTCCAGTGGATGCCACCATCACGGTGCCCGGTTCTAAGTCGCTGACCAACCGGTACCTGGTCCTCGCCGCCTTGGCCAACGGCCCGTCGCGTTTGCGCGCGCCGCTGCACTCCAGGGATTCCGCGCTGATGATTGACGCGCTCCGGCAGCTGGGGGCCACCATCACCGAGGTGCCGGGAGACGGGGCGTTCGGGCCAGACCTGGAGGTCCTGCCGCTGCCGGCGGATGCTGCATCGGCTTCCACCAGGATCGACTGCGGCCTTGCGGGCACCGTCATGCGGTTTGTTCCGCCGCTGGCGGCGCTGCGGAACGGCGCCAGCCTGTTCGACGGCGACCCGCACGCCCGGAAGCGGCCGATGGGAACCATCATCGAAGCACTCAAGGCGCTGGGAGTGGCCGTTTCCGCTGAAGGTGGCGGCCCGCCGTCGTCACTGCCGTTTGCAGTGGAAGGCACCGGAGAAGTACGCGGCGGACATTTGGTCATCGATGCCAGCGCCTCCTCACAGTTCGTTTCGGCGCTTCTCCTCGTGGGGGCACGGTTCACCGAGGGCCTGCACCTTGAGCACGTAGGGAAACCTGTACCGAGCCTCGACCACATCAATATGACCGTCGCTGTCCTGCGGGCCGCCGGTGTTGTTGTTGACGATTCGGTTCCCAACCACTGGGTTGTTGCCCCTGGGCCCATCCAGGCCTTCGACCAGCGGATTGAGCAGGACCTGTCCAACGCCGGCCCGTTCCTTGCCGCGGCCCTGGCCTCCGGGGGAACGGTGCGGGTTCCCGGCTGGCCCGAACATACGCAGCAGGTGGGAGATCTTTGGCGGTCCATCTTGACCGACATGGGCGCGGAAGTCAGCCTGCGCGACGGCGTCCTAACCGTGACCGGCGGACCGGAAATCAAGGGCGCGGATTTCGCGGACACCAGCGAGCTGGCCCCGACGGTCGCTGCGCTGTGTGCCCTGGCCAGCGGGCCGTCCCGGCTCAGCGGGATTGCACACCTGCGCGGGCACGAAACCGACAGGCTGGCCGCGCTGGTCACTGAAATCAACCGCCTTGGTGGTGATGCCGAGGAGACCAGCGACGGCCTGGTGATCCGGCCCGCAAAACTGCACGCCGGCGTCGTCCGCAGTTACGCCGACCACCGGATGGCCACCGCCGGGGCCATCCTGGGTTTGGCAGTGGAGGGCGTGAAGGTGGAGGACATCGCCACTACCGCCAAAACCATGCCGGACTTTCCCCGGCTATGGGCAGACATGCTCGCCCAGGCAGGACCCTCCGCTACCGGTACGGAAGGTTCTACCGGTGGCGCGGAGCACTGATTCCTGGGATGAATCGGATGTCCGCATCCGGCCCAGCAAAAAGGGCTCCCGTCCCCGTACCAAGGACCGGCCCAGCCATGACGACGCCGTGACGGGACGCATCATCACCGTTGACCGCGGCAGGTATACGGCTGTGGTGGATGAGGACTCCGGCAACGAACGGGTGGTCATTGCAGCGAGGGCGCGGGAGCTCCGCCGCAATCCGGTAGTGGCGGGCGATTTCGTCTCCCTCGTGGGCGACGTCTCCGGGGAGCCGGACACCCTGGCCCGACTGGTCAAGATCCAGGACCGCAGGACCCTCCTGCGCCGCAGCGCGGATGACACCGATCCCGTGGAACGGGCCGTGGTGGCCAACGCGGACCAACTCGTGGTTGTGGTGGCTGCTGCCAACCCCGAGCCCCGCACCGGCTTCATCGACCGTGCCCTGGTGGCGGCGTACGACGCCGGGATCGAGCCGATCCTGTTGGTCACCAAGGCGGACGTCAAGGATCCAGCGGAGCTGCTGTCCAACTACACGCACCTCGACCTCCCCGTGATCATCAGCCGGACGGCCGACTCCACCGCTTCGGGGATCGATGCCCGCTCGGACGACGGCCTGTCCGCGCGCCTGGACAGCAGGGCCGTCGCGGAGCTCCGCGGCTACCTGGACGGAAAGGTGACCGTCATGCTGGGGCACTCAGGCGTCGGCAAATCGACCATGGTGAACGCGCTGACGGGGGCCGAACGTGCCACCGGCGGGGTCAATGCGGTAACGGGGCGGGGCCGGCACACGTCGTCGTCAGCGTTGGCCCTGCGGCTGGCGGACGCACCCGCCGGCAGCTGGATTATCGACACCCCGGGCATCCGTTCCTTCGGCCTGGCCTACGTGGACCCGGACCGGATCCTGCGCTCCTTCCCGGACCTCTCCCCCGGCATCGAGGACTGCGAACGTGGCTGCAAGCACACCGCCACGGCCGTGAACTGCGGCCTTGACGCCTGGGTGGCGGGCGGGCATGCCGGCGCCACCGGGGAAGCGCGCCTGGCATCCCTGCGGCGCCTTCTGGGTACCGACCCCCGGATGGAGGCGCAGGAGGCGAAGGAACTCGGCAGCGTCAACTGACGGTGCCGATCTCCCAGCAGAACCGCGCGCAGACGGTAGTTTTGTAACCATGATCCAACCCGCTTCAAGCTACAACGATGACCTGCGCCTGGCGCACGTCCTGGCAGATTCCGTGGATGACCAGACCATGAGCCGCTTCAAGGCCCAGGACCTCCAGGTGGAGACCAAGCCCGACTTGACGCCGGTCACCGACGCGGACAAGGCTGCGGAAGAGGCCATCCGCGGCCAGTTGTCCCGCTCCCGTCCGCGCGATGCCGTACTCGGTGAAGAGTTCGGCAGCACCGGCCACGGGTCCCGCCGCTGGATCATCGACCCCATCGACGGCACCAAGAACTTCGTCCGTGGCGTCCCCGTCTGGGCCACCCTGATCGCTTTGGTGGATGAGGGCGAGCCCGTTGTTGGAGTGGTCAGCGCCCCGGCCCTGGGCAAGCGCTGGTGGGCGGCCAAGGGCATGGGCGCCTACATGGGACGGTCGCTGGCTGCTGCCACCCGGCTCCGCGTCTCGAATGTCGCCAACCTTGCGGATGCTTCGTTGTCCTACTCCAGCCTGGGCGGGTGGAAGGAACGCGGGAACCTGGACAACTTCCTGGGCCTTACTGAGGACGTGTGGCGGACCCGGGCATTCGGCGATTTCTGGTCCTACTGCATGGTGGCCGAAGGCGCGGTGGACATAGCCTGCGAACCCGAACTCAACCTTTACGACATGGCGGCACTCGTGCCGATCGTGGTCGAAGCGGGCGGCCGGTTCACCTCCCTCGAAGGGGAGGACGGACCGTTCGGCGGCAATGCGCTGGCCACGAACTCCATCCTGCACTCCGAGGTGCTCCGCAGGTTGAACCCCGACTTGGATGATCTTCTCTAAGCACTTTCCGAACAATGAGCGGCGGACGGCTCCTGCAGGAGGCGCCGGCCGCCGTTTCTTCGGCTGAAGCAGCACTTTTCAGCCAGCGTAACAAAGTGCTTAACATTCGAGCCGGCTTCAAACCTTCCTACCCCATGTCCTACGCTCTTAACCAGGTCACGAGTGCCAGCGCGAAACCCCGGTTTGCTGGCCGGCAACCCTCCAACCGCGGTGGGGTGCCCCGGGTGACGACCAGGCCGGTCCGGAACGGATGCGGCAAGCGCGGATTCCCGGAGCAGGGAGTCCTTTTCGATGTGAGGTCTCTGTGACAACTGCCACTGTCTCCCCCAACGCCGCCGCCCAGCCCGACACCATTCAGGCTGAAGCCGCTGTCCTCTTTGATGCCCGCCGCGCTGTTGCCAACCGTCCCCTTGCTGCGGTCACGGGTGCGGAAATCCAGGCGCCCCTGATCGCCGGCGGGCACGTGCGGTATGCAAACCTCGACTATGGTGCCTCGGCTCCTGCCCTTTCGGTAGTCTCGGCCTACCTCAACGAGATCCTGCCCTTCTACGCGAGTGTGCACCGCGGCGCCGGTTACGCTTCCCAGATCAGCACGTCCGTTTACGAGAACGCACGCAGCATCGTCCGGGAATTTGTCGGCGGCCGCCCTGACGATTCGGTGATTTTCACGCGCAACACCACCGACTCCCTCAACCTGCTGGCTGGTTGCCTGCCTGCCACGGACGGTCATCCGGACGGCGACGTCCTGTACCTGGACATCGAACACCACGCGAACCTGCTGCCGTGGCAGGGTGTTCCCCACCGGAGCATCGTTGCCGCTGACTCTATCGCCGGGACCATCGAGTCCGTCCGTGCGGAGCTGGAGCAGGGCGGTGTGAGCCTGCTCGCCGTCACCGGCGCCTCCAACGTCACGGGTGAGATTCTTCCCATCCGGGCTCTCGCTTCACTAGCCCACGAATACGGCGCAAGGATCGTGGTTGACGCGGCCCAGCTCGCACCGCACCGCCGCGTGAATATCGCCGCGGACGGCGTCGACTACCTGGCCTTCTCCGGCCACAAGCTCTACGCGCCGTTCGGTACCGGCGTGCTGGTGGGCCGCGCGGACTGGCTCGACGCCGGAACGCCCCATCTCGCCGGCGGCGGCGCGGTGAAGGAAGCAAGGCTCGACGGCGTCAGCTGGGCCACTGGCCCGGCCCGCCATGAGGGTGGCTCGCCCAACGTCCTTGGCGCAGCCACCCTGGCCCGCGCCACCCAGGTGATCGCCGGGCTGGACCAGGAACAGTGGCATGCGCACGAGTCGGCCATCCGCTCCTTCCTGGTGGAAGGCCTGCAGAAGATCGACGGCGTGACCGTGCACCAGATCTTCAAGGACACCAACCCGGACACGGACACGATCGGCGTGGTCAACTTCTCGGTGGAAGGCTACGACGCCGGACTCGTGGCCGCCTACCTGTCCGCTGAGCACGGCGTTGGCCTGCGGGACGGACGGTTCTGCGCGCACCCGCTGTTGAAGCGGCTGGGGCTTCCTTCCGGCTCCCTTCGTGCAAGTTTCGGCGTCGGCTCACGCCTTGAGGACGCAGAACGGCTCCTTGCCGGAATCGACTCGCTGCGCCGCAACGGCCTGGGGTGGGACTACGTCGTGGACGCGGGACGGTGGGTTCCCGCCAACGACACCCGGACCTACCCGCACTGGGCACCCAACACTCCGGGAACCGCCGGGGCGGCTCCCTGCATCGACGACTGAGCCTCGTGCCCGCTATGGGTTCGCACTGACTTACTGATCTTGCCTCTACAGCGGGTGCGGTAAATTCGAAGGATACCCAAGGGCATCGGACGAAGGAGGCCACACTTGGTACGGGGTGGCCCCAGGCTTGATCAAGGACGGCGGCGCGAGCTCGGCCAGAGCTTCCAGGACGGCGGCCGGCACTACCAGCAGGTCCGTCCCGGCTACCCGGAAGAAGCAGTCCATTGGCTGGTGCCTGCAGGCGCCCGTGATGCGCTGGATGCCGGTGCCGGCACCGGAAAGTTCACTGGGCTGCTGCTGGACATGGGCCTGGCCGTGACGGCGGTGGACCCCTCCGCGGACATGCTCGAGCAGTTACGGGTGCACTATCCCGCGGCAACGGCAGTCAGGGCCACAGCGGAGGCGACGTGCATGCCTGCCCAAGCCTTCGACGTCGTAAGCGTTGCCCAGGCCTGGCACTGGTGCGACGCCCTGGCAGCAAGCACCGAACTGGCCCGAGTCCTCCGCCCGCACGGGACGCTGGGCCTGATCTGGAACCAGCTGGATACATCCGTCCCCTGGGTCCACCGGCTCTCCCGGATCATGCACGCAGGGGATGTGTACAAGCCAGGCTTCCGGCCGCTCGTGGGGCCCGAGTTCCGCGGGCTTGAGGGTCACGTCACCCACTGGCAGGACCGCGTCAGCACTACCGGCCTCGTGGAGCTCACGAAGTCGAGAAGCTACTACCTGCGGGCCAGCGAAACCACCCGGGCCAAGGTGCTGGCCAACCTGGACTGGTACCTCCACGACCACCTGGGCCACAGCCTGGATGAAGAGCTCGAACTGCCGTATCTGACCCTTACCTGGCGGGCCTTCAAGGCGTGACGGTGAACCGGGAACGGGTAGGCTGGGAGCTGTGAAGACCAGCGCGCCCTCCTCCTCCATCGAGGATTACGTCAAGGTCATCTACTCCTTCACGGAATGGCAGGACAAGGCCATCACGTCTTCCCAGCTTGCGCAACGCCTCGGCGTCGCCAATTCCTCGGTTTCCGAAATGGTCCGCAAGCTGAAGGACCAAGGCCTGGTTGACCATAAGCCCTACAGCGCCATCACGCTGACGGACGCCGGAGTCCGGCTGGCCCTCTCCATGGTGCGCCGCCACCGCCTGATTGAGACCTACCTTGTCCAGCAGCTGGGCTACAGCTGGGACGAGGTCCATGACGAAGCCGAGCTGCTGGAACACGCCGTCTCAGACACGTTTATTGAGCGGGTTGCGGAAAAACTCGGAAACCCGCGACGGGATCCGCATGGGGACCCCATTCCCACCGCCGACGGGGAAGTGCTGATGCCCCGCGCCCACCTGATGGGTGAGCTGGACCAGGGGCACACCGGCAGGATCACCCGGATCAGCGATGAAAACCCGGAGCTTCTCCGCTATCTTTCTGCCGAGGAGATAGGCCTCGATGCCGAAGTGGAGGTTGTAGGCCGTAAGCCCTTCGGCGGCGCCCTGGTGGTGCGGATCAGGAACTCGAGCCGGACCAGGGATTACGACCTGGCCGATGAAATCACGTCAGCCCTGTGGGTGCACAGCGACCATACCCACCCGGGCTGCCTGCTGGGAGACAGCTGAATGAAGCCGGCGGGAATGCCGGCGGGCCGCGCCTGGCTCGCTGTCGCCGCCGGAGGCTTCGTCGGCACTGAGTTGCGCTATGGACTGGGGCTGGCGTTTCCGGACCTTCCCGGCGCGGTTCCGTGGGCCACGCTGTTGATCAACGTCGGCGGCAGTTTCATCCTGGCTGCTTTGACCACAATCTGGATGGCCCGCCCGAAAACCGCGTTCTGGTTACGGGCCGGACTGGGACCTGGCCTGCTGGGGTCCTTCACCACCTTCTCTGCCGTGGTGTTTTCCGTAGACCAGTTGGCACGCGCCGGCGAGCATATGGCTTGGGCAGCCTACCTGGCGCTGTCAGCGCTTCTGGGGCTGGCGGCGGCGGGCCTGGGTTGGCGCTGCGGGAAGCTGGTGGCCGGTT
>NZ_JBNHFF010000079.1:0-12913 GCF_059089965.1 Arthrobacter sp. SPT-J7
CTTCGGAGCTTTGGAAAACGGAGCCCCGTTCGAGCCAGGCACCCGCCGTCGTCGTTCGCGGAGTTATTGTCCGTAGATGCAGGCTTCGCCGCCCTGCATACATGGACAAAAACTCCACAAGGGGATGTGAAAAGGTGGTGCTGTGAAATCCGTGCCTGATTCCTCCCGCCTGTTCACCCCGCCCTGCGGTCCCGTCACCGGATGGCGGGACGGTGGCGTGGTCCGGGCTACCGGCATCCCCTACGCCACGGCCCGCCGTTTCCAGCCTCCCGTTCCGGCGCCTGACTGGGACGAGCCCTTGCTGGCCACCTCCCCCGCCCCTGCCTGTCCGCAGGGGCCGGTGCCGTTCCTCGACGATGTCCTGGGCACCCGTTACGGCGAACTCCCGGGCAGCGAGGACTGCCAGAACCTGTCCATCACCATCCCCGCAGACCTTGCCCCTGGCGAGAGGCTGCCCGTGATGGTATGGATCCATGGCGGTTCCTACACCACAGGATCCGGCGACCTCGCCATCTTCGACCCCGCAGTGCTCGTGGCCGAAAACCGGGTGGTGGCAGTCTCGGTGACCTACCGCCTGGGGCTGTTCGGCTTCCTCGCCACCCGCTCGGGCCGGCCGGGCAATCTGGGGCTGCTGGACCAGCTCGAGGCGTTCCGCTGGGTGCAGCGGAACATTGCAGCGTTCGGCGGCGACCCGGGCTGCGTGACGGCCTTTGGCCAGTCGGCCGGCGGTGACGCGATCGCCCACCTTATGGCGACTGCTGAGGCGCCGTCGCTGTTCCAGCGGGCCATCATCCAGAGTGCACCGTTGGGCATCTCGCGCGGCCGGAACAAAATGAACCACGCAATGGGCATCGCTGCCGAAGCCGTTACCGAGGAAACGCCGGCAATGGAAGTGGTGGAGCGGGAGGACCATGTGGCGCAGGTGGCCCGTAAATTCGGAATGCTGGCCGCTATGCCTTTCGGCACCCAGTACGGGCACGCGCCGCTGCCCGAGGAAGCCGCCATAGAGGCAGCCTGGAACCGGTCCGCTCCCGGCATCGAGGTGCTGATCGGTCATACCTCCGAGGAGGCGCGGCTGTTCCTGCCACGCAGCCCGTACCTCAGCAGGCTGGCCAAGATCCCTGTCGCCGGGACCGCCGCAGTCCGGGCCATCGATTGGGTGGTCACCGAAACCGTCTACGGCCGGGCAGCCCGGAAGTTCGCGCGCCGCCATGCCCTGGCCGGCGGTAAGGCGCACCGCTACATCCTGCACTGGCATGCACCGGGAAACATTTTCGGCGCCGCCCACACCATTGATCTCCCACTGCTCCTCGGTAACCGCAAAACGTGGGACGGCGTAGGGCTGATCGCCGGTGCCCGTTGGGAGGATGTGAATTCCGTGGGACGCGAGCTGCGAAGCCTGTGGGCTGCTTTTGCCCGGGGTGACGGACTGGGCGACAAGGGTGGGATCCCTGGGGCGCTGACCTATCATGCGGCGCGACCAGGAGTTTAGGCGGTGGCTGTGGTGTTTCCGGACCGCCCAGGACGGTGCAGCAGGCACCAGGCACCAGGCACCAGGCACCAGGCACCAGCGTTACAGAACCAGGGGCACCAAGTCATTTAGCGTCCAGCGGGGACCCGAGGGGCTAGCCGAGCTGCCAGTTCCGGATTTCCTCCGGATCCTCCCCATGGGTGCGGGTGTGCTCGCGGGCACGGATCCGGCGGTCCTGGAGCTCCTGCCGCAGCATCGAGTGCTTCTCGGCGAGGCCGGGGACCCGGTCTATGGCATCGATGGCCAGCTGGAAGCGGTCGATGCCGTTCAGCATGGCCATGTCGAACGGCGTGGTGGTGGTGCCCTCCTCCTTGTAGCCGCGCCCGTGCAGCCCCTCCTGGTTGCTGCGGCGGTAAGCAAGCCGGTGGATCAGCGCCGCATAGCCGTGGTAGGCGAAAATGATGGGCTTCTCGGCGGTGAAGATCCCGTCGAAATCACGTGCCGGGAGCCCGTGAGGGTGCTCGCTCTCGTCCTGCAGCCGCATCAGGTCAACCACGTTCACGACGCGGACCTTCAGCCCGGGAGCCCCCAGCCGGAGCAGCTCCGCCGCCGCAACTGTCTCCACGGTGGGAACGTCGCCGGCGCAGGCCAGCACAACGTCCGGTTCCTCGCCAGGGACTTCGGAGCCGGCGAAGTCCCAGATCCCCAGCCCCCGCTGGCAGTGTGTGGCCGCGTCGGCCGGCCCCAGCCACGTGGGAGACGGCTGCTTTCCGCTGACCACGATATTCACGTAGTCCGTGGACGCCAGGCAGTGCTCCATCACGGACAGCAGCGTGTTCGCATCCGGCGGCAGGTACACCCCCGGATGACCTCTGCCTTCTTGTTCACCGCGTGGTCGATAAACCCCGGGTCCTGGTGGGAGAACCCGTTGTGGTCCTGCTGCCAGACATGCGAGGACAGCAGGTAGTTCAGCGACGCCACCGGCTGGCGCCACGGCAGCTTGCGGTGCACCTTCAACCACTTGGCGTGCTGGTTGAACATGGAGTCCACAATGTGGATAAAGGCCTCATAGCAGCTGAAGACGCCGTGCCGGCCGGTCAGGAGGTACCCCTCAAGCCAGCCCTGGCACAGGTGTTCGCTCAGCACCTCCATCACCCTGCCGGAGCGTGCAAGGTGCTCATCGACGTCGTCAATCCGGTACTGCCACACCTTGTCCGTGACCTCATAGACGTTCTGCAGCCGGTTGGACGCCGTCTCGTCCGGGCCGAAAAGCCGGAACGTTTCCATGTTCAACTCAATGACGTCCCGCATCCAGGAGCCCAGGGTGACCATCGGGCTGACCCGCTCACTGCCCGCCCGGACCACCTTGACGGCGTGGTCCCGGTAGGCAGGCAGCTTCAGCGCACGGCGGAGCAGGCCGCCGTTGGCGTGGGGCGTAGCGCTCATCCGGAAGTTTCCGGTGGGCGCACCCTCGGCGACAGCCGGCCGGAGCCGCCCGTCGCCGTCGAACAGCTCGTCAGGACGGTACGACTGCAGCCACTGCTCCAGCAGCCGCAGGTGGTCTTCGTTGGTGCGGACCTCGGACAGCGGCACCTGATGGCTCCGCCACGTCCCTTCAACCTGCAGCCCATCCACTTCTCGGGGTCCGGTCCAGCCCTTCGGCGAGCGCAGCACGATCATCGGCCAGCGGGGCGCGCCGCCGTCTGCCTCATCCGCCCCTACTTGAGGCGTTCGACGGTAATCCTGGATGGTGCGGATCCCGGCCAGGCAGCTTTCCAATGCCGCGGCGAAGTCCCGGTGCGCCTGCTCAGTGTCGTCCGGGTCCTTTACGGTGACGAAGTGGGGCTCGTGGCCGTAGCCCCGCAGGAGCTGCTCCAGCTGCTCTTCGGGCATGCGCGCCAGGATGGTGGGGTTGGCGATCTTGTACCCATTCAAGTGCAGGATGGGCAGCACGGCGCCGTCCGTGGCCGGGTCCAGGAAGTTGTGGGAATGCCAGCTGGCGGCAAGCGGCCCGGTCTCCGCCTCGCCGTCGCCAATCACGACGGCGGTCACCAGCTGGGGGTTGTCCAGCACCGAGCCGTAGGCATGGGCGAGGGAATACCCGAGTTCACCGCCCTCGCTGATGGAGCCGGGGCTTTCCGGAGCAGCGTGGCTGGGAATGCCTCCCGGGTAGGAAAACTGGCGGAAGAGCTCGGCCATGCCTTCCGCGTCGTTGCCTACGTGGCCGTAAATTTCGGAGTATGTCCCTTCCAGCCAGGCGTTGGCGACGACGGCGGGGCCGCCATGGCCTGGACCCGCCACAAAGAGCATCTCGGCGGAGTCGCGGCGGATCACACGGTTCAGGTGGGCATACACAAAGTTCAGGCCCGGGGTGGTGCCCCAGTGGCCCAGCAGCCTGGACTTCGTGTGCTCGGTCCTCAGCGGTTCGCGCAGCAAGGGGTTGGAGCGGAGGTAGATCTGCCCTACCGAAAGGTAGTTGGCGGCGCGCCACCAGCGGTCTACACGTTCGAGTTCGTCCTGGCCCATGCTGCTGGTCATAACCATCCTCACGTCGCGTTCACCGCCAAAGGCGGCCATTGGTCCATCGCATCAGATGGCTCGGGGCGAGGCAACCCCGCTTGCCTCCACTCTGCTACCAGCGGGTAGTCTTTGGTTTCAGATGTTCACGCTGACAATCAACCAAACCGACAGCCGGCGCGATGGCGACCGGGTGCCGCAGTTGCTCAAGGACCTGCGGCATATTCCTGCGCGCCTGGATTTCGACCGGTCGGTGGAGGACGAGGTCCAGGGCATTGTGGACTGCCCGCGGCAGGCCGTCGAGGCGGCACTGATCGCGCTGCGCTGTGGTTCCTGGTACGTGGGAATCGGCGTCGGGCCTGTCAACGAGCCGTTGCCCAACCAGATTAAGGATGCCTCCGGCCACGGGCTGGTGTACGCCCGGCGCGCTGTTGACCGGCTGCGGAACAGCAAGGAGCGGATTCCGGTGGCGGTGGAGGGGCCGCTGTCTGATGTGGCCCATGACGCTGAGGCCGTGCTTCGGCTGCTGGGACATATCGTGCGTGACCGTTCCGAGGCGGAGTGGCGGGTCCTTGACCTGCTGACCCCGGGCGTCCGCGGCCAGCAGAAGGCGGTGGCCCACGAACTGGGCATCACCACGCAGGCGGTCAGCAAAGCGGTGGCCCGGGCGCAGTGGAACGAGGAGCACGCAGCCCGGCCCGCGGCGGCCCGGCTCCTGGGGTTGATCCTCGAGGTGCGCTAGACAGCCTTTTCGCTGGCTTTCAGGGTCTGCGGTGTGCAGGAGGAACACGTTGAGATCGCCGGGGCCGTCATTGCAGGAGACCCCGCCCGCGCCCGGGAGCGATGCAGCAGCACGTTAGGCGCAGCCTGGGACGCCTGCCATCGCTGTCCTGAGCAGGGACTAATCCCCCGCGATCAAGCCTGGGTTGCCGCCATCACCGGCTCGCCGTTGAAGTATTCGAGCTGCCATCCGTCGATTGCGTGGTGGTGCGCAAGGTTCAGGACGGCATTGTCGATGCTCTTCAAGGTGCTCCCCACGGCCCGGCTGAGGCTCACGCGGAGCAGCGTCCCGTGGGCGACGACGAGAAGCCGGCGTCCGCGGAACTCGTCGGCCAAAGCCTCCAGGGCGGCCAGTCCCCGGTCTGCTGCCTCGTCCTCGCTTTCCGCGCCGCGGAAACCCCCGGGGATCCGCAGAGCGTCGAGTTCCGGACCGGCCTGCATGCCCTCGGCAGGGCCGAAGCTCCGCTCAACGAGCCCGGGGACCCGGCGGACCTCGTCGAGTCCGAGCCCGGCGGCGATCAGCTCTGCGGTTTCAGCAGCGCGGCTGAGCGGCGAGGACACAATGGCGTCCCATTCGTAAGCGGACAAAACGGCAACGGCGTCACGCGCCTGGGCCCGGCCGACGTCGTTCAAGGGAATGTCCGTGGAACCCTGCAGCCGGCGCTGCGCATTCCAGTCGGTCTGGCCATGGCGGATGAGGGCGAACGTCGTAAGGGTCATGCTTCCCATTCTGCCCGACGGCGGCCCGCACCCGGGCAGCGGCTGCCGTTCAGCGGGTACCGCTCAGCTCAGGCGGGGATCAGTTGACGGCAAGAACCAGGTATGCAGCGGCGAGGACCAGCGCCACGGGTGTCATCACGGCACGCTCCGGCTTGCTCCGCGATATGGCGTTCATCAGCACGCCGAGCGCAAAATACCCCGTCAACACCCAGGTGACCACCGACGTGACAGTCCCGCTGGCCAGCAACGGCACCATGCCGGCTTTGGCAAGGGCGATGTATCCGAAAACCGCGTACAGGACGATGGATACCGCGCTGCCCACCCGCAGCCCGGGGGGCAGGACCTTGTGCTGCCCTCCCCAGGCGAACCGGCCAAGCGGAGCACCGCTCACCAGCGCGGCCTGCAGCACGGCCAGGCCAGCCAAAACGGCGCAGGCGGCCAAGGCCGCCAGCTGAACCAGCATTCAGGTGCACCGGTAGCTAGAGGAGGCTGCGCAGCACGTGGGCGGCGCCGTCGTCGAACACAGAGTGGGTGACCTCGTCAGCGGCTGCAATCACTTCCTCCGGAGCCTGGCCCATGGCCACGCCCCGTCCGGCCCAGCTGAGCATCTCGATGTCGTTGCGGCCGTCCCCGACAGCCACGGTGAGGTGCGGTTCGATGCCGAGGCGGTTCCGCAGGTTTTCCAAAGCGCTGGCCTTGGTTACCCCGGCAGCGGCAATATCCAGCCAGGCGGTCCAGCCCACGGAGTAGGTTACGCCGGCCAGGCCAACGTGCTCGATCGCTTCGTTGAACTCTTCCGGCGTGTTTTCGGTGCTGAACACCACTACGCGCACGGCGGTGGCTTCGAGCATGGTGTGGAAATCCACACCGACGGCCTCAACGCCGAAGCTCGCATCCTGGAAGCGTTCGGTGGACAGGAAGTTTCCGTCCTCATCTTCCAGTGCGTACTTGGCAGACGGCAGCCGCTCGCGGAGTGCACGAAGGGCAGGAGCGGGGTCGAAGGTGGCCTTATGGATGACCTCGTAACCGTTTTCAAGCTCGGGGTGGAGCCGTAGCGTCACACCGCCGTTGCAGCACACCGCATATCCGCGCTCAATCCCGATGTTCTCAATGATGGGGAGCATGGCGTTGAGGGAGCGGCCGGTGGCAATCATGACCTCGTGCCCGGCGGCTACCACTGCCTGCGCCGCTTCGCGGACGGCCGGGGACATGTGCCCGTCGTGGTCCACCAGGGTGCCGTCCACGTCCAGGGCGACCATCAGCTTCTGGTCTACGTTGTCGTTTTCGTTCTCTCGCCGGTCGTCGTTGCCGGCGACTGAGGTTTCAGTCAGCGTTGTCATCCATCAAGTAGAGCAGACCACTCCCAACCCCGCTAGGACGCGCGCCACAGATTCTTTGAACTGTTGGTAAACATCCGGAGCCTTCCGGGGCGCAGAAATCACTACCGCTGCGATCAGAAGCTTGTCCGCGGATCCGAACCTTTCAGGTTCGGATCCGTGAACAAACCAGGAGCGGGCGGAACTTACAGGACCGGGAGGACCTCAAGGCCGCCCAGGTACTTCTGCAGTGCCTTCGGAACGTTAACCGAGCCGTCGGCGTTCTGGTGGTGCTCCAGGAGAGCCACGATCCAGCGGGTCGTGGCCAGCGTGCCGTTCAGCGTGGCCACGGCCCGGGTGCCCTTCGCGGCCCCAGCCTCATTCACCACGCGTTCGCGGATGTTCAGGCGGCGGGCCTGGAACGTGGTGCAGTTGGACGTCGAGGTCAGCTCGCGGTATGCGCCCTGGGTGGGGACCCACGCTTCGCAGTCGTACTTCCGTGCGGCAGAGGTGCCAAGGTCGCCGGCAGCGGTGTCGATCACCCGGTAGGGCAGCTCGCACTTGGCCAGCATCTCCTCTTCCCAGGCCAGCAGGCGCTGGTGCTCGGCGGCTGCCTCCTCAACCGTGGTGTAGATAAACATCTCCACCTTGTTGAACTGGTGCACGCGGATGATGCCCCTGGTGTCCTTGCCGTGCGAACCGGCCTCGCGGCGGTAGCAGGAGCTCTGCCCGGCATAACGGATGGGGCCAGCAGAGAAGTCGAGGATTTCGTCGGCGTGGTACCCGGCGAGGGCAACCTCCGAGGTGCCCACGAGGTAAAGGTCGTCTTCCGCGAGCCGGTAGATCTCGGCGTCGTGCTTAACATCAAAGCCCGTGCCCTGCATGGTCTCCGGGCGCACCAAAGTGGGCGTGATCATGGGGACAAAACCAGCTTCAATCGCCTGGTCCATGGCCATCTGCAACAGCGCCATCTCCAGCCGGGCACCCACGCCGCGGAGGAAGTAGAAGCGGGCTCCGGAGACTTTGGCGCCGCGCTCCATATCAATCGCGCCGATCAGCTCGCCGATTTCCAGGTGGTCCTTCGGCTCAAAGTCCGGGAATTCCCGGGGCGTACCGACGGTCTTGACCACCACGTAGTCGTCCTCGCCCCCCGCTGGAACACCGTCCTCAATGAGGTTGGGAATAGTGCGCAGCAGTTCTTCCTGCTTCAGCTGCGCCGCGTCTGCTTCAGCGGAGGCAGCCTTGACCGAGTTGGCCAGTTCCTTCACCTCGGCCAGCAGCGCCTTCTTTTCATCGCCTTTGGCCTGCGCCACCTTTTTGCCGAAGGCGTTCTGCTCGGCGCGGAGGTTTTCGAAGCGGATCAGCGCCGCCCGCCGTGCAGAGTCCGCGGAAATGATCGCGTCCACCACTGATTCGTCCGCGCCGCGGGCGCGCTGGCTGGCTCGGAACTTGTCCGGGTTTTCGCTGAGGTCTTTTACGTCGATCACCACACAAGGGTATCCAATCCGAAGGAGTACGACGGCGGCCGCGGGCACCCGGGACCGCCGCACCTCCCGCCGGGATACTGTTGGGGGACCATGAGCGACCTGATTCTCTACGTGCTGATTGCGGTGGCGCTTGCTTTCGCCATCTCCAGCTGGTGGGGAGTGCGCAGGCTCAAGGCGCTGCATGTGCGCAGCGCCGTAGGCGGGGACGCCCACGAAGCCGGGCTCACCGATCAGCGCGTGGTGGTGATCCTTAACCCGGTCAAGGCCCGCTCGGACGAAGCCAAAGCCACGATTCAGCGCGCCTGCCTGACGGCCGGCTGGGCTGAACCGGTGTTTTACGAAACGACGGTCGAGGACCCGGGCTTCTCACAGGTGCAGGCGGCGTTGGGGCATAAGCCCGACGTCGTTGTAGTGGGTGGCGGCGACGGCACTGTCCGGGTGGTGGCTGAATCCCTCGCCCGCACCGGCGTCGCGATGGGCATCATTCCGCTGGGCACCGGAAACCTCCTGGCCCGCAACGTGAACCTGGACGTCAACGACCTCCACGGCAACGTGCAGGCAGCGCTTTTCGGCCACCAGCGGTACATCGACACCGCCAGGATGGGCATCGAGAATTCCTGGACCGGCCATTCCTCCGAGCACGCATTCCTGGTGATTGCGGGGATCGGCATGGACGCCGAAGTCCTGGCCGACACCAACGCGGGCCTCAAGAAAACGTTCGGTTGGCTGGCGTACACGGAAGCGGGGATGCGCCACCTGCCCGGCCGGCGGAAGAAGATTTCAATCTCCCTGGACGGCAGCCCGGACCAGGTCCGGAACGTCCGCAGCATCCTTTTTGCGAACTGCGGGCTGGTGCCCGGCGGCATCGACTTCATTCCGCAGGCCATGATCGACGACGGCATGCTGGATGTGGTGGTGATGAGCCCGCGCAGCGCCGTCGGCTGGCTGCTGATGTACGCAAAGATCATGTTCAAGCACAGCGGGAAACTGCCCATCATGACCGTTTACAGGTCGGGCAGGGTCGTCATCGAATGCCCCGAACCGATGCCCACGCAGCTCGACGGCGACACGGCAGGCGAAGCCACCAGGGTCACCGTGCAGGTGGAGCCGCGTTCGTTACTGATCAGGGTTAAGGGGCAGGGCTCGCTGGTTTGAAGCAGCAGGTTCAGGCGTGGGCTTCCTTGCGCGCCTCAGCGGCGGCTTTCGCGGCGGCGCGGGCCTCGGACTGCTCCCGGATCATGGCCTGCTCCTCTTCAAAGCGCAGGCGGTCCGCCCGGTCGGCCTCATCGCCGTCCCAGTCCTGGTTGTCGGCGGCGGGGCGGGGATTCACGATCATCCCCTGGCCATCGTTGTTAGAGCTGTTGGTACTCATGACCCGCTCCCTTCGCTAGGGGCCATCCCCCATTTGTGGATCAAGTAAGCATACGCATTGTCCCCAGCCCGCGGAAGTGGTATGCAGGGCAATCACCTACGCTGTGGGCGAAGCGGCGGAACCGGTGGCAGGACGCCCATGTTGGGGCCGCAGCCCTTCCACCCACGCCTGTGATGCATCGAATGCGGCGTCAGAGGTATGCGGTTCCACCACTGTCACTTGGTGGTCGGCGCGCGGGTAGGAGCCCAGGAAACGCGTGGCCGGGCTGATGCGGTGGAGTCCTGCGAGGGCGTCGGCGACGCGTGCGTCGCCGACGTGGCCGTCCGCGTCGATGCTGAAGAAGTAGTGCCCCAGGTACTGCCCGGTGGGCCGCGATTCGATCCGGCTGAGGTTCACGCCCCGGCTGGCGAACTGGTCCAGGATCTCCATGAGGGCGCCGGGACGGTCCTCGGGCAGGGGCACTACCACTGTGGTTTTGTCCGCTCCGGTGCGTTCGGGCAGTATGCCGGGCCGGCTGACCAGAATGAAGCGGGTCACGGCGCCGGGGTTGTCTCCTATGCCCTCGGCGAGCAGCGTAAGGCCCGGCTGCTCCTGGGCCACCAGCGGGGCGCAGATCGCCGCATCGTAATGGGTATCGTCCTCCAGCAGCCCCATGGCCGCTGCGGCGGTTGAGGACCCGGCGACATACTCCGCGCCGGGGAGGTGGGCGTCCATCCAGAGCCGGCACTGCGCCCAGGCGTGGCCATGAGTGGACACCCGCTTGATGTCCTGCAGCCGCCCGCCGGGCCGGGCCACCAGCACAAAACTGATGGGCACCAGGACTTCCCGGATGATCCGCAGTTCCTGGCCGGTGGCGATGGCGTCGAGGGTGGCCGTGACGCCGCCCTCCACTGAGTTTTCGATGGGCACCATCGCAGCGTCGGCCGACCCGTCGCGCACCTTGTCCAAGGCCACGTTGACGTTCGCCGACGGGATGCGGGTGGCCTGCCCGGCGCCTGGGACCTTCAGCAGCGCGGCCTCGGTGAAGGTGCCTTCGGGGCCGAGGAAGGCGTAGGTGGCGGAGGGCGCAGGCATGGATATTCCTTTGGAATCATAGGGCACCCTTTGGGCGGGGGCCGGAAGGCGGAAGCGAAGCGTGGAGGTGCTAGAGAACCAGCGGCTTCAGCCCGTTGTCTGCTACCAGCGGCTTCCCGGCCTCCAGCCACTGGTCCATGCCGCCGGAGACATTCATCGCGGTGTAGCCCTGGCCCGTAAGCCATTGCGCGGCTCGGAAGGACCGGCCGCCGGTACGGCAAATGACGTACAGGTCCTCGTCCGGGTCGAGTTCGTCCAGCCGCGATGGCAGCTGGTCCAGGGGAATGTGAAGGGCCCCTTCCGCATGCCCGGCCACCCACTCGTAATCCTCACGCACGTCCAGGATGGCGGCGTCGGCAGGGATGTTGTTGACGGGGACGGAATCAAAATCGCTCATGGAAAGTCCTGTCTGGCTGATCGGGTTCAGCGTTAAGCCTAGTCCCCGGGGCCCCTTGGCTGCGCGGAAGATCTGCAAGTTAGGCTACTCGGAAGACCCTAGGAGGAACCCTTGACTGCAGAGCAGCCCGCCATTCTGGAAACCTCGGGCGGCTTCAGGCCCGGCAGCCGCACCCGGCTCGCGGACGACGGCGTGGGGTTGGTTTACCACGGCACGTCGCTGATCGGGGCGGTGGCTGAAGTCCAGAGCAAGGGCGCGTACATCGCGACCCGTTCCGAGGACGCAGAGGGCGCCGATGAGGAACGCCTGGAGCCGCGGTACCATGGCTGAGCTCCACGACCTTTCCGCCGTCACTCTCCGGGACAGTCTCCGGAGCGGGGAGGTTTCGGCAGCGGAAGCGGCGGCGCATTTTCTTGACCGGATCGAGCGGCACAATCCCCTGCTCGGCGCGTTTGTCACGGTGACGGCCGAGCAGGCGATGGACGATGCCTGCGCGGCCGACACGCTCCGGAGCAGTGCTCCTGTTGAAGCACTCCCACTCCTGCACGGCATGCCCCTGGCGTTCAAGGACCTCACGGACGTGGCCGGAGTGGTGACCACCCACGGGAGCGCTGCCCTGGACCACAAGCCAGCGGTCAGCGACGGACCGCTGGTGGCGCACCTCAGGGAAGCTGGCGTGATCTCCCTGGGCAAGACGCAGGTGCCCGAGTTCGGGCTGACGGCCTACAGCGAAAACCGCACGGCGCCGCCGTCGCGCAATCCCCACGCCCCCAGCAGAAGTTCAGGGGGATCCTCCGGCGGGAGTGCCGCAGCGGTGGCGGCCAGACTTCTTCCGTTCGCGCCCGGCACAGACGGCGGCGGCTCCATCCGCATCCCTGCCGCCGCCTGTGGCCTGGTGGGCCTGAAGCCGGGCCGCGGCCTGGTTCCGGCCGGAGAGAGCCTGGGCGACCCCGCACGGCTGGTGGTGGCCGGTCCCCTTGCCCGAGGCGCCGCCGATGCCGCGCTGATGATGGATGCGCTGGTCCCCTCCCCCGCTGGTACCCGGGACAGCGGCTACCTCGCTTCACTGGACCACGAGCCGCCGCGGCTGCGGATCGGGGTCACCGTGGACAGCCCCTGGTCCGGCACCTTCCCGTTTACACCGGACCAGGAGGCGGTGGACGCGCTCCGGGCCGGAGAGGAACTTCTGGAGCACGCGGGGCACTCGCTCAGCGATGCCACCATCCGCTATGACAACCGCTACCCGGACGCGTTTACCACCGCGTGGACGGCTCCGGTGGGCACGGCCCGGATCAGCCCGCACCGTGAAGCCCTGCTGGCGCCGCTGACCCGGACCTTCCGGCGCCGGGCCCAACAGCGCAGCGTGGCGAAGCTGAATGAAGCGTTGGCCTTCCTGCGGCAGTTCGAGCGGGACACGGTGTCGCAGTACGCGCAGTGGGACCTGATGCTGATGCCGGCACTCGCCCAGACACCGCGCCCGGTGGGCTGGTTCACCGGGACAGCCCATGGTGATGACCGCTGGCCAGTTTCCCAGTGGGCAGGAGACGCCGACGGCGACTACCGGAAGCAGTGCGAATTCGCGCCGTGGTCTTCCATGGTCAATGTGTGCGGGCTGCCCGCCATCACCGTTCCAGTTTCCTGGACCGGCGGAGCTCCCGGCGAGGGGCTGCCCATGGGAATCCAGCTGGTGGGGCCTATCGGCTCGGAGTTGCTCCTGCTGCAGGTAGCCCGGCAACTCGGTTATTGAGGCAGCCGCAGGAACCCGCCGGCGCCTCTGTC
>NZ_JBNHFF010000080.1:0-12831 GCF_059089965.1 Arthrobacter sp. SPT-J7
GTCCCCGACCAGGAACTGCAGGTACTGGACAGCAGGGTCCAGCGCCAGCTCGACCACGAAGTGGTGGTTGACGGCGAGCCGAACCCTGAGACCGAGTTCCGCCACTACGAACTGGACGAGGAATTCAGCGACCGCGACAAGCGTTGACCGGTGCTTGAAGACATGTTTGTGTGATCTTCCAGCGCCGACAGCCTATGCCTTCGTCAGCCGGTAACGCTCAATCTGTTTGAGCCGCCGCAGGAGGCTGTCGCGCCGCGGGTGCGGGACGGCGTCGGCCGCTTCGGCAGTGAGGTCAATGTGTTTGGTGCCGTACTGCCACAGCAGCAGGTCATCCAGCAGCCGGTCCGGGCCGGGCGAGTAGCGGTGGTCCAGGGCCTTGCGGACTTCGGTGATGCGGTTGGCGCTCAGCAGCCCGGCGAGCTGCATGGTCTGGTTAAGGCCGTGAGCGGCGAGGAGCTCGGCGGCCCAGCCCCAGTCGTCATCCACCTTGCGGTCCACGTGCGGGAGCAGGGTGCGCCACACATCGCGCACCCGGTTGGGTGTCAGCGGCGCGGCACCTTCGCCTTCCATATCCCAGAAGCTGCGGACCTCCTCGTAGCGTTCGTGAAGGTCGGCGAAGGCCGTCTCCACAGTTTCCAGCATGGCGGCAGTGGCAGTGAATTGCCGGTCGAAGTGCGGAGTCCAGGCGCGAGGGTCCTCGGCCTTAAACCGGATGTCATGCTCGATCTCGCTCCACGCGTGCGCGAAAATCGTACGGATCTGGCACTCAAAGAAGTAACTGCCGTTAGGCTGCGCGTCCGGGTTGAAGACCTGCTGGTACTCCTTGACGGCCTCGTTCTGGATGGTGCGCAAAATCAGGTGCCGGCTGGAATAGCCGTAGGTGCCGGACTCGATGGAGCCGATGTCCTTCTCCCGGTCCCCGCGGCAGTCGAACAGCTGCCGCTGCCGTTTGATGATGTTGGCCACCGCCGCATTCTCGGCCGGCAGCTTGGTGATCACACGGATGCCCACCATGTCATTCAGCGTCCGGAACGGGTCCGGGAACTTCAGCACCGGCGGGCCCCCCGGCTCCAGCGGCTCCTCGATCCGGGAGATCTTCTCCTTGAACGATTCCACCGTTTTGGTGCGCCCGGTGACAAACAGCGGGGTGACCTCGCTGTCCTTGAGCATGTCCCGCATCAGCAGCAGGACATCGCGCGTCACCAGCTTCAGGGCAGGCCGGACGCGCTCATAGATCTCCACGTTCTGCTGAACGGATTCGCGCAGGTTAGGGTCCAGGCTGTCCCAGTTACTCGGCATAATCCCAGCTTACGGCCGGGGCCTGACAGAACCCCGACTGTGCTCCGTAGCCGCCGTCAGGCGTTCCGGAATAACCGTTGACATTGATCCAAGGCGGGGCCTAAGTTTTTCCCAACTGCGGGGGAGCGGCACGTGTAGTGCCGCCGGTACTGGTCTTGTCGCCGCGAAGGCACCCACCTTCTTTGCCCATGGCAGATGACAGCGGGACAGTGCCCGGCCCAGCTTCTGCCCGTCCAGGACCATCACCATGACCACATTGATGAGAAATTACCGCCGTGTTGCGTTTGCCATGGCGCTGGTGGCAGCCAGCACAGCCGGGATCAGCCCAACGGTGCAGGCTGCGCCCCAGGACCAAGCGGCACGTCCCGCACCGGGCGCACCGGGAAGCGGGGACCCGTACTTCCCTAACGCCGGCAACGGCGGGTACGACGTCCTGCATTACGACCTTGGCCTCCACTACACGCCGCCGTCAGATCCCACTGTGCTCGTGGGGAACCTCAGCGCCGTGGCAACCATCACCCTGCGTGCCACCCAGAACCTCGAGTCGCTCAACTTCGACCTGCGCGGGCTCGCCGTCAGGGCTGTGCGAATCAACGGCAACGGCGCCAAGCACGGGAAATTTCATGGCGCCGGCATTGCCGCATGGTCGCAGGTACAGGACAACGCCAACCGGATGTGGGAACTCACCATTACCCCGGAGCGGACGCTGAAGGCAGGCCAGAAGGCAACCATCGCCGTCGAGTACGGCGGGAACACCGGGCGGTCGGTGGACACCACCGGAGCGCTCTACGGGTGGGTCACCACCGCCGACGGGGCATTGGTGGCCAACGAGCCTGAGGGCGCTGCCACCTGGTATCCCGTCAATGATGATCCCGAGGACAAGGCGACCTACACGTTCCGCATTACGGTGCCGGAGGGCAAGACCGCTGTCGCCAACGGCCTGCCGGATGGCCGGCCCGTGACGGAGGCAGGGTGGACGACGTGGGCCTGGGAGGCATCAGATCCGATGGCCAGTTACCTGTCCACAGCAAGTGTCGGCAACTTCATCCTGTCCTATGACGAGGGCCCAGGGCGGCTGCCGATCATCAATGCCATCGACGCGGACGTGACGGGCCAGGAGCTGGCGGAGACGAACGCCTCCCTCGCCGTACAGCCCCAGATGATCCTGTTCCTGGAAAACCTGTTTGGACGGTACCCGTTCGAGGCGTTCGGCGCAATCGTCGACGACGACAACCTTGACTACGCCCTGGAGACGCAGACGCGGCCCGTCTACTCGAAAGTCGCAAAGGAAAGCACTGTGGCGCACGAACTGGGGCACCAATGGTTCGGAAATGCCGTCAGCCCGGCTGACTGGCAGGACATCTGGCTCAATGAGGGCTGGGCAGCCTACATCGAGTGGCTGTGGGCCGAGCATCAGGGAAAAGCCACGGTGGCGCAGCAATTCACGGACGCCGTTGCCCATCTGGACGCCAACAACCGTTGGGCGCTGAACATCGCCGACCCGGGACGGGACAACCTGTTTGCGGAGCAGGTCTACCGCCGCGGCGGGGCTGCCCTCCATGCATTGCGGGCCACGGTGGGGGACGCAGCGTTTTTTGCCGGCGCAAGGGAATGGCTGCACCGGTACAGCGGTTCGTCGGCCACCACCGAAGACTTCGAAGAGGTCATGGAGGCAGTCTCCGGACAGCAGCTGGACGGGTTCTTCACGGACTGGCTGCGGGAGGGTGACCGGCCGGCCATGCCTTAGGGACGACGGCGGCTGGAACCTTCAGCGCTCCGCCGCGACAGTGGATCCGCGCACCACGAGCGAACTCTCCAGCGTGACCCCGGTCTGCTCCAGCGCCTTCCCCTCCATCAGGCGGCGCAGCTGCTCCCCGGCCTTCAGGCCCAGGGCAGTGGCGGGCAGATGCACACTGGTGAGGCCGGGATTGCTCGTGGCCGAATAAGGGAGGTCATCAAAGCCGGCCACCGCGAGCTCCTCGGGTATGCGCACCCCGGTTACCCGTGCCTCCTGCAGCACGCCGTAGGCGTGGGTATCGGTACCGCAGACGACGGCGGTCACCCCCTGGCGCTGCCACGTCGGCCAGCCGGAGGCGAACGCTGCTGCCGCCGTGCCGACGTCGATGGTGGTGCTGGTGATGCGGTCCGCCCCTACAGTGATGCCGCGGGCGGCCGCCTCCTCCAGGAAGGCTTTCCGCCGCAGGGCGAAGGTTTCCGTGCCGGTGACGCTGTCCACGTACGCCGCCTCCCGGTGCCCGGCATCCGCAAGATGCGCCGCGAGTTCCCGCGCTCCGCTGGCCACGTCCAGGTTCACGGACGGCGCGTACGCCTCCAGCCCGGGAGCGTCCAGCAGGACAAGCGGCGACGGCGACGCGAGGTCTTCGAGGAAGCCGGCGTTGGGTGCGTCCACCAGGAGCCCCGCCGGACGCAGGGACATCAGGCGCCGGACGTCGCCGGCTTGGGGGAACTCGCCGGCCTCGGTGACGGACAACAGCAGCTGGTACTGCGAACCGAGGGACTCCCGCACGCCGGCAATCACCTTGGCGAAGAACGGGTTGGAGATATCCGGCGCCACCAGGATCACGATGGAACTCACGCCTTTGGCAAGGGAACTGCCAATGCCGTCCACCACGTAGCCGAGTTCGGCGATGGCCTCCCGGACTTTCGAAACGTTGTCCTCGGAAACCCGGCCCGCAGTCTTGCCGTTGGCCACCAGCGAGACCGTGGCCGTGGAGACTCCGGCACGGGCAGCGACCACCGCTGCCGTGATCCGCCGCGAACGTGCGGCCGGATGCGACTGTTCCGGGAAATCCATACTTCGATCGTAGTAGGCGATGGGTAGCTTCAGGTCATCTGCTCAACCCACAAAGTCGAGATCGGCGGGGCTGGCTGGCTGCTTCCTGGAAGAACGGCGGCTGCCGCCACGCTGCGCCGCAGCACCGGCCAGGACCACCAGCAGGATCCCCACCACTTGGATGGCAGAGGGCTGCTGGTGGAGGATGAGCAGTCCGAGGAGGACACCGACGGCGGGTTCGAGAGCCATCAGCGTTCCAAACGCGGTGGGCGTCATCCTGCGCAGGGCAAGCATTTCCAGCGCGAACGGCAGCACGGGCAACAGAAGGGCCAGCCCGGCCGCCGCAGCCAGGATGTCAAGGCTGAGGTGGCCCGCGGCCTGTGGGATTCCAACGACGGCGGCAGTCACCGCCGCGATGGGCACGGTGAGCGTGAGCGCGCCGATGCCGGTGAAGCGGTCGCCGATCCGCTGGGTGAGCAGGATGTAGAAGCCCCAGGCAACGGCTGCCAGCGCGGCGAACGCCACACCGGTCGGGTTGAAGTCGCCCTGCCAAGGCTGGGTCAGCAGGACCACGCCCACCAGCGCCAGCGCAGGCCAGGCCAGGGCCTTCCGGTTGTGGCTGCGGAGGGCAGCCACTGTCAGCGGACCGAGGAACTCAATGGCGACGGCGGTCCCCAGCGGTATGTGCTCCACAGCGGCGAGGAACCCGATGGTCATTACGCCAGTGGTGATCCCGAGGCCGAGCAACGGCAGCACGTCCGGACGCCGGATGGAGCGCAGCGGCGGGCGGCCAATCACCAGCAGGATGATGGCTCCCATGCTCAGGCGCAGCCAGGCGGTACCGGCCGGGCCCACGTCCTCGATCAGGCCCACGGAGAGGGCGGAGCCCAGCTGGACCGAGAGGATCGCGGTGACGGCAAGCCCCCACGGCGGGACCGGAAGATTTCGCTTGGGCATCTCAGTTTCCTTCAGTGGTTGTTGGGACGGCGGCGTTAGTCTCCGGCCGGTGCCCCGAGCCAACGCCCGGTTCGAAGACCGCCAGCGAGAACGTGGCCGTTTGGGTACCCGGATTGGCGTATGAGTGCTCAACATCGCCAGGGAAAGAGACGGCGTCGCCGGCCTCGAGGACGAATGTTTCGGCGGCAACTACAACCGTGACCGATCCCTCGCGGACCTGCAGGAGCTCCTTGGTGCCGGGCGCGTGGGCTTCACTCTCATGCCGGTCGCCGGGCGCGAGGGTCCAGTCCCACAGCTCAACCACGTCAGGGGACTCGGTCCCGGCCACCAGCACACCGCGGCCACCGGAGGCAGAACCCCACAGGGCTGCGCCGCTACCGCTCCGGGTGACCGTCACGGGCTTGGGCTGCGGCGAGTCCACGAGGGCCGGCAATCCGATGCCCAGCGCATCACTGATCCTGAGCAGGGTCCCAACGCTGGGATTCGCAGCGCCCTGTTCGACGTTGACCACCATGCGGCGGCTCACTCCCGTGGCTTCTGCCAACTGGTCCAGGGTCCAGCCCCGCGACTGGCGTTCCTGCCGGACCCTGATACCGATCGCCGTCGCCAGAGCTGATGTGCTTTTATCCATAAGTGCATCATACTGCACCGATAGTGCACTTGAAGAATGCGACCTGCGGAGACTGTAGGCGGGCGGGCGCACCCCTTCCTAACGGGAATACCAGGTGGGACGATGCCCTTATGAGCGATACGAGCGGAGGGGGCACGCGCGATCTTGGTCCCCACCAGCATGCGCACGCGGCACCCAGTACCCAACAGATGAGGACCATCGGGCAGCGCCGGCGGGACGCCGAGGAGAAGCTGGAACACCACCTTCAGGAAGCGCGCCACAAGCACGATCATCACGATGTTGAGGGCGACCCGGAGGTGGGGCTGGCCGGCGCCGCCCAGCCCTAGTGCGCTCCACGGAAGCGGCACGGAAGGAGTACCGGCAGTCCAGCGGACTGCGGGAATCAAACACTTGACCTGCGACGACGTCAAGCGTTTGACGTGATGCTGCTGACGGTGCCATGATCTCTCCTAAACGCTTTCGCTTCCCGCCGCGCGCGGGCCCCAATGACGTGGAGATCATCGTGGAACCCACCGCCCAGTCCCTGAAAGGGCAATCCCCAAACCGCAAGAAAATCATCCTTGACTGCGACCCCGGGCATGACGATGCTGTGGCGTTGCTGCTCGCGCACGGTAACCCGGACATCGAACTGCTGGCCGTCACTACCGTGGTGGGAAACCAGACGCTCGAAAAGGTCACACGCAATGCGCTCGCTGTCGGCACCATCGCCGGCATCACCGGCGTTCCCTTCGCCGCCGGCTGCGGCCGCCCCCTGGTCCGCAGCATCGAAACTGCCCCGGACATCCACGGCGACAGCGGCATGGACGGCCCCGCACTGCCCGAGTCGACCATCAAGCTGGACCCGCGGCACGCGGTGGACCTCATCATTGACACCGTGATGGCCCACGAACCGGGCACCGTCACCCTGGTTCCCACCGCCGGCCTGACCAACATCGCCATGGCTGCACGCAAGGAACCGCGCATCGTGGAACGCGTCAAGGAAGTCGTCCTTATGGGCGGCGGCTACCACGTGGGCAATTGGAGTGCCGTGGCCGAATTCAACATCATCATCGATCCCGAAGCCGCCCACATCGTCTTCAACGAAAAGTGGCCGGTGGTCATGGTCGGCCTGGACCTGACGCACCAGGCGCTCGCCACCCCGGACGTGGTGGAAAAAATCGCTGCGATCGGCACCAGGCCGGCGAAGTTCGTCACGGACTTGATGGACTTCTTCGCCCATACCTACAAGGACGCCCAGGGCTTCGACTCCCCGCCTGTCCACGATCCCTGCGCTGTTGCCTATGTCATCGACCCCACCATCGTCAGCACCCGCAAAGTGCCGGTGAACATCGAACTGCAGGGCACGCTGACGCTCGGCATGACAGTGGCCGACTTCCGCGCACCGGCGCCAGCGGACTGCCACACCAGCGTCGCCATCGACCTCGACCACGAAAGGTTCTGGAACCTCGTCACCGACGCGCTGGCTGCCATCGGCGAGCCGCTCACCGGTGGCAGCGGCACGATCGCCCACGCGGCCGACGCCGGACGCCAGGCACGCGTCCACCTCGCCGCGGGAGGCGTCAAGTAAATGACTGCCACCCTCAGCGAAACCAAGGCAACCCGCGGCAACGTCTCCGCCCTGATGGTCGCCCTGCTGGCGGCCTGCGTGGCTTTCCAGCTCAACGCTTCAATGCTCAGCCCGGCCCTGGTGACCATGGGCGAGGAACTCAACACGGACCAGGCCGTGATTGGCCTCTCGCAGACGTGGTTCTTTACTGCGGCCGCCCTGTTCTCCCTGTTCCTGCCCCGCCTGAGCGACATTGTGGGCCGCAAGAAGATCCTGGTGGGCATGATGCTGCTTATGGCCGTTGGTTCGGTCATCGCAGCCCTCGCCCCGGACGTCACCTGGCTTTTCGTAGGCCGCATCATCCAGGGCGTCAGCGGCCCCACCGTTCCGCTCTGCCTGATCATGCTGCGCTCCGCCGTCAGCAACCCGCGCAAGTACGGCACGCTGATGGGCCTCATCACGGCCGTCAACGGCGGCGTGGCCGGCGTCGACTCCTTTGTGGGCGGCTACTTCGCCGAGCACTTCGGGTTTCGCAGCATCTTCTGGCTTATGGTGGTGCTGGCCCTGGTGGCAACCGCCCTGATCGCCTTCCTGGCCGGCGAAAGCAAGCCGGCGGCCGGTACCCGGATGGACTGGCTGGGCGTGTTCTTCATCGTCGTTGCCGTGGGGGCACTGCTGACTGCCCTCAACGAAGGGGCCAAACTGGTGGGCGCCTTCTCGACCGGCACCCTGATGCTCAGCCTGGTGCTGGTACTGGTGTCCGCCGTCGCGTTCTATGCCTTCTGGACCGTGGAGAAGCGGGCCAGGCAGCCGATGGTGGAAACCGTACACCTGCGCCAGCGCTCCACGTGGGCGCCGCTGCTGACCACCACCCTGACCATGACCGGCATCTTCGCTGTCATCAACGGAATCGTCCCCGCCTACGTCCAGGCTGCCGACGGCTTCGGCATCGGGCCCACCGAAATGTCGCTGATCATCCTCACCCCGTACGCCCTGCTGGGGTGGATCGTGGGACCACTCAGCGGGAAGCTCGCTCCCGTCCTGGGCTACACCAAGGTGCTGCGCATCGGCCTCCTCGGCAGCATCGCGGCGCTGGCCATCATCGCATTCTTCGGCCTGAGCAGCCTGCCCCTGATGATCGCCGGCACGGTCTTGCTGGGCGTCATGTACGCCGGTACGGTCAACATCATGCTCAACGGACTCGGCGTTGTCCTCTCACCCGCAGGGAACCCCGGCTTCCTGCCAGGCATGAATGCCGGCGCCTTCAACCTCGGTGCCGGCCTCAGCTTCCTGGTGCTCCCCGCCGTGCTGGTGGCCACCTCCGCTCTGGGTGACGCCAAGGCGTCCTACCTCACCGCGGTCGTTGTGGGCCTGGCCCTCACCGTGGCGGCCTTCGCTGCCTCGCTGCTGATCCCCAAACCGGTCGAGGCCGAGGTGGCTGAGTGAACGCCGCTGCCGAAGAGGCCGGCCGGATCGTCGTCGTGGGCTCCCTGAACGCCGACCTGACCATCTACTGCGAACGCCTCCCGCTCCCGGGCGAGACCGTGCATGGCAACGGGTTCGCCGTGAATCCGGGCGGCAAGAGCGCCAACCAGGCGGTCGCCGCGGGCCGGCTGAGCGGGAACGCCAGCCTTGTCGGCGCGGTGGGGGAGGACCCCAACGGCGACATGCTGCTCTCCTCCGCCGCCGGTGCGGGGGTCGACGTCGGGCATGTCCGGACGTCGTATGAGCCCACGGGGGTCGCGGTCATCGCGGTCGATGCCAGCGGCGAGAACAACATCATCATCTCTGCCGGAGCCAACGGCACCCTGTCTCCGGCGGACGTCGCGGAAGCCTCGGACGTTCTGGACGCCGCCGCCGTCGTCTGCCTCTGCCTGGAAGTCAGCATGGAGACGGTGCTGGCAGCGGCGCAGGCAGGGCATAACGCCGGCGCCACAGTTCTGCTGAACCTCTCGCCGTACGGTGAGGTTCCGGAGCCGCTGACCGCCCTCACCGATGTCCTGCTGGTCAACGCGCACGAGGCCGCGCTGTTCCTGGGTGACAGCGCCGCCGTTCCCGGCCCGGAGGCGGCCAGTGCCGAATGGGAGAAGGTTCGGATGCGGTTTGTGGAGCGCGGGATCCGGCAGGTCCTGGTGACGCTCGGTTCGCAGGGTTCCGTGGTGCTGGATTCGCTGGCCCCGGAGGGCCGGCGGGTGGTCCGGATCGCGCCCACGAAAGTGAAAGCCGTGGATACCACCGGGGCGGGCGACGCCTTCACCGGTGCCGTTGCCGTCCGCCTCGCCGCCGGCGATGCGCTAGCCGACGCTGCTGCCTTTGCGTCCGTAGCCGCTGCCCTGGCCACCACCCGGAAGGGAACGCAGGCTGCGTACCCGGAGGCGACTGACGTGGCGCGGCTGCTCCGCGCCTGACCGGAGGCTCAGGCGCCGACCGGGAGAAGCCCGGTTGCCACAGTGTCCTCCTTCAGGATGGGGAGCAGCCGCGGGAAGCGGGTCCTGACGCCGTCGAACATCCCGGTATCGATGTAGTAGGGGCAAGACCACCAGGGTCTTGACGCCGGTCCTGCCGACCCGCGCCTCGCTCCGCAGTGATTTGTTGAAGCCAAAGGCGGCGAATTTGCTGGTTGAGTAGTCGTTCTGCCTGGCAACCCCCACAAAACGCCCTCGTCCGGGCTTCGGCGGTACGCTCGGCTCATGGCGCAGCGGCACAGGTATTACTACGGCGATGACCCCAGCCAGTGGGGCGAGCTCTTCATGCCGGAACTGCCCGACGGCGGCCCGCACCGCGGGGTGGTGGTGGTCATCCACGGCGGCTACTGGCGCTCGCGGTACGGCGCCGGGCTCGGGGAACCGCTGGCCCGGGACTTCGCGGAGCGCGGGCTGCCGGCGTGGAATTTGGAGTACCGTCGTGCGGGAAACGGCGGCGGCTGGCCGCACACCTTCAAGGACATTTTGGCGGGCATCGACAAGCTTGGCGAGCTCGCCGTTCCGCATTCCCTGGACCTGACCAGGGTAGTGGCGCTGGGCCACTCCGCCGGTGGCCACCTGGCGGTGTGGGCGGCCGGCCGTGACCGGTTGGGCCGGCTGGGGCTGGCGGCCGAGCACCTCGAAGCCGGCACGAGTAATGACGGCGTCCGCCTCACCGGGGTGGTGAGCCAGTCCGGCGTGCTGAACCTTACTGAAGCCGAAAGGCTCAACCTCAGCAACGGTGCAGTGGCCAACCTGCTGGGCGGGCCGTCGTCGGACTTTCCTGGCCGTCACCGGTTCGCGGATCCGATGGCAGTACTGCCCCTGACCGTTCCCATTTACGCGGTCCACGCGACGGAGGACGAGGACGTCCCGCTCAGCATGTCCCTGTCCTACGTGGACGCGAGCCGGACCGGCTCCACTCCCGCGCAACTGGTGATGGTGCCCGGGGACCACTTTGCATTGATCGATTCCGAAGCGCCCGCATACGTAAGGTGCCGGGAACTGGTCCAGGAGCTGCTGCGCTGACATGAACTGCTGCGGGAGCCTCTTCTCTGGCAAAGTATGACCATGCTCACTGTTATTGGCGAAGGCCTTGTTGACGTTGTCCAGCGCGCCTCAGGAATTGAAGCGCATGTGGGTGGCAGCCCGCTGAACGTCGCGGTGGGCCTGGCCCGCCTTGACCACCCCGTGCAGTTCATCGGCCGGTATGGCCGGGACGCGTACGGCGACTCGGTCGCGGCGCATCTGCGCGCCAGTTCTGTGATGCTTCCGCTCGGCCCTGATGAGTTGCCCACCAGCGTGGCCACTGCCCTGATCGACGACGACGGCGCGGCCACCTACACCTTCGACCTCACCTGGGAGCTCCCCGGCATCGCCGACCGGCTTGCTTTTATGCTGCAGGGCACCACCCTGCTGCATACCGGATCGATCGCGACCATGCTGGCGCCGGGCGCCACGGATGTCCTCGCCGCCGTCGAGTATGCCCACCCGCGCGCCATCATCAGCTTCGACCCCAACTGCCGGCCCAGCATCATCACGGATGTGGACTACGCGCGCCGGCACGCGGAGAAGTTCGTGTCCCTCGCAGACGTGGTGAAGGCATCCGATGAGGACCTGGCCTGGCTCTACCCGGACCTGGACGTGCTGGAGGCAGCGCGCCGTTGGCTGGACCTGGGTGGAAACGAGGGGCCTGCCATGGTGGTGGTGACGCGCGGAGCCGACGGACCATGGGGAGTGACCAGAGCGGGCGAGGCGCAGGTCGAGGCGCCGCGGGTTGACGTGGCGGACACCGTGGGCGCCGGTGATTCCTTTATGGCGGCGCTGCTTTCCGGCCTGGTGGACCGTGGCCTGGACGGCGCCCAGAACCGCAAGGATCTGCGTGAACTTCCCGCTGAGGGCCTGGCTGAACTCCTGGCGCATGCGGCCAGGGCGGCAGCAGTCACAGTGTCCCGGTCCGGCGCCAACCCGCCGACCAGGGCGGAGTTGAACGGGGCGTCGGGGGAGAGCTAGGCGGGATTACCCCTCGTGGTTGTAGTAAGGCCACGGCAGGAAGCGACGCTCGCCGCGCCGGTCGCGCCCTGCCAAGGTGACTTTGCCCTTTGCCGCCCACTCCACACCGCGGGGGAACATCCGGATGAACTCGATCCGCCGGAAGGTGTCGATGTCGTGCCCAATGGCAATCGTGAAGCTGCGGCCTTCCCCGTAGTTGTTGATCCAGGCAAGGGGCTGCAGCGTGTTGATGCCGGGAAGGCCCTCGATGCCCCCGGCGGGGATGGCCACCGGATAGTGGGGCATGGGCCACATCGGTGCGTTCTGGTACGACTCCAGGTCGTCAAACGTTGAGAGAAGCACCTCCGCACCTTCGTACAGCTGGACGCCCGTCAGGATGTCGTCACCTGTCACCGTCCACGTTTCGCTGATGCCCTCCGTGATGGGGTGGCGCGGCTGGGCGGTCTGGAGCAGCGCCTCACCCCAAGGGCGCGGGCGGAGCCCGGTGGGAACGCTGAGTTTCGCCCCCCGCATGATGTTGTACTCCTCTGGGTAGCCCCAGTCGTCCTCCTGCACAGCCGAGCCGTGGAACCAGACGATGCCCTTCCCGTCGTCGTGGACAAACTTCAGCAGGGCCGCGTCGGTTTCAGCGCCGAAGCCGACCGCTTTTTCGTGGTATCCGTCGCGGCCCTCGAACACGATGATGACCACGTCGTACCTGTCGATGATGTTCGCCCCGATCCCGCGCGGGTCTTCAACGACGCGGACGCGGAACCGGCCCGTGTCTTCGAGCACTGTGGTGAGCCACTGGTTGTGGGCCCGGAAGCTGCGGAACTTGTTGTCGTGCTCGCAGGTCATGTGCCCGGAGAGGATGAGTGCGTTCAATACATCGGCCATGGCATCAATGCCCCTTTCAATTCGTCATTGCGGAGTTAGGAAGGAAGTCTACATACTTTGGTACGAAAGAGACATAATGATGCTATGATCGGTAGGCACCTAGAGAGAGTGAGCAATGATGCTTCTCGAAAGAGATCTCATCCAGTCCGTCGGCTTCCGCAACGTTAGCGAGGGCGGGCGTGTAACCGGCTTTCAGTTCCGGGTCAGGATGCCTTCGTATCGGGGCATGGCCGCCTCCCTCATCGATGGCATC
>NZ_JBNHFF010000081.1:0-12800 GCF_059089965.1 Arthrobacter sp. SPT-J7
GACAGCCTGGTTGAACTGGTTGAACGAGTGCCGGATGGACTGGTCGGATGCCGCGGCAACTGCACCGCCGGCACCAAGGGAGACCGCCACGGACAGGGTAGTGAGGGCGATCCGGCGCTTGGCCCTCCGGCGGGCAGCCAGTTCGTCAACCGGAGGTGCAGCAATCGCGTTTTCGGCGGGTTCAGGGTCAACCCGAAGCGTCCCGTTGGCTCCGGCCATCAGGGCCAGCAGCTCGGCAGAAGGCTCCGGTGCATAAGAGGCCAGGGCGCGAAGCTCGAGAAGGACGGGGCGGAGCTGGCTGTCGCCGTCCAAGTCGGCCTCCAACAGCAGCTGGTCGACGGACCCGTCACGGCGGAATCCTGCAGTGTCACTCATGGTTTGCCTGGTTTCTTTTGAGCGTCTGTGCCTTGAGGTTTTGAAGGGCCCGGCGCTGGAGCTGCTTGATTGCCCCTTCGCTCTTGCCCATGATGCCGGCCACCTGTTCTATGGACAGGTCAGCCACCACGCGAAGGGCAAGCACTTCCTGGTGTTCGTCGCTGAGCCCGTCCAGCAGGGCGGCGGCCGCGCCGTTGAGCTCCACCACACAGTGTTCTGCGGAGGGGGTGCTCCGGCTGTCCTCCAGCGGGTCGTAAGGAGTCAGCTGGGGCCGGCGTTCCAGCCGCCGGTAGTGGTCCACCATTCGGGCGTGGGCAATGGAGAAGATGAGTGACTTGGCCCCTTGCAGCCCGCCGGTGAGGCCGCTGATCTGCGGGAAGAACGCCAGGAACACGTCCTGGGTTACCGCTTCGGGATCGTCGACACCGCGTGCCTTGAGGTATCCCAGCACCGGCCCCGCGAAGGACCGGTAGGCAACGCCGAACACCACAGCCGGGTCGGTTCCGGCTGCGTCGTCGAATATGTCGATCTCTTCTTGGGCCAAAGTGTCTAGCACCGGCGGCTCCTCCATCCCGGAGCAAGAGAATGCCAATCCCGGGTTCACGGTGCGGTCTGCGGGTCCTGCGCTTACTTTCCCGCTGCCTTTCGGCAGGTAATTCCGGCCTTCATTCCGGACCGGCCTCCCCAAGGGCAGGCGATGTTCCTGAAAGGGCAGCTCCTGGAATCGAGGACTGCCGTACTGCGGGAAACGGATCGTGTGCCGTTTCCCGCAGTACACACTAGCTAAAGGCGCTTAGCGGACCGAAACCGACGGGGCGTCCACAGCTGCACTGCCGCCGTCGACGGAGGCAGCAGGAACCTCGGGAACTGCAGGCACGGCCGGAACTGCCGGCTCGCCGTCGACACCCGGAACAGCCGGGATCGCCGGAACAGCAGGAACCTCGGGACGCTCAATCTCAACAGCGGCGGAACCACCGGTTGCGGCGCCTGCCTCTGCGGCAGCGTCAGCCTGCGCGGCGACGCCGGTGCAGAAGCCATCGATGTTTGCTTCACCCTGCGCTGCGATAGCCAGCGAGGAAAATCCTTCGGAAGAGGCGTTCAGGCCACCGTTGGTGAAAGCAGTGCAGAGGCCAAGGGCTGCAGCGCCGGCTGCATCAACTGCCGTACCGGCTGCGGCGGACACGGAAGCCTCGGCTGCAACGTTATCGCCGGAAACCGCGGCATCTCCTGCAGCTTCTGCTTCTGCGTCAGCGGAGGCATTGGTAGTGGCATCGGCAGCGGCGTCAGCGGTTGCCTGCGCGTCAGTGGCGGCTTCTGCTGCCAGGTGCGGAGCCGGGGCGCCGAAGAGATTGTGGGCGGTCTGCTGTGCTTCGGCCGGGAGGGCGCCGGAAACGGCAGCGGCGCCGGTTCCGCCGACGGCAATGGTGCCGGCTGCCAGTACTCCGGCGGCAACTTTGCTGGTGGCGAGAACGGTGAACAACGACATAAGACACTCCAAAAACCTAGACAACATATTTGATTCAGGTCCGTCGGGCGGACCCATCACCTCCTACATCGCAGGGGCAGGCGGAAAGGTTACGGGTGTCCAGAATCTTTCTCGCGGCCGTGTCAGCAGCCATCAGGGCGGCAGCCAGCGGGCAGCAGCAGGCGAGGCTAACGGACGGCGCTACGATCGATGCATGCCTGCGATCCCGGAGTCCCAGAAGAAGGCCAGCACCTGGCAGTCGATGGTGGACAGCAACAAAGCCCTCCTTCTGCGGAAAACCGGGGAAGACACCGCGCACTGGGTTGAGAAGGCCCGCGCCGCCGGCATCCGGAACGACGGCGAGCTCCGCACCTGGATGCGCGACAGCTTCGGGGTGACCGGGTACGCCCAATACGCAGTGTCCTGGGAGATGTTCGGCTACCCGGAATTTATGCTGCGTGACGCCGACGAACTGATTGACGGGCAATATGCCAACCACCCGCACCTGAGGCCCATCGCGGACGCGCTCCTGACATGGGCGTCCGCAACCGACGGCGTGGAGATCCAGATGCGGAAGGGTTACGTGTCCCTCCACAGTGCCCGGCGGAAGTTCGCGCAGGTGACCCGGACCACCAATACTGCCGTAGACGTAACCCTCCGGCTCGACGCCCCTGCGGAAGGCCGGATCGAAACCGTCAGGACCCGGGCCGATGACCCTTTCACCCGCAAGGTTCGCCTCACCTCAGCCGACCAGGTGGATGACGGACTCTTGGAAATCCTGGCCGTGGCTTTGGAGCAGAACAGCTGACCGGGTTGCCGCAGGGTGCAGAGGGGGAAACATCCTAGGCGTCCACCATCTTTCCGTGGGCGTCATCGGCGTCCGCTTCCTCGAACTCCACGGCGGCAACGATTTCCTGTGTTTCGGGGTTGATCATAAAAGCCTCGTCGTCCTCCTCGACCATTAGGAAGTCGCCGTGGTCGGTGGAAAAGCGCCAGGCAAGGGTCTTCTTAGCGCCATAGACATAGTTGGGGTCGCCCATGGTGATCTTGATCAGCTCATATCCGGCAATGCTGCAAAGTTCGCGGATGATGATTTCGAAGTCCGGGGCGTCTTCCAAGGCCTCGGCATCAGCCTGGGCCAGGCGCTCCGGCAAGTCAGGGATCTGCGCAACAAGCCGCTCGATGTACGCGCCGATTTCCTCGTCGTCCAGCACCAGCAGGTCGGCCTGGCCCCGTAGCCAAGCGGCGTTGAGCGCAGTGATATTCTCCCGCTCCAGCAGCTCCTCAAACTCGCCGTCGAGCTCCTCCATGCGGAGAACGCCGTCGGGCCTTTCCTCTGACTCATCCAGGCCGCCGTCGAGGTAGTGCTCCTCGTCTTCTTCGGACAGGTCGTCGTAAGCCGCCACTGTACGGTTGAACAGGTCAAGGTGGGCGTCGGCACCCATCCCTGCCATGCCTTCACGGATCAGCCTGTCCGTTTCGGCCCGGTCGACGGCGGTGAAAACGTACTGCGCGAAGCCGCCCTCCAGCGCCTGCGTGAGGTAAAAGTCCACGTAGTAGCCGCGGACGGCTACGGGGGACATCTCTTCGGCGCGGAGCAGGGCGGTGTGCATCGCGTCCACAATGCTGACGTTAGCCTCCACGACGTCCTCGTCGCTGGAATCGATGCTGCTGCTGGTCAGGACGACGGGCTGCTGGCTGGTGATCATGGCAATCCTCACGGCTGTTAGCGGGTGGTGCTCGTACGCTTTTCACGCTACGTGCGCCGTTCCTTCAAGGCGTTGAGGGGGAAGTGAACGTCCGGCGAAGTTTGTGGGACCGGTATGGTAGCGGAAGGGCGTTACCCGGCATCAGCCGGGAAAGCTACCCCGGGCCGCGCACCAACAGATCCCCGTTTGACCAGCAGGTGCCAGGTATCGTTGTAGCCGCTCTTTTTCGCAGTGTCGGTGATGCCCTTGGTGACGAAACCAAAGCGCGGATTTTCGATGTCGCCCACCACCACGCCAATGGTGTTCAATTCCCCCGTGTTCATGTTCCGCGCAAGTTCGTTGGGCCGGCGGTTCAGCTCTTCCGCCGCCGCCAGCACGCGCTCCCTCTCATCGTCGCTTACGGCCCCGTACTGAGTTGATCCGGCCATGCCTTCCACCCTCGAAAAAACGGCGGCACGCCCTCCCCCGCGGGCCAACTAAGATGGATCAGATAACCAACCACCGGCCCCGGCCCCGCCGTGGCCTGCTGAAAGTAGCGCGCACCATGCCATCCCAACCGGACGAAAGTGCGGCACTGGCAATACAGACCCCCGCCATTAACGACCGTTCCCTGGCGGCCGGGCTCGCTTACGCCATGGGAAGCCGCGTCTCCGCTATTTCATTCGACGCCGCAACCGGGCTCATGCTGGGCAAGGTCCGCGGCGGCGCTGACCTGCCCTATTCCACCACCGCCAAGCTGGTCCGCAAGGGTGGCGGCTGGAGCTGCACCGTGGGTGTGTGCAGCTGCCCTGTCCGGAAGGACTGCAAGCACGTGGCGGCACTGCTCTTCGCCGCCGAGGACAACCCGGCCACCCGCGTCCAGCTGCTTTCACCGGCCACCGCCACCCAGGTATCGCGCGAACCATCCGGCGCCGTTTCTGACTGGGAACGCGCCCTCAGCCCGCTGATCTCCCAGCCCGGCGCCGCTCCGTCCAGCAACGGCGTCCCGCTGGCCCTCCAGTTCGAGATCGAGGAGCCGGCGCCGCACTTTTCCTACACAGGCCGCCGGGATCCGCTCCGCAGCGTGCGCCAGCTCAAAGCCCGTCCGGTGATCATGGGGGCCAAGGGCAAGTGGATCCGCGGCGACGTCTCCTGGAACACCCTGAGCTACCTGAATTTCCGGCGCGAGTGCAATGAATCGCACGTGGAGTGGATGCAGGAGTTCCTGGCCGCCCACTCCGCCTCGGCCAGCCGCATGCACAACTCCTCCGGCCTCTGGCTGGGACTGAACACCTACTCGGGAAAGAACCTTTGGAGCCTGCTGGTCGACGCCAAGAAGATCGGCCTGGCGCTGGTCCACTCGCGTGGCAGCGAGCCGGTGCGGCTCGCTGAGTCCCCCGCCGCCGTCGGCCTTAACCTGGGCCGTTACGGCTCTCCCGTCGCTGACCCTTCCGCTGCGGGGCCGGGCACCACCGCCGCACCCCGGCACAGCATGGCGTCCGACGGCGGGCTGGAGCTTGCGCCCACCGTCACCGTTGAGGGAGTCGAGGTGGATCCGGCGTCGATCGGGACTATCGGCCGGCCGGCACATGGAATTTTTGTCACGTCCGGCGGGGCGTTGCCGGGCGAAGCCTTGCCCGGGGTGGGCGAGGCGCAGGCAGGTGACCCGGTCATCACGCTGGCGCCACTGGAAAGCGGCCTAAGCGAGGAACTGCTGTCGTTCGTGACTGCGGGCAGCACCCTCCACATTCCGGCCAAGGACGAGTCACGCTTCCTCACCGGCTTCTACCCCAAGCTGAAGCAGACGGCCCGGGTCACTGCCCGCGACGAGTCCGTTGAGCTGCCCACCCTGGCTGTCCCCACACTCTCCCTGCTGGCGAACTACGGTGCTGACCACCGGGTGCGGCTGCATTGGGAATGGCACTACAAAACGGGAAACCTGGTCACTGCCCAACCGCTGTGGCGGCACCCCGGCGACCACGGCTACCGCGACGACACCGCCGAAGCGCGCATCCTTGAAGGCATCGGCCGGCCATGGGACGCAGTTCCGGCATTGGGTGAATCCGCCACCGGCGGCTGGGGCACCCCCCGGCTCGCAGCGTCCGTGGAGCTGAAGGGCCTGGACACGCTCGCGTTCACGGAGGAAGTGCTGCCCCGCCTGCGCCAGGCTCCGGACGTTGACGTCGACACCGTGGGCGACATCGCCGACTACCGCGAAGCTGAGGAAGCGCCGGTGGTTTCCATCTCGACCAAAGCCACTGAGCAGCGCGACTGGTTCGACCTCGGCATCCAGATCACCCTCGAAGGCCAGCCGGTGTCCTTCGCCGCGGTGTTCTCAGCGCTTGCCGCGGGACAAACCAAGATGCTGCTGCCCAGCGGCGCATACTTTTCGCTGGACCTGCCCGAACTGCACCAACTGCGGGCGTTGATCGAAGAGGCCCGCTCACTGCAGGACAACAAGGACGCGCCCCTGCAAATCAGCCGGTTCCAGGCAGGACTGTGGGACGAGCTGGCCCAGCTGGGGATCGTGGACGAGCAGGCAGCGGCCTGGCGCTCAGCTGTTGGCGGTCTGCTGGAAGGCGGCGTGGACGGCCTGCAGCTGCCTGCCACCCTGAACGCGGAGCTGCGGCCCTACCAGCTGGAGGGCTTTAACTGGCTGACCTTCCTGTACCGGCACAGCCTGGGCGGGATCCTTGCGGACGACATGGGCCTCGGCAAGACTGTGCAGGCCCTTGCCCTGATGTGCGCGGCGAAGGAACTGGCGCTGGCGGCAGCAGACGCTTCAACGCCCGACGCCGTCGCTCCCTTTTTGGTGGTGGCCCCCACCAGTGTTGTGGGCAACTGGGCCCTGGAAGCAGTGCGGTTCGCTCCCGGGTTGAAGGTCCAGGCGGTCGGTGAGACATTCGCAAAGAGCGGGCAGGACGTGGCTGCCGCATTGGCCGGGGCCGACATCGTGATCACCTCCTACGCCCTGTTCCGCATCGACTACGACGCCTACGCCTCGCGTGAATGGTCCGGCCTGGTGCTCGACGAGGCCCAGTTTGTGAAGAACCACCAGTCCAAGGCGTACCAGTGCGCCCGTAAACTGCCGGCGGCCTTCAAACTGGCCATCACGGGCACGCCGCTGGAGAACAACCTCATGGAATTCTGGGCGCTCACCTCAATAGTTGCGCCGGGGCTGTTTTCCAGTCCCAAGCGTTTCGCCGAGTACTACCAGAAGCCCGTGGAGAAAAACGGCGACAAAGGGCAACTGGACAAGCTGCGCCGTCGCGTCCGTCCGCTGATGATGCGACGCACCAAGGACCAGGTCATTAAGGACCTGCCGCCGAAGCAGGAGCAGATCCTGGAAGTTGTGCTCAACCCGCGCCACCAGAAGGTGTACCAGACGCACCTGCAGCGTGAACGGCAGAAGATCCTGGGCCTGATGAAGGACGTCAACAAGAACCGCTTTACCATCTTCCAGTCGCTGACCCTGTTGCGGCAGCTCAGCCTGGACGCCTCACTTGTGGATCCAACCCTTTCGTCAGTGCGCTCGAGCAAACTCGACGTGCTGTTCGAGCAACTTGAGGACTTGGTTGCGGAAGGCCACCGGGCCCTGATCTTCAGCCAGTTCACCGGGTTCCTGGGCAAGGTCCGGGAACGGCTGGACGAGGAAAAGATCGAGTACTGCTACCTCGACGGCGGCACCCGCAACCGTGCCGACGTGGTTAGCGAGTTCAAGAACGGCACTGCTCCGGTGTTCCTGATTTCGCTGAAGGCCGGCGGATTTGGATTGAACCTCACCGAGGCCGATTACGTGTTCCTGCTGGATCCCTGGTGGAACCCGGCGTCCGAGGCCCAGGCCGTGGACCGGACCCACCGGATTGGGCAGGCCCGAAACGTGATGGTCTACCGGCTCGTCGCCAAGGACACCATCGAGGAGAAGGTCATGGCGCTCAAGGCCCGGAAGTCGCAACTGTTCGCCGACGTCATGGAAGGTGACGCCTTGGCCGGTGGCGCCATCACGGCCGAAGACCTGGCGGGGCTGTTCCAGGAGTAGTGCACGCTGCTTTTCCGGCAACGTTGACGGTCCGTCGACCCGCAAAATCCTTGGTGCAGGTGAAATCTGCGTAACGCCCCGGATGTTGGGTAGCGCCAGGGAATTTGCGCAGCGCTGCCGCATTAGCGCTTCATGCATACCGCCTATGCTGGACACTAAACTGAAAACTACAACGTTGGAGAAGCGCGTGTCACAACGGGAACCAAGTGCCCTGACTCCACTGCGTCCGGACGCCTTCAGGACTCCCTACCGCGACCCCGCCTGGGACGGCCCTACCGACCCGGTCCTGGTTCCGGACCACCGCACTGGCGAGTGGGTACTGTTTTATACCCAGCGGCGCGCCGCCGCGGCCGGGCTGACCGGTGTCGAATGGGTGCACGGCACCGCCATCGGCGTAGCGAGATCGTCCGACGGCGGACAAAGCTGGAGCTACCAGGGCACCGTGGACGGACTGGTGCCTCCAGGAACGGAACAGCCCGCTACTCTTTGGGCTCCCGACGTCGTAAGAATCGGCGATCAGTGGATTATGTACCTGACTGTCCTCGGCGGGGTGCGGACGGACTGGACCGGCAGTGCTTCCATCGTCCAGTTTGCCAGCCACGATCTCGTGACGTGGGAGTACCTCGGGGCAGTCGACCTGGATTCGCCGCGGGTCATCGATGCCGCCGTCGCCCTCTGCGGGGATGGCCGCTACCGCCTCTGGTACAAGGACGAAGCCCGCGGCTCCAATACCTACAGCGCGGTCAGCGACAGGCCGCAGGACCCGTCGTCGTGGGTTCTTGAAGGACTCACCATCCCCGGCCGTCCACATGAAGGGCCCAAGGTCTTCCAGATCGCCGGGACCTACTGGATGATCGTGGACGAATGGCGAGGCCAAGCGATCTATCGGTCGGACGACGCCGACGGTAACTGGATCCGGCAGGAACACCTGGGCGGGCTCATCCTGACGCGACCGGAGCACGTGGACCGAAGGCCCGTCGTCGGACGCCATGCTGACGTGGTTCCCCTCGCAGCCAAGGAAGACGGGACGGAACGCGCCTTGCTGGTCTACTTCACCCACCCGCATTGGGGCGGTGAAGACATCGACACCATGGAACCTGACCCCAAAACACGCCTCAGCCATGTCCGGGCGGCGGTCTTGGAAGTCCGCGAGGGCAACCTGCTCTGCATCGAGCACTAAGCAGGGATACTAAGCGTGCCGAAACATGGCAAAGGGCCAAACCCTGGAACTATAAGCCGGCTGCTGCCGGCACCGGTCCAAGGTTTGGCCCTCTGCCTGAACGTACTCCGGGCGCCCCGCCCGGACTTTTCAAGTACCCGTCAGGTCCGCTGCGGGGAGCCGAGCTCCACCGGATCTTCATCCGTCAGGTACGCCAGCTCCGAGTGGGCGGCGAGGTCGATGCCCCGCATCTCGTCTTCCGGCTTAATGCGCAGTCCAATGGTCTTGTCCAGGATCTTCGCCAGAATCCAGGTGATGCCGAACGAGTAAGCCAGCACCGTGACAGTGGCCAGCGACTGGATACCGAGCTGTTCGGCACCGCCGCCGTAGAACAGTCCGTTGACGGCGTTCGGTGCGGCGTCGGTAGCAAACAGGCCGATCAGCAGGGTGCCGAGGATGCCGCCCACCAGGTGGACACCTACGACGTCGAGCGAATCGTCATAGCCCAGGCGGAACTTCAGCTCGATGGCCAGGGAGCAGACGGCCCCGGCAATGGCACCGATGGCCACCGCGCCGAGAGGGCTGACGGCACCACAGGCAGGGGTGATGGCGACCAGTGCCGAGATCAGGCCGGACGCCGCACCCATGCTGGTGGCTGCCCCGCGGCGAAGGCGCTCGACGAGTGCCCAGGCGAGTAGGCCCGCCGATGCAGCAACAGCTGTGTTCAGGAGAACCACCGACGCCGACTGGCCGGCGGAAAGTGCGGAGCCGGCGTTGAACCCGAACCAGCCCACCCACAGCAGTCCGGCGCCGATGAGCACCAGCGGCCGGCTGTGCGGCTTTGCGTGTTCCACCTTGGGCCAGCCTGAGCTCTTGCCCAGGACGAGTGCCAACGCCAGGGCAGCGGCGCCGGCGTTCATGTGCACAGCGGTTCCACCGGCGAAGTCGATGGCCTTGATGCCGCTGGCGATCCAGCCGCCGGTGACACTGCCGTCAGCGGCGGAGAAGGCGAACACCCAGTGCGCGATGGGGAAATAGACAATGGTCGCCCAGATGCCTGCGAACAGCATCCAGGCGCCGAACGTCATCCGCCCGGCTGCGGCTCCGGCCACCAAGGCAGTGGTGACGCAGGCGAAGAACAGCTGGAACGCGGCGAACAGGATCACCGGAATGGAAGCGCCCTCGTCCGCGGGAAGCAGCTGCGCCATGCCCGGGAATTCGGTGACGTCCCCGATGAGTCCCAGGCCCCCAACCGAGTTTCCAAAGGCCATTGAGTAACCAAAGAGCGCCCAGAGGACGGCCACCAGGCTGGCGCCGCCGAAACACATCATCATCATGTTCAGTATGCGGCGGGATCCCACCATGCCCCCATAAAAAAGTGCCAGGGCGGGGATCATCAAACAAACCAGCGCGGAGCTGGCCAGAATCCAAGCGACATTTCCCGAATCCATGGGAAACCCCTTTCGTAATGCGAAGAGAGAACGGAAACAGCCCGTTGAAGCCACTCCGGAGGAGGGACGCGGAGTCAGTGCCACCTTCAGCTGAGGGAAGCTTTTGCCGTCGTGCTCCAACTGTATGGCTGCAATTTTGGGGCAGGTTTCCGTTTCGTTAAATGATGGTTTCAGTCATTCACCCGCGAGTTTCAGCCGTCCCACTGATAGCGGCAGCCAAACATCCCACCACCCTGCACGTGGTGCTGCAACGCCCGTTTTCGGTTGTGTTGAAGCCGCAGTTCCAAGCCCCTTAAGTGGCCGGCAGCTATGCTGTTGAGAACCCGCTGCAGCAACGTACGGCACCGGCACGGCAGCTTCGAATCCTTCCCCCGCATCCAAAAGATAAGGAAGATCAGTGAACCAGGACCAGCCCTCAGCGCAGCGCGCCGCTCCCTTGGAGAATGAACCTGTAAAAGAACTGAGGGTGGGCGTCGTGGGCATTGGCTGGGCGGGCCAACAGCACCTCAAGGCCTACGATTCGCTGCCAGGGGTCCGCATCGTGTCCCTGGCAGGGATGGAGCAGGAACTCCGCGACTCCCTGCAGGCTGAATATTCCATTCCCAATGCCTTCGCGGACTGGAAAGACATGCTGGAGCAGGGCGATCTGGACGCGATCAGCGTGGCAGTGCCTACCTTCCTGCACGCACCCATTGCCGTGGCCGCCCTGGAACGCGGAATACACGTGCTGAGCGAGAAGCCGATCGCGCGTAACGCCACCGAGGGGCAGGCCATGGTGGACGCCGCGCGCAAGGCAGGACGCGTCCTGGACGTCGCCTTCAACCACCGCCGCCGCGGCGACATCCAGGCGCTGAAGGGTGTGATTGACGACGGCGGGCTCGGCCGGCCGTACTACGCCAAGGCATCCTGGCTGCGCCGCTCCGGCATCCCCACGCTGGGCAGCTGGTTCACCAATCCCGAACTCGCTGGCGGCGGACCGCTGGCAGACATCGGCGTCCACGCGCTGGACTACGCACTGCATCTTCTCGGCGAGCCCAAAGTGGTGGCCGTTTCCGCCGCCACCCACTCGGAGCTGGGCCCACAGGGGCGGGGCGGCGGCAGCGCTTATTCAGCCCTCGCCTCCAGCCACGCTTTCGAGGTGGAAGACTTCGCGTCCGCATTCCTCCGGCTTGAAGGCGGCGGGACCCTGCTGATCGAGGCGAGCTGGGCCACCTACCGGGAAACGGACGACCTCCTGGACTTCACGGTCTACGGGACGGACGGCGGCGCCGAACTCAAGGTGCAGGGCGCGCCGTTTCCGCCCGTAGGCCAGCTTCGGGTATTCACGGAAAAGGACGGCGAGAGCGCGGATTTCGTGCCGCCGGTATTGCCCGGCCGCGCGCATGATGGAGTTGTGGAAGACTTCGTGGCGGCGGTGCGCGGCGGCAAGGATGTCTGGGGTGAGCACGATGGATCCCTGGCGCTTTACCGGGCACAGATCATCGACGCGTGCTACCAGTCTGCACGGGAGCAAAAGGAGGTTCGTCTTTAATGAACGGCAAAGTAAGGATCCGGGTCTGGAACGAGGGCGTCCACGAAGCCATCAACGAGCCGTCCCACATCGGGGAGATCTACCCTGACGGCATCCACGGCGCCATCGCCGCAGGACTCCGTTCCTATTACCCCGAGGCAGAGATCACGACGGCGGTCCTGGCCACCGACGATGAACACGGCCTTGACGAGGAGGTTCTTGCCGAGACGGACGTCCTGCTCTGGTGGGGACACATGGCCCACCACGAGGTGAGCGACGCCGTCGTCGAACGCGTCCACCGTCACGTCCTGGGCGGAATGGGGCTGATCGTCCTCCACTCGGGGCACTTCGCCAAGGTGTTCACCAAGCTGCTGGGCACCAGCTGCTCACTCGCCTGGCGGAACGACGGCGAGCGCGAGCTGGTTTGGACCGTGAAGCCGTCGCATCCCATTGCCGAAGGCGTGGACAGCCCCATCGTTATCCCCGAGCAGGAGATGTACGGGGAACTGTTCGACATTCCGGACCCGGACGACCTGATCTTCATCAGCTCCTTTGCGGGCGGCGAGGTGTTCCGTTCCGGCGTCACCTTCACCCGGGGCAAGGGCCGCATCTTCTACTTCAGCCCCGGCGACCAGGAATACCCTGTGTACCACCACCCGCAGATTCAGCGGGTCCTGGCCAACGGGGTGCGCTGGGCCGCCCAGCCGGAGCTGGACCGTTCGATTCCGGAAGTGACCAACCCTGCCAGCGGCTGGTTCGAGGAAGCCTAGGATTCTCGCAGGCTGCAACAGCTCTGTTTAGCTCCTGAACCGGGGGATGCAGGGAACATGACGATTCCCACCGAAATTAATACGCCGGAAATCATGGTGGACGTAGATGTCCTGGATCGGAACATCGCCAGGATGGCCCAGGCCGTCGAGGCAAAGGGCCTGGCCCTGCGCCCCCACGCGAAGACCCACAAGATCCCCGAAATCGCAGGCCGGCAGCTGGCCGCTGGTGCTGCAGGCCTGACAGTGGCAACCATCGGCGAGGCGGAGGTGTTTGCGGCGCGGGGTGTGGACAACATCTTCATTGCCTACCCGCTGTGGATTTCGCCCCGGAAGGCCGAACGCC
>NZ_JBNHFF010000082.1:0-12795 GCF_059089965.1 Arthrobacter sp. SPT-J7
AGACCACCACTGTGATCATTGGCACCGGCCTGTCCGGGCTGGCCGTAGCTGCCGAACTGTGCCGCCGCGGGGTGAATCCGATCGTGGTGGAGGGACTGGACATCCTGGGCGCCGCACAGCCGGCGAACACCACTTCGCTGCAGCGCTGCGATGCCGCGGACTCGGCCAACCTGCGGGAACGGAACGAGATTCTGCGGCACCTGCGCAACTACGCCGCCAGCCACGATATGGATGTCCGCAACACCACGCGTGCCGTTCAACTGACCAAGGTGGACGGTGCAGTGACGGGAGCTGCCCACCCGCAGTGGGAGGTCCAAACACCCTCCGGCATCCTGTTGGCCGACCATATTGTGCTGACGCGGTGCGCGCACAGCCAGCTCCGGCGGATGATTAACGACTTCGGCATCTCGGTGGGCCGTAACCTCGTTGCCGCCATGCGGGCCATCGGCATCTACCTGGTGGGCGTGGGAGAGCTGATTACCCCCTCCCCCAAGGAGGTCCTGCGCCAGGCAAAGACGGTGGGCCAGGCGATTTCCGCAAAGGTCAACCCGGACAACGCGGCTCCCGCGTATACCGGAAGCCTAGCGATCCTGCCCTGCTAGGGCCGGTCAGCTCTCGTCGTCGGTGCCCGCTGCGAGGCTGCGGCGGGCGAGGACGGCGAGGGTGGCCAGCAAGCCCACCGCGGCCGCCGCGAAAATGACGATGCTCCACTGGAACGGTTCCCCGGAACCTGCGGTTTCCGGGGCCGCCGTCGCGCCCGGCTCAGCGGTGCCCATGCCGGGAACTGTAGCGGCCGCCGTCGAACCCGTTGCCGGAGCCGCGCCTTCGGCTGCCGAAGCCGACGTAAAGGTGAAGGTCCCCTCGATGGGATGCGAGTCGGAACTGACTACCCGCCAGGCGACCGTGTACTGCCCTGCCGGGCCGCCCGCCTTGAGCTTTTGGCTGGCCACGTTGTCCACGATGTCCACCGGCCCCTCCGCCCACTCGGCGCCCGAGGCATCCTTGATGGAGAAGGATGCGCCGATACCCAAGGGGTTGTTGCTGAAGGTCACTGATACCTGCTCCGGCGGTATCGCCACTGTTGCGCCCTCGGCAGGGGTGCTGGATTCGGCGGCGTCATGTGCTGCTGCCGGTCCTGCCAGGCCGATGACAGCGGCAGCAAAAAAGAAGGACCCGAGGACAATGCTCAGTACGTGGCGGATGGAACGCATGCTTGGACTGCTCCCTTGATGTTGGCTTCCTAACAGACTAGGCGAAATTGACGGCGCGCCTGCCGGAGCCCCCATAGGATTCAGGTATCCCAAAAGACCCCCCGGAGGACTAATGCTTAAGCAAGGCTCTGCCCTGGACCGGTATTTCATGATCACCGAGCGCGGCTCCAACTTCTCGCGCGAGATCCGCGGCGGCTTCGCCACGTTCTTCGCCATGAGCTACATCGTGGTGCTCAACCCCCTGATCCTCTCCGTCCCGGACTCCAGCGGCAACACCCTCGGGTTCCCTGCAGTTGCCGCCGTCACGGCCTTTGTGGCCGGCATCCTCACCATCCTGATGGGAGCCTGGGCAAGGCATCCCTTCGCGCTGGCCACCGGGCTGGGGGTCAACGCGTTTGTGGCGGTCACCGTTGCCACCAACCCCGGCCTTACCTGGCCGGACATGATGGGTTTGGTGGTCCTGTCCGGCGTCACGATGCTGATCCTGGTCCTCACCGGTTTCCGTACCGCAGTGTTCAGGGCTGTGCCGGAGGGGCTCAAAACGGCGATTGTGGTAGGCATCGGGCTGTTCATTGCCTTGATCGGACTGGTTAATGCCGGCTTCGTCCGCCGCATCCCGGACGTGGCCGGCACTACCGTTCCGGTGGGACTCGGCTTTGAGGGCAAGCTCCTGGGCTGGCCCACCGCGGTGTTCGTCTTTGGCCTGATCCTGACCATCGCCCTGGTGGTGCGCAAGGTCAAGGGCGCCATCCTGATCGGCATCATCACGTCCACTGTTATTGCCGTCATCCTGGAAATGACACTGCATATCGGCCCCAGCGTCCAGCCGGGCAAACCCTTCAACCCGCAGGGCTGGTCCCTGGTAACTCCTACGTTTTCTGAATGGGCTGCCCCTGATCTGTCCCTGATCGGCAAGGCCAACCCGTTCGGCGCCTTCGAGCACCTGGGCTTCGTGGCCGCCACGCTGTTGGCCTTCGTGATCCTGCTGAGCATCTTCTTCGACGCCATGGGCACGATGGTTGGCCTTGCGAACGAGGCCGGGACGGTAGATGAGCACGGCAACATTCCCGACGTAGACAGGGTCCTCCAGGTGGACGCGCTCGGCGCTATCGCCGGCGGCGGCGCCTCGGTATCTTCCAACCAAATCTACGTCGAAGCCGGCGCCGGCATTGGCGAAGGTGCCCGTACCGGCATCGCCTCGATCGTGACCGGCCTGCTGTTCCTAGTGGCCATGTTCTTCACCCCGCTGATCAACCTGGTGCCCTTCGAGGCCGTTGCCCCGGCGCTAGTGGTGGTGGGTTTCATGATGGTGTCCCAGGTGGGCAAGATCGACTGGCAGGACTGGGGCATAGCGATTCCCGCCTTCCTGACGTTTACGCTGATGCCGTTCACGTACTCCATCGCCAACGGACTCGGTGCCGGATTCATCGCGTTCGTCCTGATTCGTACGGTTCAGGGCCGGATCAAGGACATCCACCCGTTGATGTGGGCCGTGGCCGGGGCGTTCCTGCTGTTCTTCGCGATTGGACCGATCGAGGCCGCTGTAGGCATGTAGCTGCCGGACCAGGCCGGGCCGGCACAGGCCTGCTATACCGGAGTGTTGGGAGCCAGGCCTTCGTCCCCGGTAACTTCCAGGGCCTTCTTTTCGCGCAGCTTGTCCAGCCGGTTCATCAGCGGCGAGGTGGTGGCGCCATGGATCACGATGGACAGGGCCACCACCAGCCCCACGATCGCCCACAGCGACTCCGCCTGGTCCCCGAACTGTCCCTTTCCCAGCGCGTAGGAGAGGTAGTAGAGCGAACCAATGCCGCGGATTCCGAAGAATGACAGGGCAATGCGCTCCCGCGGGCCGGTCTTCCCGCCAAGCAACCCCACCCAGGCTGCCAGCGGGCGGACCACCAACAGGAACGCCAGCGCCACCAATACCTCGATCCAGCCGATCCCTTCAAGCAACCCCCGGGCGATGGCGCCGCCGAGCAGGACCAGGATCACCACGGTCAGGAGCCGTTCCAACTGCTCCACATACGAGTGCAGGACACGGTGGTAACCGTGCGTGTGCTCAGCGGCGCGGATGGTTACGGCGCAGACAAACACCGCGATGAACCCGTAGCCTTCGACCATTTCGGTGACACCGTAGGCAAGGAATGTTGCAGCCAGCGCCACGAAGCCCTCCGAATGGTTGGACAACCGAAAGCTTTCCTTCCGCGCCGAGAAAAACACGCGGCCCAGAACCTTCCCTGTCAGGAAACCCAGCAGCAGCCCGACCGCGAGGCGCCAGAGCACGTCCACCCCGAACCACTCAGGGAACCAGGCGGACGGAGATGATCCGACGATGCTGATCGCGATGGCGAGGTAGACGAACGGGAACGCCAGTCCGTCGTTGAGGCCGGCCTCGGAGGTGAGGCCGAAGCGCACCTCATCCTCTTTCTCTGCGCCGTCGTCGTGGTCTGCCGGTTCGCCCACCTGGACTTCCGAGGCGAGGACGGGATCTGTGGGAGCGAGACTGGAAGCAACCAGCAGGGCCGCCCCCAATCCAAGGCCGAGGAACCACAGCCCCAGCAGGGTCAGGGCGATGATGCACAGCGGCATGGCGATCCCCAGCAGCCGCCAGGTGGTGGCCCAGCGCTTGCGCCCAACGGGCCGGTCCAGGGCCAGCCCCGCGCCCATCAGCGAGATGATGACGCAAATTTCCGTAAAGTGCACCACAAAATCGCTGTGAGCCATTGGGTCCGGGTCGGGAAGCGTGGGAATAAGCGCGAAGGCACCCATCCCGGCCCCGAGGAAAACCATCGGCATGGAAAACGGCATGTTGCGCAGCAGCTTGGGCAGCACCGCGGCGATGAACACCGCCACGCCTGCAGCGGCAAAAAGAATATTGGGGGCTTCAAACACGATGCTGTTCTCCGGCCTGGATCATTGCGCCCTGCTGGCGCGGCAAAATGTCATTGTGGTCCCCGGAAGGGATTGCTCCACCATAGCCCCTTCGGTGCCCTGCAGGGATGAGCGGGCTTCGGTCCTGTTTTCGACGGCGGATTCTTGGATTCCAGACATTACAACGGCGGCGTTGCTGGTTTTGACGGCCGGCATGCGGTGAGCTTGGGGCATGCCTGCCTCAATCCGCGCCGTCGATGTCCCGCCGAAGCCTTGGAACGGAAGGTTTGACGGTGAGGGGGCCGAACACCGCCGCTGGTGGCAGGCTGTCACGCCATACCAAGGCGGAACCGCAACGGCCGCGGCACCCAAGCCCGCCGTCCTGCTCGGTTTCTGCAGCGATGAAGGCGTGCGCCGGAACAAGGGCCGGACGGGAGCAGCCGCCGCCCCGGCCGCGCTCCGTGCCGCCCTCGGGCCGCTGGCGTTCCATCTGAACCGGCCTGTTGCCGATGCCGGGGACGTGGTGCTTACCGGCAGCAATCTCGAAGCCGGCCAGGAGCGCACCGGCCAAGCCGTTGCGGCAATGCTCGACGACGGGCACCTCACCGTGGTGCTGGGCGGCGGCCACGAGACCGCCTATGCCAGTTACCTGGGCGTGGCCGGATCCGCTGCCGTCCAGGGTGGCCAGCGGCTGGGCGTCCTGAACCTCGACGCACACTTCGACCTGCGCGATGAACCCGTACCCAGTTCCGGGACGCCGTTCCTTCAGATGGCCCGGGCGGAGGCCGCCGCCGGACGGGACTTCCAGTACGCCGTCGTCGGCATTTCCGAGCCCAACAACACCCGTGCCCTCTTCGACACCGCGGAGAAATTGGGCGTCCGGTACCTGCTCGACGAGGACTGCGGGGCGGAGCGCGTGCAGGACTTCGTGGCAGCTTTCCTCGCGGAAGTCGACGTCCTGTACCTGACCATAGACCTTGACGTGCTGCCGGCGGCCGTGGCCCCGGGCGTCAGCGCGCCGGCGGCGTACGGTGTACCGCTTGCAGTCATCAGCGCAGTGTGCCGCCAGGTGGCCCGGTCCGGCAAGCTGCTGCACCTGGATGTCGCAGAGCTGAACCCCGGGTTCGATATCGACGGCAGGACCGCCAAAGTCGCCGCGCGCCTGATCGAGACCCTGCTGCGCTGATCCCTCTGTGGCGGTCCCTTTTGCGGCTCCACCCTCCCGCCGCCCCCAGGGAACCCTGGAGAAAGCACAGGGCGGAACCTACCAGCGGCCCACCGGGGTGGTCCTGGTGGAGTCCGGCCTGGGCAGACTCAAGGCGGAACATCCCACCATCGGTGGCATCGAGATTTTCGGCAACACCATTTGGCTTGACTGGCTAATGATCGTCGTCATGGTCCTCACGCGGCGCCCCCTGCGTTCCTACCCGGCCCCCGCCGGGCGGGGAGCACTGAGGCAACGGCCCGGGGGCTTAGGCCGCCGGCCGCCGTTTTACTGGCCTTTGAGGACGTAGCGCCGCTCCGGGCGCCCCACTCCGTACTTGAGTCGAACCTCAAGGCTCCCTTCGTCGTGCAGGTATTCCAGGTACCGGCGGGCGCTGACCCTCGATGTTCCCAGCTGTTCGGCCACCTCGGCGGCGGACAGGTCGCCGTCGGCCGCATTGAGCGTTGCCTCCACCAGCTTCAGCGTCTCGATGCTGCAGCCCTTTGGAAGCGGCCGCTCTGTACGGTCCAGGCCGAACACCCGGTTCACGTCCGACTGCTCTGCCACGTCCTTGGCTGAATCCAGGCCCTGGTAGGCGCTCCGGTAATGCTCCAAGCGCTCCTGCAGGTCGGACTGCGAAAACGGCTTGATCAGGTAGTGCACAATCCCGCCGCGCAGGGCCTTTCGAACAGTCTCCACTTCCCGGGCAGCGCTGATCACCAGCACGTCCAGTTCGGGTGCCACATCCCGCAACCGCTGCATGAGGTCCAGGCCGTTGATATCCGGAAGATGGATGTCCAGCAGCACCAGGTCCGGTTGCAGCCGCTCTGTTTCCACGACAGCCTGGGCGCCGGTATGGGCAGCCCCAACAACGACGAAGCCGGGTGTCCGCTGGATGAACCCGGCGTGGACCTTGGCCACCATGAAGTCGTCATCAACTATAAGAACCTTGATCATGGTTGCGCTTGCCCTCTTTTGAATTGTGCAGTGAAGACGGCGCCGTTCTTGTTGGCAACCGTGAGGTCACCGCCGGAACGGCGGCACACGACCCGCGAGAGGGCCAAACCGAAGCCCCGGACATCCGCCGGCCCTGCTTCCTTGGTAGTGAAACCCTGACGGAAAATAGCCTCGAGCGCCTCATCCGGAACACCGGGCCCGGTGTCCCGTACCGTAACGGTGACCAGTTCCTTCGAGTCCTCCACCAGCACCCGGACGGCCGCATCCGGAAGGCCGGTGACGGCGTCCAAGGCATTGTCCACAAGGTTTCCCATCACGGTGACCAGGTCCCGCGACAACTCCTCACTCACTGCCCCCAATACAGAGCCCGGATCCAGCTGCAGGACCACCCCCCGTTCGGTGGCGAGGCTGGACTTGGCGATCAGCAACGCGGCCAGCGCAGGGTCCTGGATCCTGCTGGTCACCTCATCGTTCAACCGGGTCCGGTCCACGGTGGCCCCGTTGACGAACTGCACCACCGAGTCGTACTCCCCGATTTGGATCAGTCCGGAGATGACGTGGAGCTGGTTCGCGAACTCGTGCGCCTGGGCACGGAGGGTGTCGGTGGCGGTACGGGTGGCGCCCAGTTCACGCTCCAGGGAGGACAGCTCCGTGCGGTCCCTCAGGGTAGTAACGGATCCAATGTTTCGGCCCCGGGAGCGGATCGGGACCCTGTTCGCAACCACCAGGCGCTCGCCCACGAGCACCAGCTGGTCCGGATCCGCCTGCTCACGGGTCAGGACGATCTTGAGGGCAGGGTCAACGGGAAGCGAGGCGAGCTTCCTGCCTACGCAGTCCGCCGATAGTCCCAGCAGGTTCCGGGCGCTGTCGTTCGCGACAGTGATGCGCTCATTCGGATCCAGCGCGACCACACCTTCCTTCAGGCCTTGCAGCATTGCCTCCCGGTTTTCCACCAGTCCCGTGATTTCGCTGGGCTCCATACCCAGGGTTTGCCGCTTTACCCGCCGGGCCAGCAGCAGGGATCCGGCTACGCCCAGGACGCTGGCGACGCCAAGATAGGTCAGGAGGTTGGGAACGGCGTCCCCAAGCCGTTCAAGCGTGGAGGGGTAGTTGCGGCTGACGGAGGCGATGCCGATCATTTTTCCGGCGTCGTCGAGTACCGGCACGTGGGCGGACAACATGGCCTTGCCGCTTCCGCCCACCACGCCAGTCCAGGCCCGACCTTCCATGACCCTGCTGGCGCCCAGTTCAAGGGGCTTGCCCAGCAGGCCTGGATCGGAGGCGGCAACTATCGTCCGGTCCAACTTTGCAAGCGTCACGTGTGACGATCCTGAAACGGTGCGGACGGATTCGGCCACAGCGGGCAGGGCCGCGCCAATCCTTGGTTCTGCCGCCGGCAGCAATGCCCGTACCGCCGGGGTGTTGCCCAGGGCTTCTGCGGCGGACAAAGCCCTGCGGCCCTCAGTGCGCTCAAAGGCCGCAGCAGACTGGGCAAGGGAAATGGCCACGACAGCTACCAGCACTGCCAGGACAATCAGCAACTGCAGCACCAGGTACTGCCCGGCGAGGGACATTCCTCTTCGTCGCGTCACTGCGTGGATTCCTTTAGTGGTGGTTCAAGTGCAGCCGGCCCTGGTGCGCAGGAGCGCGCCGCCCGTCCCCTTCCGGCGTATCGGAACTATACCGCAGGGCATGGGTGAACCAGCGGGGACTCCTGCTGTGCCCACCCGGCACCCTTTGCCGGAGCCGGAACAGGATTCGGAAACGTGAACGAAATGAACTTAACTTTCTCTGCGTACACAAGAGTGATCACCGTCACGGATGGACCTAGCATCAAAGCACAAGGTCAGGTTCGCTGATCATCCCCGTAGAACATGCATCACTGAGAAGAGGAACACCATGCGCCAAATCCGCGCATTGCGAGTCGCCGCCGTCGCCGCCGGCATCGCCCTGATGGCCACCGGTTGCGGTGCCACCGGCAACAGCTCCACCGGATCGCAAAGCTCCGGCGCCGCTGCCGGACCCATCACCGGGCTGCAGATCATGGTTCCCAACACTCCGGGTGGCGGGTACGACACCACCGCCCGCGCAGCAGCCAAGGTCCTCGATGACGAGAAGATCTCCACGAACACTGAAGTCTTTAACCTCGCCGGCGCCGGCGGCACGGTGGGCCTGGCCCGCGTGGTCAACGAAAAGGGCAACGGCGATCTCGCCATGCTTATGGGCCTCGGCGTTGTCGGCGCCAGCTACACCAACAAGTCGGAATCGAAACTGACTGAGACCACTCCGCTGGCCCGCCTCATTGAGGAGCCCGGAGCCATCATGGTCAGCAAGGACTCCCCGTTCCAGACCATTGATGACCTGGTGAAGGCATGGAAGGCTGATCCGGGCTCCATCGCGGTTGGCGGCGGCTCCTCCCCCGGCGGCCCGGACCACCTGCTGCCCATGCAGCTTGCCGGCGCGGTCGGTATTGATGCCACGAAGGTTAACTTTGTCTCCTACGACGGCGGCGGGGACCTCCTGCCCGCGATCCTCGGCAACAAGCTCGGCTTCGCTGCTTCCGGAGCCGGCGAGTACCTGCAGCAGATTGAATCCGGCGAGGTGCGCGTCCTGGCAACCAGCGGCGAAGAGCGCCTTGACGGCGTGGACGCCCCCACGCTGAAGGAATCCAACATCGACCTGGTGTTCACCAACTGGCGCGGCGTCGTGGCTCCTCCGGGGATCAGCGACGAGGACAAGGCCAAGATGATCACCGCGCTGGAAAAGATGCACGCGAGTGACGCCTGGAAGGAAACCCTCAAGAAGAACAGCTGGACCGACGCGTTCATCACCGGTGACGAGTTCGGATCGTTCCTCACCGAGCAGGACAAGCGGGTGGCGGACGTCCTGACCAAGCTTGGGTTGGCGTGAGCTCCCTTGCCTCAGGCTTGAAAGGCCGCGCCGAGCTGGGAGTAGCCCTCCTGCTCGGCGTGGCCGGCGTCGTCGTCTTCCTGGACGCCAACAGCCTGGCCATCACGTACTCCCAGACTGATCCAGTAGGGCCAAAAACTGTTCCCTACCTGGTGTCCGGCCTGCTGGTCGTTTGTGCCGTATTCCTGGCTGTCGACGTGCTGCGTGGCGGTCAAGGGGAGGCCGAGGGCGGCGAGGACATCGACCTGACCCATCCGGCCGACTGGAAAACCGTGCTCCCGCTGGTTGGCGCCTTTGTCCTGAACATCCTGCTGATCGACTGGGCAGGCTGGGTCATCTCCGGAACTGTCCTCTTTTGGGGCTGCGCCTGGGCACTGGGCAGCAGGCATTACGTCCGCGATGCCCTCATCGCCCTCGGCCTGTCAGTGCTGACCTTCTATGGCTTCTACCTCGGCCTGGGCATCCCCCTCCCCGCCGGCCTCCTGGAAGGGATTCTGTAATGGACGTCTGGTCCTCCCTCATGGACGGTTTCGCCACCGCCCTCACCCCCATGAACTTTCTCTACGCCGTCATCGGCGTAATCCTGGGTACCGCCGTTGGCGTCCTCCCCGGGCTGGGCCCGGCCATGACCGTGGCGCTGCTGCTGCCTGTCACCTATGCCCTGGAGCCCACCAGCGCGTTCATTATGTTTGCGGGCATTTACTACGGCGGCATGTACGGCGGATCCACCACTTCGATCCTGCTCAATACACCCGGGGAATCGTCCTCGGTGATCACGGCAATCGAAGGCAACAAGATGGCGAAGGCCGGTCGGGCTGCGCAGGCTTTGGCCACGGCTGCCATCGGTTCCTTCGTCGCGGGCACTATCGGCACCGCCCTCCTGGCCGTCTGCGCACCGGTCGTGGTCCAGTTCGCCGTCAGCCTCGGCGCTCCCAGCTACTTTGCGATCATGGTCCTGGCTCTTCTGGCTGTCACCGCCGTGCTGGGAGCATCCCGGCTTCGCGGCTTCGCCGCCCTTGGCCTCGGCCTGGCCATCGGCCTGGTGGGAATGGGCTCCGGCCAGGCGCGCCTGACATTCGGCATTCCTTTGCTGGCCGACGGGCTGGACATCGTTGTGGTGGCCGTGGCGATCTTCGCCGTCGGCGAGGCCCTGTGGGTTGCCGCCCACCTGCGCCGGACGCCACTCCAGGCCATTCCGGTCGGACGGCCTTGGATGGGCAAATCCGACTGGAAACGCTCCTGGAAGCCCTGGCTTCGCGGAACAGCCTTCGGGTTCCCTTTCGGCGCACTGCCTGCAGGTGGGGCCGAGATCCCCACGTTCCTGTCCTACGTCACCGAAAAACGCCTCAGCAAGCACCCTGAAGAATTCGGCAAGGGCGCCATCGAGGGAGTAGCCGGACCGGAAGCCGCCAACAACGCCGCCGCTGCAGGAACACTGACTCCCATGCTGGCGTTGGGCCTGCCCACCAACGCGACGGCAGCCGTCATGCTGGCGGCGTTCACCTCCTACGGCATCCAGCCGGGTCCGCAGCTGTTCTCCAGCCAGGGTCCCCTGGTCTGGGCGCTGATTGCCAGCCTGTTCATTGGCAACCTCCTGTTGTTACTGATCAACCTGCCGCTGGCTCCGATGTGGGCGAAACTCCTGCAGCTGCCGCGGCCGTACCTGTACGCCGGCATCCTCTTCTTCGCCACACTTGGTGCTTACTCCGTGAACCTGCAGGCGTTCGACCTGGTACTGCTGCTGGTACTGGGCGCGCTGGGATTCATGATGCGGCGCTTCGGGATTCCTGTCCTTCCGCTGATCCTCGGCGTCATCCTGGGTCCGCGACTGGAAGACCAGCTCCGCAAGGCGCTGCAGCTTTCCAGCGGTGATCCTTCCGGGCTGCTGGGCGAACCGATCGCCGTCGTGGTCTACATCATCGTGGGACTCATCCTGCTGTGGCCACTGCTCTTCAAGCTGTTCCGGCGGAACAAACAGACCCGCAAGCCACTGCTTCCCGCCAATTCCGGGGCAGCCGACTACAGCGACTAGCAAGCGGCTGCAGAATATGTCGCCGAACCCCAACTACCCTCAACCAGCAGAATCAAGGAGACACCATGACCATCGTGGTGGGATACGTCCCGACCCCCGAGGGTGAAGCAGCCCTGACCCAGGCCATCCACGAAGCCCGGAAAAGCAACACCAGGCTGCTGGTCATCAATTCCTCCAAGGGTGACGCCCTGGTGGACAACCGTTACGCCCAGGAGCCAGAGATCCAGAGCATTGAGGACCGGCTGGCCACCCAGGGCATCGACCACGTGATCAAGCAGCCGGTCCGTGGACACGATGCCGCCGCCGAGGTGTTGGATGCCGCGGAGGAGAACAACGCCGAGCTGATCGTGATCGGCCTGCGCCGGCGTACGCCGGTGGGCAAGCTCATCATGGGCAGTGTGTCGCAGCGGATCCTGCTGGAGGCGGACTGCCCGGTCCTGGCGGTCAAGGCCGGCTAGCGGGACTGCAGCTGCCCCTGCGGCTGTTCCTGCTCCTGTTCCTGCTCCTGCTCCTGCTCCTGCTCCTGCTCCGCAGGATGCCCGGTCCGGGGCTGCCCTGCACGGTACAGTTCCTGGCGCTGGCGCCCCAACCCCTCTACCTCCACCTCGACGACGTCGCCCGGTTGGAGGTAGGGGAAGCGGCCGCTCAGGGCCACCCCCTCTGGAGTCCCGGTGAGAATCACATCGCCGGGCTCCAGCCGCATGTACTGGCTGCAGTGGTGGACCAGGGTGGGTGCGTCAAATATGAGTTCCGACGTGGTGGAGTCCTGCCGCTCTTCTCCGTTGACCCAGCTGCGCAGCCGAAGGTTCCCGCCGTCAATGTCGGTAGCCGGAATAAGCCACGGCCCCAGTGGTGTTGAGCCGGGCAGCGATTTGCCCTTGGTCCACTGCCCGGCAGCCCCCGGAAGCTGGTACTCCCGCTCGGATAAGTCGTTGGCGGTAACGTAACCGGCGATGCACTTCTTTGCCTCGGCCACGGACTCGAGGTAACTGGCTTCCCTGCCGATGACGATGCCCAGTTCCACCTCCCAGTCATATTTACTCGATTGCGGCGGCACGGGGGCGCGGTCGTAGGGCCCCGCTACAGTGTTGGTGGGCTTGAGGAACACCACCGGAATCTCCGGTGGTGCCGAGCCGGACTCAGCCGCGTGGGCGGCGTAGTTCATGCCTATGCCCACCACTGCTCCCGGGCGTGCCAGCGGTGCTCCGACGCGGAGGCGGGCTGCTTCCTCAAGGACCGGCAAGGTACCTGCATCCAGCGCTTCCCGGACTTTGCCGAGCCCTCCCGCTGCAAGGAAGGCGCCGTCCACATCCCTGGTCAGGGGCAGCAGGCTGAAGTACCGGCCGGCTCCGTCTTGGGATGGCATCAGGACGGCCGGCTGTTCATTGCCGCTGTCTCCCAGGCGCATGATCTTCATACAGTCATTCCTTCTTTCTGGAACCGGTTCAGTGCCCGGTTACCACCATGGTGGCCGAGGCAGGACAGCTTCCGCCACCGCACCGTTTGTGACTGGCTTTCGGGCGTAGGCGGGGACTGACAGACGGGCCACGCGCCCTGAATTGGACGGACATCTGACATTTAGACGGCCGCCCGGTAGACTGGGTAGGCCC
>NZ_JBNHFF010000083.1:0-12764 GCF_059089965.1 Arthrobacter sp. SPT-J7
TCCGGAGCCGGACGTTGGTGGTGTATCGGTCCCTGGGAAGGTAGACGACGGCGGACATAAACCGGCCATAGATGTCAGGCCGCAGGAAGAGCCGGGTGCGTCTGCGCTCCTGCAGCTTTTGGATGCCAAGTGCAGTGGCGGCGAGGTCCGGAACCTCGATTTGGAAGAGTTCATCCCTGGGATAGGTCTCCAGGATTCCCAGCAAATCCTTCCCCGAGTGGGAATCCGGCGGAAAGCCTGCGCTGCTCAGGACAGCGTCGACCTTTTCGCGGACAATGGGAATGTTACGGACGGAGCCGGTGTAGGCACTGGTGGCAAAGAGGCCAATGAAGCGCCGCTCCCCATTGACGTTGCCTGCAGCGTCAAAACTCTTGACCCCGATGTAGTCGAGGTATGCCGACCGGTGGACGGTTGAGCGGGAATTGGCCTTGGTGATGACGAGAGCCCGCTTTTCACGTGCTTTTTTCCGGCCCGTGTCGGTGAGGTGCTGGATGTGCGGTGAATCCGCGGCTGCGCGCAGCAATCCCAGGCCGCTGTCTTCCCGCAGCTCCAGGACATCTTCCCCGCCCACGTTAACCAGGTCGTATTCCCGGTAACCGAGGAAGGTGAAGTTTCCGTCGTCAAGCCAGCGAAGGAGGTCCTGAGCCTGCCTAAGCTCAGCGATCTGCGCCGGGTTCGCGACCCTGTCCAGGCTTTCGGCGATCTGCAGCGCCTTTTGGCGCATCAAAGGCCAGTCTTCAACCGCTGCCCGGACATCGCTCAGTACCCGCTGCAGGCCTTCCAGCAGCGTTGCCTTGGCTTCATCGGATACGCGGTTGATTTCGACGGCGATCCATGACTCCATGTGCGAAGCGTTTTCACCGTGCGCGATGAGATGGGACAGGTTGGGCATCGCGGCGGTATCACCGCTGGAGATGCCCAGGTGGGAGGGGACCTTGTTGACCTTTACCAGGGCGCCCGTTTCCCTGTTACGGGTGGCCACAAACAGGGGGTGGACCACCAGCCGGATGGCAGCATGCTGCCGGACCAGTTCAGCGTTGACGGAGTCTACGAGGAAGGGCATGTCATCGGTAACCACGAACACCACGCTGCTGTCTTCCTCATCAACGATGGAGATATTTGCATGGCCCGGCTTCCGCACGGCAGCGACGTCCCGGTGCGCTTCCGCACGTGCCGTCAGCACGTCCCCCGGATAGCTCCGCGCGTCCTCTTCGGCTAGGTGCTGATAGTAGTCCCCGATAAAGCCTTCATGGCCTTCAATCGAGAGGGGCTGATCCTCCACGCTGGATCCAGACGACATCGACACACGCCTCCATCACAAGATTCTCGCTGCTTCCTTGCAGCTCTTACGGCGAGCCTAGCCTTTTAGTTTGCGCCCTGCTGTGGAAGAAAATACAGAGGTATTCCGATTTTGCTGGACGTATGCACAAACAAGGTTTGCGATGGCACGACGGAGGGGCGAATCGGGTGCCGCTTCAAGCAGCAGCGACCCGCGCAGCAATGCTGCGTCTGCCGCCGGGTTGTCCTCCGGAAGGAAAGCTTTGAGTTCTGACGCCGGGCCGAACCTTTCCCACGCGTCCCGCAGCTGCCGCTCCGGGCCCCTGCCCACGGAGGAGGCGCGGACCTTGTTCATCACCACTACGGGTGCGGCCTGTGGAACGGCGGTCTCAAGCTCGGCCAAACCCCGCACGAGTCTTGGCACGCCGACAGGGTCGGCGGCACCAACAGCGAAAACAGTGTCAGCTAGTTCCAGGGAGCGCAGGGTGGCCCCGTTTCTGCGGGGAGCAATTGTGTCGAAACTTAGCTCCTCGTCAGCCTCGAGGCAGAATCCCGTGTCCACCACAACCACCTCGGCAATCTGTTTAGCCCGTTCCAGGACAATGCCAAGGGCGGATGCCCGGAGCTCCGTCCACCGGTCCGCGCGGGTGATCCCGGTGAGGACCCGGAAAGAACCGAGCTTCGTGGCGATCGGCATGGCCACCCTCTGCAGTGCGTCCGCGTCCAGCAGCCCTTGGTCAGCGAGCCTGCAGGCCTGTGCCAGGCCCGCGGACTCGCCCATCAGGCCCAGCGCAGCGGCTATGCTCGCACCGTAGCTGTCGGCGTCAACGAGGATAACGGACTTTCCTTCGGCGGCCAGTTCTCCGGCGATGTTCGCCGCAACGACGGTCCGTCCCGGTGCCCCGGCAGGGCCCCATACTGCGAGGATCCGCCCCAGCCCTGGCTCCTCCCGGGTGTTTGGTGGTTCCGCCGGGACAGGGTTGAGGGCAGCGCCGGTGTCGGCGGCACCGCTCCAGTGCGCGCCCCGGGGTCCACTACTCCTTAGCTGGGCCACTGCCTCCGCAATCCTGGCTGACAGGACCGCCGATTCCACACCGGGCAGGACCGAAGCCACTCCAATCCCCCGCAGTCTTGCGGCTTCATCAGCCGAATCGGTGAGGGCAATAATGGCCACACCAACCGCTCCCAGACGGTCCACCAACGAAGCGGTCAGGCCCTCGCAGCCTTCAGCAACCACCGCGGCCCTCGCCAGTCCGCTTTGGCAGGCGGCCAGCAGTTCGGGCAGTTCCGCGCATCGTCGGACCACTGTGACCGGACCGTGGAGGCGCTCCAGCCCGCCGACCAAATCCTCTCGGCTCTGCCCGACAGTGACGACTGGAATACTCATCGCGCTCCGCCCCCGGGGTTCCAGACCACCGAGATTTTTGCTTCATTCGCCTGCGCTCCAAGCAGGCCGGGCATCTGGCTGTCCTCCACTAACACCATCAACACAGTGGTCCGGGACGACCCCAGCGCGGTGGAGGCGGCTGTTACTTCCGCAATTTCGGCACCCGGCAGGAGAAGCTTCGGTTCGCTGAAGCCGTTGCGGGCATCCGGCTGGGCTACCCATACATCGACCCTGGCGCCTGCGACTGCCTGGGCCGGAAGGGTCTCTTCGATAGTTAAGGCAACGGGTTTGCGGTCCAGTTGGTCCACCGCACCGAGGCTTGCCCGGGGAACGAGCTGGTCTTTGCCAATCCTTTGCACTGCAACCACGTTCTCCGGCAGCCCAGATTCGGCGGTAATGTATTGCGCCTCCGTCTCGCCCAGCCTGACCTTGGCGCGGACGACGTTCTCCGACGTCAGCTTTTCGCCCACCGCTATGCCGTCACGGGCCGCATAGACCTCCGTGGTCCGGTCGGCGCTTCCCACCGGAAGACGACGCCCGCCACGGAGGCCAGCACAAGGAGAACACCGACCAGCAAGCGGGGATCCTTCCATGACGGCCGTTTCAGCCTTGCCGCCGTGGCAGATGACTCAGGATCCATTACCGTTTCTCCCCCTTTGTGTACCGGGACCGCCCGCTGTGTCCGGACTCCTCATTGTTGCGGCAGGAAGGCAGGAACAAAAGTCAAAAGTACAAACAAGGGCTAATTGTGGATAACAGCAGCAAACTGCCCGTCCCGGTGGCAAAATGGATGTATGCCCAGGTTTCTTACACTCGCAGACGTCGCCGAGCAGCTCCAGATCAATTCGCCGGCTGCCTACGCCCTGGTCCGTAGCGGAGAGCTCAAGGCTATCCAAGTTGGCGGCCGTGGCCAGTGGCGGGTCGAAGAGAAGATGCTTGAGCAGTACATCGAGGAACGGTACGCCGAAGCAAGCCGGATGATCCAGGAATCCAAGTCGAAGGCAGTCTGATTCTGTCCCGTCTTCCCAGACTTCACGTGCCGCTCCAGGCCTGGTGCGCCGCCACCTAGAGCTCACTGGCCCGCCGTGACCTGACCGCAGCCAGTGCAGCGAAAGGAATGGTTGCGATCTGATTGACATGGTGGCTGCGGCGCACCTCCCCGGGAGTGAGGACAGCAAGGTCAACGTAGTCCTTTCCCACCCGGTCGATGACTCCTGCCAGCCGCACCACTCCACCCGCATTCCCGATGAGGACCGACAGCTCGGCGCGGTCCCGGGCCATCCCGCGCAGGGCGCTGGCAAGCCCAATCCCCCGGCGCACGGAGGACGTTTCGGCCCGTGACAGCCGGCCCAGTCCAACGTAGCGCACCGCTGCGGCGTAGGGAATGAGTAGCTGGTGCTGTTCTTCGTCCAGCACCAATGCCTGCCCGCCGGCATGCGAAAGGGTGCCGGTAAAAGACTCCCCCGCTGCGAGGTAGACGGTTAGCCGGCAGCCCACAACCGCCCGCAACCGGTCGGCCAGTTCCAGACCCACCATCTCCACCCGCGCCCGCTCATTGATTTCGGCATCAAGTGCCAGTCGGTCCGCCTCCGCAAATTGGCTTTCGAGATCAGAAAAGAGTGCATCCCAGCGCATCCGGCCAGCGTAGGGCCCAGGCGTTGCCAGGTCAACGACGAGGACTTTTTCTCTCCAACGTCTGGACAAAGACCGACCACGCGGCGCAAACTGGCTCTATCGCAAGCAAACAGCATCAAACTGCATCAAAAGGAGACTAATGACGCAACCAGCAGAACCCGGCCGGACAGCCGATGCCATCACCGCGACGGCCATACTGCTGCTGGGCGTCCTTCTTTATGCCGTAGGTTCCGGGATTCTCGAGCAATGGCAGCAATCCTCGGCCCGGCAGCAGGGACTCTATCCGGAGCATCTTCTTGGCACAGCCGCGGCGGCGGGCGGGGCCGTCTTGGTGGGCTGGTGGTTCCTTGCATTTGTCTTTGCAGGAGCCACCGCTCTTCTGGAGCGCAACGGCAGGACCCGCGCCGCCGAAGTGACCCGGAAACTGTCCCCCACCTTGATGCGCCGGATAGTGCTTGCTGCGCTTTCGGTTCAGCTGCTGTCCGGTCCGGCCGCACATGCCGGCGCGATACCGCCCGGACCGGAGTGGACTCCCACGCAGGACCGGGTTGCATCGGCTCCTGCAAGTGCCGCGCCGCTGGCAGTGAAGGAACGCCCGGAGAACCCTGCGACTCGGCCATCAGCTATAGACCCGGGGTGGCAGCCGGCTGCCCCCGTGGCCGGCCCAGGGCTGCTGGCTGCTCCTGCAGTACGCGCAGTCGAACAGGCAAGAATCGAAACCGAGGCCGTGGCCGTCCTGGCGGGAGACACCCTCTGGGACATTGCTGCGCACGCGATGGGACCAGGGGCCTCGGACGTAGAGATCGCAATGCAGTGGCCCCGCTGGTACGAAGCCAACCGGGCCATCATCGGCCAGAATCCCGACGTGCTGCTCCCGGGACAAATTCTTCAGCCGCCCTCCGCAGCATAACGGCGGCAGCGCCAGCCATGACAATTTCAGCCACTGACTAAGGGGAAAAACAATGACCGCAGCCACGCCCATTGGAACTGTCGAAGCGCCAAGGAAGGCGGTAGATCCAGCCATCCGGCAGACTCCACCGCAGGTTCCAACCCGGATTCCCCCTCCAGGCCGGGCCGGAAGACCAACAGTGCTGCATCCTGTTGATGAGTTGTCAGAAGTACGTGCGGTCACCCGCGGTACAGTCCAGGCGGCCATGGAAGTGCTCGCGGGTATTCGCCCCATCCACCAACTGGCCCGGCGGCTTGATCCCCGCTGTCTCGCAGCTTTGCAGCACCGCGCCTGCCTGATCCGGCGCGAAATCACCCGCACGGGCAACCCCGCCCTCGCACGGCTGCACCGCAATTCCATCGTCCGCTCCGTCCGCGTTTGCGAAGTGGCCGAAGGCATATATGAAGCCAGCGCCGTGGTGGTCGACGATGTCCGCGCCCGGGCTGTGGCCGTCCGGCTGGAGCGGGGCAAGCAGGTGTGGCGGGTGAGTGAGCTTGTCATTGGCTGAAGAGCTTGCAGCAAAGAACCCCGGGGCGGTGACGAGCCGATGCAGATTCAAGGCCAGACGGGAGCAGGGCCGGGGAACAATGCCCCGGCCCTGCTCTTCATTCAACTATCAGTTTTTCCTGACGAGGTGTCAGCGCCTTTTCTTCTTTGCAGATCGCCTGGCTGCGTCCTGGGCCGCCGCCTTCGCAGGATTTCCTGAGCGGCCGGAGGACCGGGTTTCCACCCGGGTCTGTGTGCCGCCATCCTCGCGGGGAGCAGTGTACTGCAGCTGGGCGGGCTGGGCAGGCGCTTCCAGTCCGGCGGCCCGCACCTGGGGCTCAACGTGCTCGGTGTGTCCGCCCTGTGCGTCTTGGACAACAACGTCCTGGGCAGGAGTAACTTCCACTTCGAGGTTGAAGAGGAATCCTACGCTTTCCTCCCGGATGGCCTCCATCATGCTTTGGAACAGGGTAAAGCCCTCACGCTGGTACTCAACAAGAGGATCACGCTGTGCCATAGCGCGCAGGCCGATCCCCTCCTTGAGGTAGTCCATCTCGTAAAGGTGTTCCTGCCACTTGCGTCCAATCACTGACAGGACAACGCGGCGTTCCAGCTCCCGCATGCTTTCGGAACCGATGGCCTCTTCCCGGGCCTGGTAGACCAGGCGCGCATCGGACAGCAGCTCCTCTTTCAGGAACTCCACCGTAAGCCTGGACTTTCCGCCGGCTTCCTCGATGATCTCGTCGGCCGTGACGCTGACCGGGTACAGCGTCTTGAGGTTGGTCCAGAGCTGGTTGAAATCCCAGTCGTCACCATTGCCCTCCGCTGTGGCAGCGTCGATGAGGGCTGTGATGGTGTCCTCAATAAAGAACTGCACCTTTTCGTGCAGGTCATCACCCTCAAGGATTCGGCGACGGTCGCCATAGATGGCCTCACGCTGGCGGTTGAGGACGTCGTCGTACTTCAAGACGTTCTTGCGTTGTTCGGCGTTGCGGCCCTCCACCTGGCCCTGAGCCGAAGCAATGGCACGGGAGACGAGCTTGGATTCCAGCGCGACGTCGTCCGGCACCGAAGTGTTCATCAAGCGCTCCGCGGCGCCGGAGTTGAAGAGCCGCATAAGGTCGTCAGTCAGCGAAAGGTAGAAACGGGACTCGCCGGGGTCGCCCTGGCGGCCGGATCGGCCGCGCAGCTGGTTGTCGATGCGGCGCGACTCGTGCCGTTCGGTACCCAGCACGTACAGGCCGCCCAGGTTCAGAACTTCCTCATGCTCGTCCTTGACGGACTGCTTGGCAGCTTCAAGCGCGGCAGGCCATGCGGATTCATATTCCTCGGAGTTCTCTTCCGGATCAAGACCCCGCTTCGCCAGCTCCGCCACGGCAGTGAACTCAGCATTGCCGCCGAGCATGATGTCCGTACCGCGGCCGGCCATGTTGGTTGCCACGGTGACGGCACCCTTCCGGCCTGCCTGCGCCACGATGGCTGCTTCCCGGGCGTGGTTCTTCGCGTTCAGGACTTCGTGGCGGATTCCTTCCTTGGCAAGGAGCCGGGACAGGTATTCGCTCTTTTCCACGCTCGTGGTGCCCACCAGGACCGGCTGGCCCTTTTCGTGCCGTTCGGCGATATCCTTCACGACCGCGTCGAACTTGACGGTCTCGTTCTTGAAAACCAGGTCCGACTGGTCGATCCGCTGCATGTCGCGGTTGGTGGGAATGGCAACCACACCGAGCTTATAAGTGCCCATGAATTCCGCTGCCTCGGTCTCGGCAGTTCCGGTCATGCCCGAGAGTTTGCCGTACATACGGAAGTAGTTCTGCAGCGTGACGGTGGCCAGAGTCTGGTTTTCCGCCTTGATTTCCACGCCTTCTTTGGCCTCAATGGCCTGGTGCATCCCCTCGTTGTAGCGGCGGCCGGCAAGGATGCGGCCGGTGTGCTCATCAACGATCAGGACCTCGCCGTCGAGGATGACGTAGTCCTTGTCCCGCTTGAACAGTTCCTTGGCCTTGATGGCGTTGTTGAGGAACCCGATCAGGGGCGTGTTGGCGGATTCGTAGAGGTTCTGGATACCGAGATAGTCCTCGACCTTTTCGATGCCGCTTTCCAGGACACCGACGGTGCGCTTCTTTTCGTCGACTTCGTAGTCCTTCTCCGGCTGGAGCCGCAGGACCACCTTGGCGAATTCGCTGTACCAGCGGTTGGTGTCGCCCTGGGCAGGACCGGAAATGATGAGGGGGGTGCGGGCTTCGTCGATGAGGATGGAGTCGACTTCATCAACGATGGCGAAGTTGTGCCCGCGCTGGACCAGTTCGGATTTGTCCCAGGCCATGTTGTCGCGGAGGTAGTCGAAACCGAACTCGTTGTTGGTGCCGTAGGTGATATCCGAGGCGTACTGCTGGCGCCGCACGGCCGGGTCCTGGTTGGCGAGGATGCAGCCACTGGTCAGGCCGAGGAAGCGGTAGACGCGGCCCATGAGGTCGGACTGGTATTCGGCCAGATAGTCATTGACGGTGATGACGTGGACGCCCTTGCCGGTGAGCGCATTGAGGTAGGCAGGAGCAGTTGCCACCAGGGTCTTGCCTTCACCGGTCTTCATTTCCGCGATGTTGCCCAGGTGCAGGGCTGCTCCGCCCATCAGCTGAACGTCGAAGTGGCGCATGCCCAAGGTCCGTGAGGAGGCTTCCCGGACCGCGGCAAAGGCCTCGGGAAGCAGGTCGTCAAGCTTCTCCCCATCTTGGTGGCGTTCGCGCAGCCGGTCCGTTTCCTCGCGGAGTTCGGCATCCGTGAACGTCTTGAACGAATCTTCCAGGGCATTGATGGACTCGGCATAGTTCCGCAGCTGCCGGAGCGTTTTTTTGTCACCGGTGCGGAGAAGTTTTTCGATAAGTGATGCCACGTGAAGATGCTCCCAGTCTCATGCCGCCGAATTCTGGCGTTTTTAGTCTACGGGAGAGACACCGCCCCAGGGCCCGTTTGTTCCCTCAGAGCGGATACGGGCTACAAGCCGGCAACGGCCTTCGCGAGCGGCCCGGACAGATCGCCGCGGCAACCCACCTCCACGTCCGGAAGTCCCAGCCAGTCAGCCATCAACCGAAGTTCCGCGGCGAGTTCGACGGCGGTGTCCACCGGGGCGCCAGGCTCGGCGAACACCGATTTGGCCAGCAGTTTCCCGCCTGCTCGATCAGCTTTCAGGTCCACCCGCGCCACGATCCTGTCCCTTAGAAGGAAAGGAAGCACGTAGTACCCATACCGCCTCTTGTGCTCAGGTGTGTAGATCTCAATCCGGTAGTGGAAGCCAAACAGTTCGTCCAGCCGGCGGCGCTCAAAGACCAGGGAATCAAACGGACTCAGCAGTGCCCGGCCGCCCGCTTTGCGGGGCAGCGTGGCCTCCACGTGCCGGAACACGTCGCGGTTCCAGCCGGCCACGCTCACCCGCTCGAGCCTCCCGCAATCCACCAGATGTTCCACGGATGCGGCAGCGGCCTTGGCCGGCGTGCGGAAGTAGTCAGCGAAACACCGCACGGTGCCGATGCCGTGAGCCTGGGCCGCGGCATCAATAAGGCGGTGCAGGGCAGGGGCACGATCGGGTTCCCGCTGCCGTGAAAGGGGCACGTCCGGCAGCACCCTGGAGGTCAGGGTGTACTTGCGCTCAAACTGCTCCGTCCTGGAAGCCGCCGAGACCAGGCCCTCCTCAAACAAGTGTTCCAGTACCCGCTTGACGGCACTCCAGTTCCAACCCCAATTGACCGCTTGTTTTTCCTCGACGTGGCCGATCCTCGCCGCGATCTCGGCAGCAGTCATAGGTCGTGCGGAAGCAAGTGTTTCCAGAATTCGGGCAGCGATGGTATCCCGCACACCGGGGTCCATACCCGCGGCGCCCACCCATGCCCTTTTCTGCCAGAGCCGGAGGTCAGGAAAGTGCTCTGGGCGGATATAGCTGGCCTCATGAGCCCAGTACTCCACCATGCGTCGCGGACGGGTGCCGGACATCCGCTGGAGAATGGCGCGGTCGTAGTTCCCCAGCCGGGAGAAGAAGGGGAGGAAGTGGCTCCGTGCGAGAACATTGACGGAATCTATCTGGACGAGCTGGAGCCGGGCAAAGGTGCGGCCCACCGTCCGTGATGTCACGGGGCCGGTGGGCCGTCCTTTGTCGAGTCCCTGTGCTGCCAGAGCGATCCGCCGGGCCTGGTCCAGGCTCAGCGTCGCAGGCACATCAGTCCTTTCTGTGGATGGCGTTCACCACCCTAGGCGTTTGCTGCTGCGTCGTCCGAACGGTACGCGATAATTTTCTCTTCGACCACGGTGTCACCGGGTTCGCATTCGTGGTCCAGGGTGATGACCCCATAGGTCCAGCCGCGGCGCCGGTACACGACGGACGGTGTATTCGTAGCCTTATCCACGAAAAGGTAGAAATCATGACCGACGAGTTCCATGTTGTCCACGGCGTCGTCGAGGGAAAGCGAAGCGGCCGGGAAGACCTTGCGCCGGATCAGGACCGGGGAGTCACCGGCCGGGATGTCATTGTCAACATCGTAGGGAGATTTCTCTGCGGGGGCCGGCGGGGTTTCGTTCCTGTGGCTCGCCTCGACATAAATCGGTTCGTGGGCACTGGCGGGCTCCAGCGTGGCGGTTGCTTCACGGACAGCCTTAGGTGTGTGCCGTCCATGATGGACCTTCTTGCGGTCCTTGGCGCGGCGGAGCCGCTCAAGCAGCTTGTTGTACGCGAGGTCGAATGCAGCGAACTTATCAGCGGCGCTTGCTTCGGCACGGATCACCGGTCCCCTGCCCAGAACTGTCACCTCAACGGTCAGCTGGTCGCCGGTCTGCCGGGAACTGGTCTCCTTGGAAACCTTCGCATCAACCCGCTGGACTTTGTCCCCCAGCGACTCAATCTTTGAAATCTTCTCCCCGGCGTATTCGCGGAACCGGTCTGAAACTGTCAGATTTCGTCCGCTGATCATAAACTCCATGGTGCCCTCCAAATGACTTCGGTGACACGACGGCAGCACTTCGCTGGGCCGATCTGTTTGACAGTCAAGCCCCTCTCCGAGCCGCCATCGACAGGTACATTCTGTTCTTGGTACCCACCACCGACGTTAGTTCATAGCCATGCGTTATTCATCCTTTCTTGGTTTATTTTTTTCTAAGTCATGCTCCTTTCCCCGGCCTTCAATGGATGCCGTGCCGGAGGCCGAAGAGTCGGGCGGGCGTGTCGCGGCGAGCACAATTGCGCCGACCACCACTGCACCTGCAAGGTGCAGTGCCCTGGCTGCTTCCGCCAGTGTCGCGCCCGTGGTGAGGACGTCGTCGATGATGATGCAGCGTTGTCCGGCAACCTGGTTCCGGCCACGCTGGCGGACGTGCATGGAGCCCCGTACGCGCTTTGCGCGGCCGCCGCGGTCCAGGCCTTTTTGCCCTCCGGGCAGTTGGAGGCCCCCCGTCCTGGTCTTTCCCAGCACGTCCTGCACCGCAAGCCCGGGCACTTGGTGTGACACCTCCCTCAGCAGGAGGTGGACGGGGCTGAAACCTCGCTTCAGGAAGGCCGCGCTGGTGCTCGGGACCGGTATCAGGCAGTTCACTTCCGTCCCGGATGATGCCGAACGGACAGCACCGGCTAGCGCCCGCCCCAGGCTGCCCGTGAGCTGATACTGGCCGTGGCGCTTGAAAGACAGCAGGGCCGAGGCGAGCTCCTCCCGGTATACCCCGGCAGCGACGACGGGCAGCAGCACCCTCCCGCCAACGTCCATCAGGGCAGGTGCTCCGCTTTCGGCCCGAAAGGGGTCGCGCGTCATACGGCGAATCCGGCGGTCGCACTGGGCGCACAGGGCCCGGTCTTCGGCTCCGCAGCAAACGCAGTCCACCGGAACAGCAAGTGCAAGGAGATCGGCCGCAGCTTCCGCTGCCTGGTCCAGCAGGCGCAGGAGTGCATTCTGATACTCGGAGCGGTGCGCGGCGGACCGTTGTACTGCCGGTACAAGGTCCGGGTCCGGCCGCCGCCTTCTCCCGGCCCTGGCCTCAGTAGCGGATCTGTTGCTCACCGCACAAGGATCTGCCCACACGCACTCCAGGGACAGGCAGCTCCCCGCCTATGTGGATAACGCCCAACGGCATCAGCCGGGGAATGACGGGTCGATGGGTCCCTTGATTTGGGGGGACCAACCATTTCCGAGCCGCTGGAAGATGCCCTCCGCGGACTGCGCATAGATCTCCTCAGCCCCGTTTCCGGCACTGAGTGCCACCAGCCCGGGCCACGGGGCCAGTTGTTGCGGCTGCCCCGAGGTGAGGGACAGCAGCTCAGGCGTGACGTTCGACGCCGCGGCACCCTTCATCACCGCAACGGTAGTGTCACTGACCCAGGCGCCCCGGTCCGGTTCGCTGTCGGTGGCCAGGGTAACCGGCGGTGTCAGCTCCCGCGGTGTTCCGTCCGCGCCGCGGATTATGCCGGTCACCTGCACGCGGGTCTTCCCGTTCTGTTCGGAGATCACCAGCGCCCGCACTCCTTCCCGCGAGATCCGGAAGTCCTTGACAGTGCGTCCCGCCAGCCAGGCGGGCGCCAGGGTTACCGAGGGTACGTTGGCTCCCTCGGCCACGCCGGCGGGGCGGTAGGCAACCACTTCGGTTTCACCCGAAGCTCCCGGCCCTGCCGACCACACCCATTCGTGGAGGCCGAAGGAGGGCCGGGTCAATGCGCTCCGTGTGGTTAATGCCCGTGCGGGCTGGCCGGGGTTGATGCTGTACAGGGTGGTGCGGCTGTCATTAAGGAAGGCCGCAGTTTGTGACACCGGGGATTCTGCCGGGAACCGCGGATTGAGGGAAGACACCGCTTGCATGTCCGGCAGCGGTGACACCCTGTTGTTCTCGTAGCGCGCCAGATCGTTGCCGCTGATGGCAATCTGGCGCGAGGGCACGCTTTTGTCCAGCACCGGTGGGAGGACCGAGCCGTTGTCCTCGACGCGGACGAGGTCCTGGTTGGCGCGCAGCTCAACGTTGACCACGTCCGGCTGGGTGCGGAACGTCAGGGTCAGCTGCATCTGC
>NZ_JBNHFF010000084.1:0-12747 GCF_059089965.1 Arthrobacter sp. SPT-J7
CGGTCAGCTCGAACGTGCCCAGCGGCTTGTTGTCACGGGTGAACTCGCGCTCGCCCTGGAAGACCTGGATGGCCACGGACGGCTGGTTGTCGTCAGCGGTGGTGAAGGTCTCGGACCGCTTGGTGGGGATAGCAGTGTTGCGCTCGATCAGGTGCGTCATCACGCCACCCTTGGTTTCGATACCGAGGGACAGCGGCGTGACATCGATGAGGAGGACGTCCTTGCGCTCGCCCTTCAGCACGCCGGCCTGCAGGGCTGCACCAACGGCCACGACCTCATCCGGGTTCACACCCTTGTTCGGCTCCTTGCCGCCGGCGAGCTCCTTGACCAGGTCGTACACGGCGGGCATACGGGTGGAGCCACCCACAAGCACGATGTGGTTGATGTCGGAGAGCTTGATGCCGGCTTCCTTGATCACATCGTGGAACGGCTTCTTGGTGCGCTCCAGCAGGTCCTTGGTGAGGTCCTGGAACTTGGCGCGGGTCAGCTGCTCGTCCAGGTGGACCGGGCCGTCGGGCGTGACGGACAGGTACTGGAGCGAGACGTTGGTGCTGGTGGAGGAGGAAAGTTCCTTCTTTGCCTGCTCGGCAGCTTCGCGGAGGCGCTGCAGGGCGATCTTGTCCTTGGACAGGTCGATGCCCTTGACCTTGAGCTGGTTCAGCAGGTAGTCAACAACGCGCTGGTCCCAGTCGTCGCCGCCCAGGCGGTTGTCACCTGCGGTGGCGCGGACCTGGATGGTGGAGAAATTGTCTTCGTCCTTGCCGACTTCCAGCAGGGACACGTCGAAGGTACCGCCGCCGAGGTCGAAGACCAGGATGAGCTCGTCTTCCTTGCCCTTGTCCAGGCCGTACGCGAGTGCTGCGGCGGTGGGCTCGTTGACGATGCGGAGGACGTTCAGGCCAGCGATTTCGCCGGCTTCCTTGGTGGCCTGGCGCTCGGCGTCGTTGAAGTAGGCCGGAACGGTGATCACAGCGTCGGTGACCTTTTCGCCCAGGTAGGACTCGGCGTCGTTCTTCAGCTTCATGAGGATACGCGCGGAGATTTCCTGCGGGGTGTACTTCTTCTCGTCAATGTTGACGGTCCAGTCCGTACCCATGTGGCGCTTGACCGAAGCGATGGTGCGGTCGATGTTGTTGACGGCCTGGCGCTTGGCGATCTCGCCCACCAGGACCTCGCCGGACTTGGAGAATGCAACGACCGACGGCGTGGTGCGGCCACCCTCGGCGTTGGCAATAACGGTGGGCTCGCCACCTTCGAGAACGGAGACGACGGAGTTGGTGGTTCCGAGGTCGATACCTACTGCACGTGACATGTGTTGCTTCCTTCTTTCCTTGGAAACTTACTGGCGCCCTGATGATTGAGCGTTCTGCACTCAACTTTACTCAGGGCGCCAGCGATGTCAATCCAAGTTGAGCGGAGTACGCTCAACTTTGTTTTCGGGCAGTGGGGAGATGGCCTGGAGTTCCGCACAGTGGCGGGCTTGAGCAGAAGACAACGGCGGCCCGCCGTTTCGCTGTTGGAGAACGGAGCCGCCGGCTGCTTGCCTTGCGGTGCTACCTGTCGCTGTCCCGGTCGCCGTGAAGGGGTCCACCCTCTTCAGCAGTGGTGTTGACCTGCCCGTCGGTAAGCCCTTCCCGGATGCTGTCAGTTTCGTGCCCGGTTCCAGCGGTACCGGCATCCCCGTAATCCCCGTCCGCGTATTCGCCGTCTCCAAGGTTCTCGGCAGGGTCCCCTGCAGTGCCGGCATCGCCGTAGTCACCATCCACATACTGGCCGCCTTCGCCTTCCAGTCCGGGGGCGCTGTTTCCCCTGCGGGGCTGCTCGGCTGCGGATTCCTGGTTCTCAGTCATGGTGCACCTCTCCTTTGAGTTCCGCGTCCATGCGGGCGCATTTGCAGTCTATCCAGCAGGCGTTTCCGCCGACAGGGCTTTCATTCGGCGGCGTTTGGACTGGCGGCGGCAGCCGAACTAGCGGATCGTGGTGGAGTGGCGTCCCGGCTCAGCAGTCCCGGCCCGACCCTCAGGGTTGGGGCCCGGCTCCACGGACGAGCCTTTCCCCGGGCGGCCCAGCTTGCCGGGCCACCAGATCCGCGGACCAATGTCGTAAGCCAGGGCAGGCACCAGCAGCGAGCGCACCAGGACCGTGTCCAGCAGAACCCCGAAGGCGACGATGAAAGCCAACTGCACCAGGAACATGATGGGAATGACGCCCAGGGCGGCAAACGTCGCCGCCAGCACTACGCCGGCGGAGGTAATCACACCGCCCGTGACGCCAAGGCCGCGCAGGATGCCGGGCCCGGTGCCGTGCTTCAACGATTCCTCCCTCACCCGGCTCATCAGGAAGATGTTGTAGTCCACTCCGAGTGCCACCAGGAACACAAAGCCGAACAGGGGAACGGTAGCGTCCGCGCCGGGGAAGCCCAGGACATTGTTGAACACAAAAGCCGAAACACCCATGGCAGCCGTGTAGGAGAGGACCACCGAGAGCACCAGCAGGACCGGTGCAACCACGGAGCGAAGCAGCAGCATCAGGATGAAGAGGATGACCACCAGCACAACGGGGATGATGATCACCAGGTCCCGCTGGGCAGTGGTGTTGGTATCCAGCGCCGTGGCGGTCACACCTCCTACCAGCGCGCTGGGATCCACTGCCTTTACGTCCGCACGCAAGGCCTTCACGGCCTCCTCCGCATCGAGCGAATCCGCGGCATAGTTCAGCGTGGCATTAATCAGCACCTTGCCGTCGCGGACGTCCGGAGCGCTGGGAGCACCGGGGGCTCCGGTGACGGGCACGGAACCCTGCGCCAACAGGTAGGCCTCGCCTACGCCGTCGGCCGCCTTTACGGTGTCCAGCACCTCCTCCGCCCTGCCTTGATCCACCACCACGACGGCGGGGCTTCCGCTGCCTGCATCGAAATGGCGAGCCAGTGCGTCCTGGCCGTCCACGGCGTTGGACGCCGTCAGGATGACGTCGGTCTGCGGCACCCCGTTGGCCTTGAGCTGAAGGACGCCGGCGGAACCGGCCAGCAGAAGCAGGACGGAGGCGACCCAGATGATGCGGGGCCGCCGCGAAACCAGTGAGGCCGTGGCGCGCCACAGCCCCTTCTGGCCTTCCAGTCCGCTGACAAGCTTCGGCTCACGCTCACCCGCGGGGGCAAGTTTCGGGCCGAAGGGCCAGAACGCCGCACGGCCCAGGAGCGCCATCAGGGCAGGCAGCAGGGTCAGGGCAGCGAACAGGGAGCAGAGGATGCCGGCAGCTGCTACGGGACCCAGCGCCTTGTTGGAATTCAGGTCCGAGAAGAGCAGGCACAGCAGCGCGATGATCACGGTGGCACCTGACGCGAGGATGGGCTCGAAGGAGGCTTTCCAGGCCGTCAGCACGGCGGCGGTGCGGCTGGTGGTGCAGGTCAGTGCTTCCCGGAACCTTGCCACATACAGCAGGGCGTAGTCCGTGGCGGCACCGATGACGAGGATGGACAGGATGCCCTGGCTTTGGCCATTGAGCTGGATCCAGCCGGCCTTGGCCATGCCGAACACCAGCAGGATGGCAGCACACAAGGCGAAGACTGAGGTCAGGAGCACCATGACCGGCAGCAACAGCGAGCGGTAGACAATCAGCAGGATCACCAAAACTGCGGCCAGCGCCACCAGCAGGAGGATGCCGTCGATGCCGGCGAAGGCCGCTGTGAGATCTGCAGCCAGCCCGGCAGGACCCGTGACATAGGTCCGCATTCCCTCAGGCGCTGCCCCGGCAACAGTGTCCCGCAACTCCTGGACAGCCTCCTTGACGCCAATCGACGAATCGATGGGCGCAATGAACTGGACTGCTTTGCCATCCTCCGACGGAATTGGACCAATCACCGCACTGCCCAGCTCCAGGCTTTCAAGCTCCGTCCGCAGGGACGCGGCCTCACCCAGCTGGGCCGAAGTGAGGCCTTCGTCGCTTTCCAGGACAATCACGCCGGGAACCTCATCAGAGTCCCGGAATTTCGCCTGCCAGTCCTGCGCGGCCGTGGCCTCGGCGCTGGCCGGCAGGAAGGATGCCTGGTCATTGGACGAGACCTCTTCGAGCCGTCCGAAGGTGGGTCCGCCGATTCCGGCGAGCGCCAGCCAGGTCAACACGAGAATTACGGGGAGGAGCCAGCGCAGCCAGAACGGATCACGTTCCTGGGCGTGGGAATGAAATTTCACGATGCCTTCCGAGCAACTGTCAGGAGTAAACTTGGTTCCATACTAGAGTATCTCCACCATAGAGATAAGCGCCTCCCTAGCTTTTCTCAGCGGACGGATAAGAGGAGAACGGCACGGCTGAAGTAATATCCGTCAGTACGGTGCCAGCGGCGCCCCCGGCGCTACGGCGGGGAACTTCCACAGCACAAATTCTTGGAGGTGGACATGGCAGGCGATGCGACCTTGGCTGCCCCCGGCCCTCCGGCAGCGGGGGTGCCTCACCCCTTGGTACGGCTTCTTCAGGAATTCACCCTCGAGGCCAACCGCTATGTGGACGCCGCCGGCGGGCGCAAGGACATGCACCGGACGGACCTGAACGCGCTGGCGGTAATCATGCGCCACACCGCGAACGGCGGCACCGTCACGCCTGGGCTCCTGCGCAAGGAGCTGAACCTAAGTTCCCCTGCCACCACGGCCCTGATCGACAGGCTGGACACCTCCGGACACGTAGTGCGGGAGCGGGACAGCTCTGACCGCCGGAAGGTTCACCTTCGCATGACGCCCAAGGCCTTCCAGGACGGCGGCGCCATCTTCGCTCCCCTCTCGCACCGGATAGGCAGTGCCATGGCGAATTTCAGCGCGGAGGAACTGGAAACAGTGACCCGCTTTATGACGGCCATGGTGGAAGCCACGGTGGCCGCGCGGGAAGAATCGTCCAGCGCGCCCAAGTAGGTTGGGGGTAGCGTTTGGTTATGAGTGCGCAGCAGCCCGAAGACGACGTTTACACGCACGGCCACCACGAGTCGGTGGTCCGCGCCCATGCCGCCAGGACGGCGGAGAACTCCGCGGCATTTGTCCTGCCGCATCTCGCGCCTGGCTCTGAAGTGCTCGACGTCGGCTGCGGCCCGGGCAGCATCACCTGCGATTTCGCCGTTCTGGTCAACCCCGGAAAAGTCACCGGCCTGGACCGCTCACCGGACATCATCGCCCAAGCCAAAGCCCTCGCCGTCGAGCGGGAGGTTTCCAACGTGGAGTTCGTGGCGGGCAACATCTACGACCTCGACTTCGACGACGAGACATTCGACGTCGTGCACGCCCATCAGGTGCTGCAACACCTCACCGACCCCGTGGAGGCACTGCGGGAGATGAGGCGGGTGGCAAAGCCGGGTGGCATCGTTGCCGTCCGCGACGCTGACTTCCACGGCATGAGCTGGTATCCCGCCATCCCTGAACTGGACGAGTGGATGGAGCTGTACCAGCGGATCGCGCGCAGGAACGGGGCGGAGCCCGACGCCGGGCGGCGGCTGGTGAGCTGGGCGCAGTCAGCCGGGTTCACCGACGTCGCACCCACCAGCAGCAACTGGCTCTACGCCACCGGGCAGCAGCGCCGCTGGCAAGCGCGCGTCTGGGGCGAACGCGTGCTGCATTCGGCTTTCGCAGAGCAGGCACTGGAGTATGGTTTCGCCAACCCTGCGGATCTGGCCAGAATTTCTGCCGGCTGGCACCGCTGGGGATCCACCGACGACGGCTGGTTCCTGATCCCCAACGGCGAGGTCATCGCCCGGGCATAGATCCACGACGTTGTCCCCATAGCCGGAGTCGGCTGATACCTGGTGCTGATCGCGTCCGTAGCATCAAAAGAATGATCATCCAGGCAGGATTCGACCTTGAGCTCCTCGCCCGTCTGCTGATAGCTCCCACGGGTAGTGCCCTGCCGAAGCTGGTGGTGATAAAGCTCGACTCCATGCTGGGATTTGGTTTCCCTCAGCCAGTGAGCACATGCCGGTAACTGCCACTAAACTTGGCTGGTGCAATTCTCCCTTTGGCTCGCCCTTGCCGGCGCCGGTGCCCTGATCAGTTTCACCCCCGGCGCTGGAGCCATCAACACCATGAGCAACTCCCTGACCGCCGGTTTCCGCCGCTCCATCTGGGGCATCCTGGGGCAGCAGGCAGCGCTGGTGGTTCACATCGTGATTGTGGCCCTGGGCGTGGGCGTACTGGTGGCTAGTTCGCCAATTGCCTTCAACGTCATCCGCTACGCAGGAGCGGCATATCTTGTCTATCTGGGCATCAGGCAGTTCCTTAGCAAGCCGGACCTTGAACAACAGAAGATTGCGGGCCTGAAGAACGAGCCGGCCTGGTCCATCTTCCGGCGGGGCCTCTGGGTGAACCTGTTGAACCCGAAGGCCATCGTCTTTTTCCTCGCGTTTATGCCCCAGTTCATCCGGCCGGACCAGCCCCTCCTGGCTCAGTACGCAGTGCTGACGGCAACAGTGGTCGCCATCGACATTCTGGTGATGTGGTTCTTCTTTGCGGCCGCAGCCAGGTCCTTTGAGCGCTTTACCCACAGCACCCGAGGCCAGCTGGTCCTTAACCGCTCATTTGGAGTGCTGTTTGTGGCCGTGGGCATCCTGCTGGCATTCCTCCACTGACCCGTCTTGAGTGTTTCGGACGCCCCCTGGCGCACATGTGACGGCAAAGCACAGCTTCTTTACAAAACAGTCAACCTTTATGAATCCGACGCTAGCCAACACGGTCCATTAGCGCGCATGCTTAGTTTCATGAACTCAACGTCGAGCCCATACCGTGTCATCGCCGTCTGCACCGGGAACATCTGCCGGTCCCCCATGGCTGAGCTGATGCTCGTCGCGGCGCTTGAACGCGAGGGGCTGGACAGCCTGGTAGCCGTGGATTCCGCGGGTACCACTGGATATGAGGCAGGCCGGCCGATAGACCCGCGGGCCGCACGACGTTTGGACGCCACGCAGCTCTTCTCGGACAAGCACGTTGCCCGGCAATGGCAGCCCACATGGTTCCGTGAACGCGACTTGATCCTGGCGCTCGACATCGACCATTACGCGTGGCTGAGTGAGTCCGCGCCGGACGATGAGTCCAGGAACAAAATCCGCATGTTCCGGAGCTTTGATCCGCGGCTGGCAGAAAAGGACCTGCTGGACCAAGGCATCGAGGACCCCTGGTACGGCGGGCACGCGGATTTCGACGCCGTCTGGCACCAGATCCACGCCGCCCTGCCCGGGCTGGTGGGCTATCTCAAAAAGGCTGTCCTCCAAGGCGCCCAGCTCCAGCACGGATGAAAGCCCTGCAGGGATGAAGGTACGCTCTAATCCATGAGCCCTGCCCCCGTCATCATCGCCGTCGACGGGCGCTCAGGCGCGGGAAAAACAACACTCGCCGTTGAACTGGCGGCACGGCTGCGAGCGCACCACAAGGTCTCGCTGTTCCACCTCGAGGACATTTACCCGGGCTGGAATGGGCTGATGGCCGGCGTGGACCGCTATGTCGCCACCGTGCTGGCACCCTTGAGCCGGGGCGAGGCGGCTGCCTGGGTCAGCTGGGACTGGGAAAAACACTACGACGGCGACGCCCGCGTCACGCTGCCCGCCGAGATCGTCATCGTTGAGGGTGTGGGTTCCGCCGCCGCCGCCGCCCGGCCCTTCCTCAGTGCCGTCATTTGGGCTGACTCACCCGAGGACATCCGCCGGACCCGCGCACTGGACCGTGATGGCGGAACGTACGAACCGTTCTGGGACCAATGGGCGGCACAGGAGGAGGAGTGGCTGCGTGGCGACGACGTTCCCGGCCACGCTGATGTACACGTCCTGAACCGCGCAGACGGTGCCGCCCCCGCCGACGTACTCCGGCTCCTTCCCTGCCTTCCCGCGCTGGCCACGGCCCTTTCCCCCGAGCTGTCCACCCGCCGTGACCTGAGCCTCCGCGCGGAATGCCTCAACCTGCGCCCGGAAGCCGCGGCACTGTTTAACGCCCTGTACGGCAGCTCATCGAACGCAGCATGGCTGGACTCCTCGAATACGGGCGCTGCCGCCGGGTCTCCGCCGCACCAGTCCGGGTCCACAGCTGCGGAGCGAAGCCGCTTCAGCATCATGGCGGACGACGGCGGCTTGTCGGGCCAGTGCGTGACGCACCGCTCCGGCGAAAGCCTGATCCAGGCAGGCTGCGCCACCGCCACTATTGAAGGGCCTTTTTTCCGTTGGCTGGACACCGTGTGGGGAGGCACAACGGTCCACACTCCCGACGGCTACCCCGGCGAATTCACGTTGGGCTGGCTGGGTTGCCTGGGATACGAGCTCAAGCGGGAAACCGGCGGCACCGATCTTGCAGCGCCCACCCCGGACGCCGCCCTGATCTTCGCCGCCAGGGCAGTGGTCCTGGACCACGCCGCAGGTACCGCCTGGCTCTTGGCCCTGGACGTTCCGGATGCGGACGAATGGTTCAGGGACGCACGGGCCGCCGTTGAAACTGCCTCCGCACTTGCTGCAGATGCCGAGGGGGCCGCCAACGCCGGCGGCAGCAGCGGCGTCGTGCTTTCATCTCCGCCAGTGTTCCGCAGCCGGGACACCAGCGCCGAATACAAGGCAAAAATCGCCGCCGCGCAGCACGAAATTGCCGAAGGAAACACTTACGAAGTGTGCCTGACCACCACACTCTCGGTCCGGGTTCCGGCCGCAGAGCTGGACCCGTGGCCAACGTACCTTGCGCTGCGGCGCAGGAACCCGGCCCCCTTTGCCAGCTACCTCCGGTTCGGTGGCCTCACGCTGGCCAGCACCTCGCCCGAGCGGTTCCTGAAGATAGCGTCCGACGGCGGCATGCGGGCCGAGCCGATCAAGGGCACCCGCCGCCGCGCCTCCGATCCGGCGGAAGATGCCCGGCTGCGCTCAGAACTCGAAACGTCCCTCAAGGACCGCGCCGAGAACATCATGATCGTTGACCTGCTGAGGAATGACCTGAGCCATTTTGCGGTCCCCGGCTCCGTAACCGTGAGCAGGCTTTGTGCCATCGAAAGCTACGCGACCGTCCACCAGATGGTGAGCACCATCGACGCGCAGCTGCGGCGTGGATCGTCCCGGGCAGAGGCGGTGGCAGCCTGCTTCCCGGCCGGCTCCATGACCGGCGCACCCAAGATCAGCACCATGGCCATCCTGGACCGGCTGGAAGGCGAAGCACGCGGGCTGTACTCCGGCACCGTCGGCTACTTCTCGCTGAACGGCGCGACCGACCTCGCCGTCGCCATCCGGACGCTGGTGATCCACGACGGCGGTGACGAAACCGCGGAACTGACCCTCGGCGTCGGCGGCGCCATCACTGCCGATTCCGATGCCGGTGAGGAGTACGAGGAAATCCGCACCAAGGCGTTCGGGGTCCTCTCGACGCTGGGCGCCGGGTTCCCGGAGGACTGAGGCTCCCGAAAGGCCTACTGAACGGTCGCCGTCAGCCTGGCCACGTTGTCCACGTACCGCGCCGCCAGCGGCCGGTTGAGCCAGTCAGACAGCTTGAGCTCGCGCGAAATGTCCCGGTAGGTGTCTTCCACGGCGCGCATCTTGGTGACGATGTCGGCTCCCAGCAGCATGACGGACACCTCCAGGTTGAGCGAAAAGGAGCGCATGTCCATGTTGCTTGAACCGAGGACCGCCACTTCGTCGTCGATGGTGAAGTGCTTGGCGTGGAGCACAAACGGGGCTTTGTACAGGTAAATCCGGACCCCGGCCTCCAGCAGCGCCTCGTAGTACGAACGCTGGGCGTGATGGACCAGGAACTGGTCTCCCTTTTCGGAGACGAACAACTCCACGTCCACCCCGCGCTGGGCAGCTGTGGTGATGGCGTAGAGCAGCGAGTCGTCCGGGACGAAGTACGGGCTGCAGATGGAGATCCGGTGCTGGGCGGAGTAGATGAGGGTATTGAAGAGCCGCAGGTTGTTTTCGGTGATGAACCCCGGGCCGCTGGGGACCACCTGTGCGGTGACGTTTCCGGGATGCGGGTTGGACGGCAGCTGCAGCTGGTGTTCCAGGGACTCGTCAGTTTCGCTCAGCCAGTCGGTGGCGAAGACGACGTTCAGGGTAGTGACGATGGGCCCTTGGAGGCGGGCCATCAGCTCCACCCACTCCCGGCCGGCCTTGCGGTGCCGAGGGTTGTTGTAGGAGGGCTCGATCAGGTTCTGGGAGCCGGTGAAGGCGATTTCGCCGTCGATCACCATGATCTTGCGGTGGTTCCGCAGGTCAGGGCGGCGCCACTGGCCGTGAATAGGCAGGAGCGGGAGCATCCGCTTCCACTGGATCTTGCCGGCCCTGAGCCGCCTTAGGAGGTTTTTGTAGCCCTGGACACGGAGGGTGCCGATGTGATCGAACAACACCCGGACTTCGACGCCGCGCTCGGCCGCTTCCTCCAAAGCTGTCAGCAGGTCATTGGTGATGTGGTCGGTGCTCATGATGTAGAACTCGGCATTAACGAACTTCTTCGCCTTCCGCACCGCCTCCGTCATATGCAGGATGGAGTCCGGGTAGCCGGGGATCAGGTCCACGGAGTTGCCATCAACCATGGGCAGCGAACCCAGCCTCCGGTTCAATTCCGCGGCGGACCTCACCCATTCCGGGCCCGGGTAGTCGCTCTCCACGTCCGCAAGGGACGAAATCCCGGCGCGCACCCTCTCGTTAACCTGCTGCTGCTGCTCCCGGCGCCGCTTTGACAGCTGGAAATTGCCGAACAGCAGGAAAAGGATAATGCCCACAAACGGGACGAAAAAGATGCCCAGCAACCAGGCCATTGCCGTGGTGGGCCGCCGGTTGCCGGGGATGATCCCCACGGCCAGCACCCTGATCACCAGATCGGCGACAGCCAGCAGCACCACGATCCATGTGGGCGCGGAACCGGCAAGCGAAAATGGCCACAACACGTGAATAACCCCCGGGAGACGGGCTGCCGGCGGACGGTTTCCAGCCGGGGCACTCTGCCCAGCTTATCCGCGGGACGCCGCACTAAGCTGGAGCCATGACCTCTCCAGCTTCCGTGGTTCTCGTATTCCTCGACCCCTCCTTCCCGGACGGCCGGGTGGCCGACGCAACCAAGCCCCAGCTGTTGGTGACGGACCAGGGCGCCACCCGGGGCGACGGGATCTTCGAGACCATGCTTGCAGTGGACGGCAGCGTACGGAAGATCCAGGCCCATCTGGACCGCCTGGCGGGTTCCGCGGTGGCGCTGGATCTGGCCATTCCCAGCGAGGCGGAGTGGCGGCGCGCCGTAGCCACCGCCGTGTCCGAACACCAAACCCGGCATCCGACCGCTTCCGGTGCCGACAACGAACTGGTGGTCAAGCTCGTGGTGACCCGTGGCGTGGAGGGCGCCTCAGCTCCCACCTCCTGGGTCCAGGTTTCTCCTGTCGGGGCGGCCGGGCGACGGCAGCGCGAGGCCGGCATCGACGTCATCCTCCTGGACCGCGGCTACGACAGCGACGTCGCCGAGCGCGCCCCGTGGCTGCTGCTCGGTGCAAAGACGCTCTCCTACGCCGTCAACATGGCCGCCTTGCGGCACGCCCGTAAGCAGGGCGCGGACGACGTCATCTTCATCTCCTCCGACGGCCGGGTCCTGGAGGGCCCCACGTCCACCGTGCTGATGGCGCACGTGGAAACGTCCGACGACGGCGCGTCGGTCAAGCGCCTGGTCACGCCGCAGCTGGACAGCGGCATCCTCGCCGGCACCTCTCAGGGCGCCTTGTTCGCTGCGGCCACAGCGGCTGGCTGGGAACTGGGGTACGGTCCTTTGGAGCCCCAGGACCTGCTGGATGCCGACGCGGTCTGGCTCATTTCGAGCGTCCGCATGCTTGCCCCGGTGAACCGCATTGACGGCAAAGAGGTGGGCACGCCCTCGGTGCAGAAGGAGCTCACCGCTGAGCTGAACGAGCTGTTCGCGGGCATCGAATAGACCCTGGCAGCCGGGCGGGAAAGCCCACTACATCAGGCTGTCAGCACGGGCCATGACCGACCGTGAATTTACGGAACTCGCCCGACATCTAAGTACCGGCCACGGTTCACTGCCGGGGGGGCTTCCTTCGAGTAACCGCCCGTGGCACTCCTCCACTATGCGGGGAAAGCCTGCGGTTCCGGGGTCAGCTGGGCTTCGAGGCCCGACAGCAGGATCGTAATGCCTTGGTCCAGTTCGCGCTCGCCATCATAGTCGGCGAGCGCAGGAGCCAGGGCACGGAGCCGGGGAAAGTCTTTTGATGGCAGCCGGTGCAGCCCCAAACGGAGCAGCACTTCGTTCTCTTCCGGGTCCACAACGAATTCCTGCAGCTCATTCAGAATGTGGCCATAGAGGAAACCGTAGTAGGCACGGTAGACGTGAAGGGCGTCGGCAGGGCTGAAGCCGGCGCCAATGAGCAGGGAGAGGATCTGCTCCAGCGGGCGCAGCGTGCCCAGCGGCCTTAGCCCCAGCGGCGTGGAAAGCGGCCTGGTCACCAACAGCGGCACGACATTCGGGTGCTGGAGCGCCAGCCGCCGCAGGTTATGCGCGATGTGACGGAGCTGGGCTTTCCAGTCGGGGTCCTCGGGGTGGATGGGCAGCTCGTTCAACACCAGCTCCGAGACGCCATCCAGTAGCGCCGCCCGGTTCTCCGCATAGCGGTACAGGCTCATCGGATCCCGCTCCAGTTCCTGCCCCAGGCGGCGCATGGTAAGGGCTTCCAGGCCCTCCGCGTCCACTATTTCCAAAGCTTTAGCGAGCACCAAATCGCGGCTCAGCCTCGCTTTGTGGCCGCGGGGCTTGGTGCCTG
>NZ_JBNHFF010000085.1:0-12746 GCF_059089965.1 Arthrobacter sp. SPT-J7
TGGAGTAACGCAAACAGGTGGCCCGGGACGCCATAATGGACAACAACGACCGGGCCTTCCGTGAGATGCAGCTGCAGAACCTGCCCCAGTCCACGGCGGCCGCTGTCAACGAGCTGGCCTCCTATGACTGGCAATCCAGCACTGCCCGGGAGTCCTACGAGCGGATCAAGGACCTGCTGGGCCGTGAGGTCCTGGACCAGCGGTTCGCCGGGATGAAGCAGGCGCTCGAGAACGCGACGGATGAGGACCGGGCTGCAGTGAACAGCATGCTGCGGGACCTCAACGGGCTGCTGGACAAGCACCGGCGCGGCGAAGACACCCATGCGGACTTCCAGGAGTTCATGGCCAGGCATGGCGGATTTTTTCCGGAGAACCCCCAGTCCGTGGAGGAGTTGATTGATGCCCTTGCCAAGAGGGCCGCCGCGGCGCAGCGGCTCCTGCAATCCATGTCTCCCGAACAGCGGGATGAGCTCATGCGGCTCTCGGCCCAGGCCTTCGGCTCGCCGGACCTGATGGCCCAGCTTGATCAGCTCGATTCCAGCCTGCGGGCCCTGCGCCCCGGTGAGGACTGGGCCGGGTCCGAACGCTTTGAGGGCCAGGAAGGCCTGGGCCTGGGTGACGGCACCGGCGTGCTCCAGGACATCGCGGAACTCGACGGGTTGGCCGAACAGCTGTCCCAGTCCTACAACGGATCAAATCTCGGCGATCTGGATCTGGACGCCCTCGCCCGCCAGCTCGGCCAGAATGCCGTCGTGACCGCCCGCACAATCACCGCGATAGAGCGGGCCATGCAGGATGGCGGCTATCTGCGAAAGGGAGCCGATGGCAACCTGCGGCTGTCCCCGCAGGCGATGCGGAGGCTGGGTAAGTCCCTGTTGCGGGACACCGCCAAGCAGCTTTCAGGCCGGCAGGGGCGGCGGGACACGCGGGTGGCAGGTGCCGCCGGGGAGCAGACCGGCTCCAGCCGCCAGTGGGAGTTCGGGGACGCGGAGCCCTGGGATGTTACGCGCACACTGACCAACGCCATCAGCCGTACCGCGGCCGACGGCGGGAACCCTGTCCGTGGACTGCACCTCACCGCGGCCGACATCGAAATCAGCGAAACAGAAGCCAGGACCCAGGCCGCCGTCGTCCTGCTCGTTGATGTGTCGTTCTCGATGGCCGCGGAGGGGCGCTGGGTGCCAATGAAGCGCACTGCGCTGGCCCTGCACCACCTCGTCTCCACGCGCTTCCGCGGGGACCGACTGGAACTGATCACGTTCGGCCGGTACGCGCAGGCGATGGACATCGGCGAGCTGACGGCACTGCCGGTCCGCCGGGAGCAGGGAACCAATTTGCACCATGGACTGCTGCTCGCCCAGCGATTCTTCCGCCGGCACCCGTCCATGCAGCCTGTCCTCCTTGTGGTGACCGACGGCGAACCAACCGCGCATCTGCTGCCTGAGGGCGAGCCGTGGTTCTGCTGGCCTTCGGACCCGGAAACGATACGCGTCACGGTGGCGGAGCTCGACCGCCTGGGGCGTGCCGGCGTGCAAGCGACGTTCTTCCGCCTCGGCGATGACCCGAGCCTGGAGCGGTTCGTCCAGCGCATGGTGCGGCGGGTCGGCGGCAGGGTTGTCGCGCCCGATCTTGGGGGCCTCGGGGCCGCCGTCGTGGGGGAGTACCTGCGCGCGCACTTCCGCGGACGTGCCTTCGGCGACGCCGACTGGGCGTCCTGAATGTTCTGGTCGGGGATGTGACCAGTTACGGCCTCACGAAAGCGCCTCGTCGGGCAACGTGAGGATTTCGGCACCGCCGTTGGTGATCGCGATTGTGTGCTCGCTGTGTGCCGTCCGGCACCCTGTCGCGCTCCGAAGCGTCCAGCCGTCGGGATCGGTGACCAGTTCAGCCGTGTCCGCCATGACCCAGGGTTCCAATGCCAGCAGCAGGCCGGGTCGCAGCGTGTAACCTCGACCGGGCCGTCCGGTATTTGGCACGTGCGGGTCCTGGTGCATTGTTGACCCGATCCCATGGCCGCCGAACTGGGTGTTGACCGGGTAGCCTGCCTCGCTGAGGACGGAGCCTATGGCGTGGGAGATGTCACCGATGCGGGCTCCGGGGCCGGCCGCGGCTATCCCTGCATGCAGCGCGCGTTCGGTCGCGTCGATCATCGCCACGCTCTCCAAGGGCTTGGCCTCGCCCACGATGAAGCTGATGGCGGAGTCTGCAGCGACGCCGCCTTTGGAGACGGCGAGGTCGAGCGTCAGCAGGTCGCCGTCGGCAAGTGTGTAGTCGTGTGGCAGTCCGTGGAGCACGGCATCATTGACGGCGGTGCAGATGTAGTGCCCGAATGGTCCGCGCCCGAAGGACGGTTCGTAGTCCACGTAGCAGGACTGCGCTCCGGCCTCGACGATCATGGCCTTGGCCCACCGGTCGATGTCCAGAAGGTTGGTGCCTACCGTGCTGCGGCGCCTCAGCGTCTGCAGTATGTGGGCGACCAGGGCACCTGCCTCCTTTGCCCGGCTCAGTTCGGCGGAGCTCAGGATTTCAATCATGTGGCACCTTTCCCACGCGCTGAATAACTGTTCCGCCATTATCCTCAATCCGGGAGTTGCTCGGCGGAAAGTCAGGGACGGGTCTCCTCGGCCGGCCCCTTATCCGCTTCCTCCGTTGACGCATTGGCCACGTCCGCCGCCGCGCCCTGCCGCCGGCTGGCAACCAGGAACGGAACTGCAAGGCTTTGGAGGATCCCGGCCAGGGCCAGCGACACGGGATAGCCGTACAGGTCGGCGCTCCTGCCGAGCACCGGCTGCACCACAACCCCGCCGCTGGATCCCATCAACGAATCGAAGCTCAGCACCGTGGCACGCTGCTTCGACGGGATCATGTCGTTCACGTACGCCTGCCGTACCGGCATGGCGGCGGAATCGATCACTGCCCACAGCGTCAGCAGGACCAGGGCAACCCAGAACACTCGGGCAAACCCGAGCATCAGGAGAATCACAGCACTGATGCTGCCGCTCAGGATCAACACGGAGGTGCGCTTGCGGAACAGGCGCCGGACATAGGGAGCAAGCCAGCCGCCCACCACCTCCGCGCCCGCCACGATGGCCGCAGCAAGCCCGGCAATGGAATAGGCGCGTGGGTCGCCAAAAAGCTCCAGCAAATACGGCTGGAGGGCATAGAAAACATAGATTCCGACGCCGGCGCTGAAGGGGGCGGCCAGCATCACGTACCGTACGGGCGGGATTTTCAGGCCATTCTCGATTGAGGCGGACAGCACTGCCCGCGTCGCGCGCAAAGGGTGCGATGAACGCTCGGGGGTGAACCCGACGTCGTGCATCAGTCCAAAGGCGACCGCGAACATTGCCAGCAGCACACCCACCCGCACCAGGAACGGCACGCCCAGGTCAGTAGCCTGGGCGATCACACCACCGGCCACGGAACCGGCGAGCATCGCCACGCCCGAGACCATCTGCCCGCGCCCGAACACCGCCTCCAGCCCACCTTCATACCCCGAGTAGCGCAGTGCATCAACAAGCCAGGCCTCAACCGCACCGGAGAAGAAGGTGAAGCCGAGGCCAAGCAGCACGGACACGACCGCCCACCAGGTGAACGGGGCGGAGAACTGCCACAGCAGGTAGTAGAGGTATGTGGACCCTGCCAGGGTCACGGTGCCGAGCAGGAATGACGCCCGGCGGCCCCAGCTGTCGGCGACCACCCCGGTGGGGACCTCGAAAATTACCATGCCGACCGTGAAGAAGGCGTTGGCGGCGAAGGCCTCGAAATTGCTGAGGCCCGCGTCCAGCAGGAACAGAGTGTTGACTCCCCAGATGAACGAAGCCGCCAGCGTATTGCCCAGCGTCAACGTCAGGTAGATGCGCTGGATCCTTCGGGCTGCGGCGTTCATCGGTTCGCTGGCCCGGCCCCTCCGTGCAAGGAACACGAGGCCATTCTCACCCTGTTCAAGCTCCCGTGCCAGAGCCCGGGGCTAAGCCGGTGCCCAGTAATGCGTGCACCGAAGGAGACAAGCGGCGTGGCGGGGCACCGGGCCGCTCCCTGGCACCCCCATTCCATGTCAGGATCAGGGTATGCCTGACCGCCTTATGCTGCTGGACACCGCCTCCCTGTACTTTCGCGCCTTTTACGGCCTGCCCGATTCCATCCGCCGCGCCGACGGAACGCCCGTCAACGCCGTCCGGGGTCTCCTGGACATGATCGCGAGGCTGACCACGGACTACGGGGCCACCCACCTCATCGCGTGCTGGGATGACGACTGGCGGCCGCAATGGCGCGTGGACCTCCTCCCCACCTACAAGTCGCACCGCGTCGCGGAGGCCATTACGGATTCCCCTGATGTGGAGGTCGTGCCAAACGCCCTCGAGGTGCAGCTTCCCATGATCCGCCACGTGCTGGGTCTGGCCGGAATCGCGATCGTCGGGGCTGCTGACCACGAGGCCGACGACGTTGTGGGCACCTACGCCAGCCACGTCGACCTCCCTGTGGACGTGGTCACCGGGGACCGCGATCTCTTCCAGGTCTGCGATGACGCCCGCCGGGTCAGGGTGATTTACACCGCGCGGGGCATGAAAAATCTGGACGTCATGACCGAGGCGGCGGTGGTGGGAAAATACCGCGTGCTGCCGCAGCAGTACGCGGATTACGCCACCCTTCGCGGCGACGCGTCGGACGGGCTCCCCGGTGTAGCCGGCATCGGCGAAAAGACAGCCTCATCGTTACTCCTGAAGTACGGCACCCTCGAAAACCTCCTCGAAGCAGCAGCGGACCCGCAGAGCGGACTGTCGTCACCCGTGCGTGCCAGGCTGGAAGCCGCCGCCGATTACCTGGTGGCCGCGCCCGCCGTCGTACGGCTTGTGCGGGATCTGGACCTGCCCTCACTCGAAGAAGCCGGCGCCAAGCTGCATCCCGTCACCGGGGAGGAACGCGCCGAACTCGAAAGGCTCGCCGCCGAATGGAACCTTGGCGGATCGGCCAGGCGGCTCCTCGACGCGCTGGACCGGACCCGGCCACGCTGAGGCCTGGTAGCGCGGCCCGCTTGCCGCGAAGTGGCGGTCAGAAACTGCCTGTTCTTTGAGCAAAAGTGACATGTTGAGCTCCCTTCCGGCCGCTAGGGTGGCTGCAGTGGTTCAAGCAGCCGGAGACGCCCGCTGCAGCGCCCGAGGCAGAGCCCCGCCGCCCGCGCCTCTACGGCTACGACCCTGATTTTTGGCCCAAGCAGGGTTGATGCTGTTCACCACGCGGAGTCGGCCCGCACCGGCAGCAGACAACCAAACCGGGGCGTGGCTAAGCTTGGTGTGTCCGGGACGATCAGCCTGCTGACGAAAGTGCGGTGAGTGCAATGCCGAAGACCGGAAAGAACGACCACGCCCGCAAAGACGAGCTTCCCTCGACCCTTCAACGCTCGGACCAGAAAGCGCAGGACACGTTCGCCAAAACCTACGACTCCGCCATGGAGTCCTATGACAAGGACGAACGCCGTGCCGCCCGAGCCGCCTACGCATCGCTGAAGCACAGCTACGAAAAGGTGGGGGACCACTGGGAGCCGAAAGAGAAACGCGGCCCCTCTGACAAACGCGCGGAAAGGGGACTCGACGCAGCCGAGCCCACCGCTGGCGGCGTGGACGCCAACGCCTCCAAGAAACACCTGCTGGAGCGTGCCCGGGAGCTGGATATCGCCGGCCGCTCGAAAATGGACAAGGACGAACTCGTCAAAGCGCTGCAAAAGGCTAACGAAGCTGCCACCCGCAAGGCCCGGGAAAAGTAAAAACAACCAGGCAAAGACGCCAGGAGGTTCCAATGTCGGTCAAAGGCACCAAGGACGCAGCAGGTACTGCAGGGCGCGGTGGGCCGGAAGGGCGCCAGGGCAACGGCGCTGCCGGCATCTCACCGCGGGACCCTGCCCTGGTTCGAAACGTGGCGCTTGTTGGCCGTTCCGGTGCAGGCAAAACCACCCTCGTCGAGGCATTGCTCGAGGCTAACGGGATGATCACCAGGAAGGGCTCAGTGGTTGACGGGACCACGGTGAGCGACTCCGATCCCGCCGCCATCCATCAGCAACGATCCGTGGCGCTGTCAGTGGTCCCGCTGCCCGTGGCCGGAATGAAGATCAACCTCCTCGATACCCCGGGCTATCCGGACTTCATTGGGGAGCTCCGCGCCGGCCTTCGGGCCGCGGACGCCGTCCTTTTTGCCGTCTCCGCTGTTGATGGCGTGGATGCGGGCACCACTGCGATCTGGCAGGAGTGCCAGTACCTGGGGATGCCGCGTGCCGTGGTCATCACGCGGCTCGATCATCCCCGGGCTGATTACGACGGCGTCCTCGCCGCCTGCCGCGCCGCGTTCGGCGACACAGTCCTTCCGTTATATGTCCCTGTCCCTACGGACGGGGACGTCACCGGCCTCCTCGGCCTGCTGTCCGGCACAGTCTTCGAGTATTCGCCCCAAACGTCCGGCGCCACGGCCCGTGCCGGTGAGCCGCAGGAAATCGGCGCAGCGGATGCTGCGCGGGCCGAGCTCATCGAAGGGATCATTGCCGAAAGCGAAGATGAGACGCTGATGGACCGTTACCTGGGCGGGGAGGACATCGACGCCGAGGTCCTCATCTCGGACCTGGAAACCGCTGTCGCCCGCGGCTCCTTCTTTCCTGCGGTGCCTGCCTCGGCGCTCACCGGGCTGGGCACGGCTGAGCTTCTGGAGCTCCTCACCAAAGCGTTTCCGTCGCCGCCGGAACGGAGCCTGCCACGGGCAACAGACTTAAGTGGAGCCCCGGTCCGTGCCCTTGCCTGCAACCCCGAGGGACCCCTGGCGGCAGAAGTGGTACGTACCACCGTGGACGCCTTCCTGGGCCGTGTCTGCCTGGTCCGGGTGTTCTCCGGAACCCTGCGCAGCGATACCCCGGTCCATGTCAGCGGACATGGGCTGGCGGACCGCGGACACCAGGACCACGACACCGACGAGCGACTCACCCACCTCTACTCACCGCTCGGGGCCAACCTCCGGCCGGTGCCCTTTTGTATCGCCGGCGACATCGCCGCAGTAGCCAAACTGGGCAGCGCTGAGACCGGGGATACCATCTCGGCCAAGGACCAGCCGCTGTTGCTGGCCACCTGGGAAATGCCCGAGCCGTTGATGCCGGTCGCCGTCGAAGCCGATTCCCACGGCGACGAGGACGCCCTGGCCCGCAGCCTGGGAAAAGTGGCGGCGGGCGACCCCACCCTTCGGGTGGAGCGGAATGCGGAGACCCACCAGCTGATCCTCTGGTGCATGGGAGAGGCACACGCCGAAGTGGTGCTGGACAGGTTGCGGGACCAGGGCGTGAAGCTGCACACAGTGGACGTCGTGACGCCCCTGCGGGAAACCTTCTCAAGCCACGCCGCCGGGCACGGCCGCCACGTCAAACAGTCCGGCGGCCACGGCCAATATGCCGTCTGCGACATCGAGGTTGAGCCGCTGCCCAGGGGCGCTGGATTCGAGTTCATCGACAAAACGGTGGGCGGCGTGATCCCCGGAACTTATATTTCTTCCGTCGAGAAGGGCGTACGGGCGCAGATGCAGAAAGGTGTTGCTTCCGGTTTCCCGGTCGTAGATGTGCGCGTGACCGTGGTGGGCGGCAAGGCGCACAGCGTCGACTCCTCGGATGCCGCCTTCCAGGCAGCCGGTGCCCTCGCCTTGCGCGAGGCAGCGGCAGCAGGCAAAATCCAACTGCTGGAGCCTGTTTCGTCAGTGGTGATCAGCGTCCCCGACGAGCACGTGGGGACGGTGATGAGCGACCTTTCCGCCCGCCGCGGCCGGCTGACGGGCACCACGTCCTCGGGTGGGGATCGGACAGAGATCACGGCGGAAGTGCCGGACCAGGAACTCCTGAAATACGCGGTGGAACTGCGCGCCCTGACGGCGGGGACCGGCACTTTCAGCCGCCAGTACCTGCGGCATGATCCCGTACCTGGCAATATGGCCGCTACCGGGGCCGGCCGGTGACGCTGCGCCGCGAGCGGGGTTAAGGCGCCTGGGGCGCGGGCTGCTCAACCTTCCTGGGCGTGATGGTGAGGGAAGAAACCTGCTCCACCCGGGGGTGCAGATGGTCACCGCCCTCCACCACCCCTTTTTGCCAGGACAGGTTCATGCCTTCGGAGGTTACCTCCAGGGACGCCAGGTTGTTGTCAAACCATGGCCCCTTGATGCCTGACCAAGTGTACGGCGGGTCCGGGACCTTCGCAGTGCGCGCGGCAAGGGCCCCCACGGATTCGGCCATCCCGTAGGACAGGATGGCGGTGACAGACCTCATCAGCCGCGGCAGCGGGTTGCGGATGGGCGAGCAGACGGCTTGGATAATCCTGCTGCCTTCTGTCCGCTGGACTTCCGAGACATAGGAAAAGTGGACGTCCCCTGACAGGAACATGACTGTCTCAGGAGCGTTGCCGCGTTTTCCGTCGGCCACTTCGGCGGCCATGATCGCCACCTGCCGGAAGCTCTTCTGGAAAGCCGCCCAGTGTTCCAGGTCGAGGGCCTGGCGCAGCTTTTCGGCCGCCTTGGCGGCCAGGTTTCCCCAAGCCCCCCCGGAAACGGCTTCGTTCCAGGATTCCACGTGGTGCAGGCCCATCGGCAGGAGGAACGGCAGCGACGTGGCGATCAGCAAGTGGCGGAAGCCGCCGCGCATGTTCTCATCGAGCCAGGCCATTTCTGCGTCACCGAGCAGCGCCCGCCGGTCCGGGGACAGATCCCGGGCGGCGCGCGAGTCCAGCACAATAAGCCGTGTGTCGCCGAAGTCGCGGCAGAGGCTCCACCGGTAAGACTCTGGATTGCTGTCGGCGCGTTCCACAAGCTTGTCCAGCTCCGCGCTGAGATCCGGTTCGTCGGTACCGGCGTGCCGGACCACCCGCTGCCACAGGACATCCTGCTCACGTTCCTGAGGGGACAGGTTTCCCAGGTGCTGGTAGGCCCAGTATGAAGCCAGCCCCGCAACCACCCGCTCGTGCCACCATGGGGTGGCAGCCATCTCCTGCTTCCACGTCTGGGAGGCGTTCCAGTCGTCGCGGATGTCGTGGTCATCGAAGATCATGGCGCTGGGCAGGGTGGACAGCAGCCACCGGTTGGCCGGATCTGACCACGCAAGGTAGTAGAGGTGGGCGTACTCCTCGTAGTCCTTGAGCTCCTTTCCGGGCGGTTCCTTGATATTCCGCCTGGAACGGATGAACTCCTGCATGTGCTTGCTGGTGGAGTCCGCGTAGACCTGGTCACCCAGGAACGCCACGAGGTCCGGCCAGGGAGTGCCGTCACCGGAAGCCATTTGGAGGGCGTAGGCGCGCAGGGAGTCCACGCCGTGGCTGCGGTTACCGGAGGCATCATGCGGCACGCTGGTGCGGCAGGAGCCAAAGGCCATCCGAAGGGGCCTGCCGGGAGCCAGGGTAGAAATTTTCGACGACGGCAGGTGGGACTCCGGTTTGGGCCACACCGGGGTCCCGTCGACCTCGAGCGTGTAGGGAGTGACGGTTCCCGGCTCCAGTTCCGTCACCTCCACCAAAGCGTAGTGGTGGCCGTGAACAGTGAAGGTGCGGGCTGTCCAGGCTTTCCCTTCGGCGCGGACGGTGACTTCTCCGGCGCTGCGCGTCTCCACCCAGATGCTCGCTGAAGTTTCATCCACGTACCGCATCATGGGGCCGAGCACCAGGGGCGAGATCATGAATAAGTTGTACCCGCTCCGCGTCCGCGGCGCCATGGCCAGGAGCTGAGGGTGCCCCTGGCGATGCTGGCACTGGACTGCGCCGAGTTGCCGTCCAACGGCTCGTCGGAGATGTCGACAATGGGGTAGCCGGCGAGGTCGAGGCCTGGCGGGACGAGGAAGACGACGACGCCATGGGCTTCCTGGTCGTAGCGGCAGGCCGCCAAGCCGCTGCTTTTCCTCAACGGCGCTACACCGGGATTACGCCCGCTGGCCTGCTGCTCGAAGCGGCCAGCTAGGCATGGAGCCTGCGGGCGGTGTTGCGGCGCCCGCCTGCCCGCAGTAATTGCCAATCAAAATGAAATGAACGCGACGAGCTCTCCCACCCGGTCTTCAGGGTAATTGCGGGCAATGTCGGCCTGGCTCAAAACGCCCACCAGGTCGTGGCCATCGATCACGGGCAGCCTGCGCACCTGATGGTCCTGCATGGTCCGGATGGCTTCTTCGACCGAATCGTCAGCACCGATGGTGACCGGTTTGCCTTCACCAAATTCCCCAGCCGTAGCCGTACGCGGATCCCCGCCCGCTGCGAGGCATTTGATGACGATGTCACGGTCCGTCAGCATGCCCTTGAGCCTGTTGTCCTCACCGCAGATCGGCAGTGACCCCACATCGAGTTCCTTCATTTTCCGGGCTGCGGCCTCCAGCGTCTCCTTCTCGCCCACGCACTCCGCGCCCCCGGTCATGATTTCCCGCGCCGTTGCCATGATGTTCTTCCTCCATCCATGTTGCCGTGCCGTGTCTGCGGCCGGTTCGGGTGGCCCCTCGGGAGGCTCGCTCGTGATTGCAACTCCGAAGAGCTAGCCGATGGAAAAATGCTAAGCCTGCTGACTATACGTGTCCAGAGCTCGCGTTGACCCCGGCTCCTGTTGATTTCCGGAGCCCGGGCGGTAAGTGATCTGTGGGGGGTGGAGTTCTTGTGCCGCGGCGATCAGGTAGTAAGCTTGCTGACCAATACTAGTAAGCTTGCTGATTAATTGAGGTTAGGAGTAGGGCCATGGGCACAGTTTTTTCTGCCGCCACGGCGCTGGCGGCAACCCTTGCCGGTGCATCCGCGGCTCTCAGTGCCCCCTTTGGCGCTGCCGGGAACGGGGGCCAGTATCTGGCGGGCCATGCGCTGTTGGGGCTTGGTTTGGGTCACTCCATCGCCATCCTGCTGCGGATTGCAACCAGGCGGCTGCTGGCCGGCCGGTCCGCAGGCAAGGAGGCAGCCGGCACCGCACCGGAACCGAACCGGATTGCCACGGTTACCGTCCTGCCTACCAGGCCCCCGGCGATGGCACCGCTGCGGGGCAGGCATGCCGCCTGATACGCAGCCGCTGCGTGGAGGCAAAGAAGGCAGCCGACCCGGGAACCACTTCCGCACCTGGCGCGGCGTTGCCGCGCTGCTGGCACTGGCCGCCGTCGCGGCAGCGGTATATGCCGCGTCCCCGCTCCTGCGTCCGGCGGAGTCGGATGAAGGCACCCTCCGGGGGCTGCAAATCAGGGTGCTGACCATCAGCCAGGCGGCATCAGAAAATCGAATGGACGGCGCCCTTGCAGCGCTGGAGGCGTTGGAGAAGGACCTGGACGACGCCGCCAGCCAAGGCCTGATTTCCGTGTCGCGATACCGCGGCATTGAGGCAGCCGTGGAGTCTGTGCGGACGGAAATCAGCGGACAGATGGCAGCGGTCTCGGCTGCCGCAGCACCAGCGGCGGCTACCGCGGAGCCCTCTGCGGCTCTGGAACCGACGCAGCAGCCCGTGCAGGTTGCACCACCGCCAGTGATCGTTCCGGCACCCGCCCCGGTGCCGGCTCCCGTCCAGCAGGACGAACGGTCACTGCCCGAGCCTGCAAAGGAAGCCAAAGGCAAGGGCAAGGGGCAGGGGAAACCCTGACCGGACTTCCGGGCAGAATGGACGAATGACCTCTCCAGCCAGGCAGCAACAGACTGCCGGCAAACCATTCGACCTTGCGGCCATCGGCGCAGGCCTGGCTTTCGCCAGTTCAGCCCAGGCCCTGACGGAAGCCATTACCGGCGACGGCGGCCCGCGCGCGGCCGTCGTGCAGGCGCCGCCGGGGACCGGCAAAACCACCCTTGTACCGCCGCTCCTCGCGAACTCAGCGGCGCGGGACGGGCGCGTGGTTGTCACCCAGCCCCGCAGGGTGGCTGCCCGCGCCGCCGCGCGAAGGCTCTCGGTCCTAGATGGCAGTCCGCTGGGCTCCCGGGTTGGCTATTCAGTCCGGGGAGAGAGAAGGGCCGGTTCTGAAACTCTCATCGAGTTCGTGACGCCGGGCATCCTGCTGCGCCGCCTGCTCTCCGACCCGGGCCTTGACGGCGTGGCCGCGGTGGTCCTGGACGAGGTCCACGAACGTGGGCTTGAGTCGGACCTGCTCGTGGGCATGCTCGCTGAGGTGCGGGAGCTGCGGGAGGACCTCACCGTCGTCGCCATGTCCGCAACCCTGGACGCACCCCGCTTTGCCGCCTTGCTCGCCGTCAACGAGCACGTGCCCGCGCCCGTCGTGGACTGCCCCTCGGTGCTCCATCCGCTGGAAACAGAGTGGCGGCCTGCTGCAGTGCCGCGCCTGGACGGAAGGGGAGTGGCGCCCGCCTACCTTGATTATGTTGCCGCTACAGCCGCGGCGGAGTTCACCCGTGCCCTCAGCGGGGACAGTTCCACCGATGCCCTTGTCTTTGTTCCCGGTGCGCGCGAGGTCTCCCGGGTGGCGGCGGGCCTTCGCAGCAGGCTGGGACCGGCCGCCGACGTCATAGAGCTTCATGGCCAGGTGGGCCCCGCGGACCAGGACCGTGCAGTTTCGGGCCGCACGCAGGGCGGCAGCCCCAGGATCATTGTCTCCACCGATCTGGCCGAATCCTCCCTTACTGTGCCGGGGGTCCGGCTGGTCGTCGATTCCGGGCTTACCCGGGAACCCCGGCGCGACGCCGGCAGGGGCATGAGCGGGCTGGTGACCGTTTCCTGCTCCCGCGCCTCTGCCGATCAGCGCGCGGGGCGGGCAGCACGCCAGGGCCCCGGTCGGGTGGTCCGGT
>NZ_JBNHFF010000086.1:0-12478 GCF_059089965.1 Arthrobacter sp. SPT-J7
GGGATCCGCACGCCGATTCTGTCGCCGGCGCCGAGCCCGGCGAGATGCATTTCCCGGCCGGCAGCGCGGACGGCCGCCAGCAGTTGGGCATAGCTCAGCGACTCCCGGCCGTCGTCGAGGGCCGACGCGTCCGGGTGCCGGTCCGCCGTGTCCTGGAGGATGTCAATCAGCGTCCTTGCCGGGGGAGTTGCCGCAGACCCGGCCAGCTGCGGCTGGTAGCGGGTCCCGGGGCGGCCGCCGGTTGCAAGGCTGATGCTGTGTTGCTCGGTCACCCGTGCAGTGTGCCGGGACAAGATGAACAGAAAGTGTCCAGGTTTGCCATGTGTCCACTCGTTGTTGGCAAGGCGTTAAACAGGCATTCAGCAAACGTGCTCCGCCGGAAGCGGATGACCTAGGGAATCAGGACGACCTTGCCGGTGGTGCGGCGCCCTTCGAGGTCCCGGTGCGCCTGGGCGGCCTCCGCCAGCGGGTACTGGCCGCCGACCCGGACCTTGAGGCTGCCGTCGGCAGCGGCAGCGAAAATTTCGTCCGAACGCCAGCGCCGTTCCGCGGCATCCTGCAAATAGTGGGCCATGGTGGGCCTGGTCAGGAACAGTGAACCCCCTGCATTCAGACGCTGCGGATCCACCGGCGGGACGGGGCCGGAGGCTGCGCCGAACAGGGCAAGCATGCCCCGCACGCGAAGGGCCCGAAGCGAACCGTCAAACGTGTCCTTGCCCACGCCGTCATAAACCACGTCAACGCCCTTGCCGTCGGTGAGGTCCCGTACGGCGTTGTCGAAGCCGTCATACCGCAGAACGTGGTCCGCGCCGGCGCCGAGCGCCAGGTCTTCCTTCTCGTCAGTGGAAACAGTAGTGATGACCTGTGCGCCCTTGGCCTTGAGGAGCTGGATGAGCAGCAGGCCCACCCCGCCTGCGCCGGCGTGCAGCAGGACGTTGTGCCCGGCTTGTACCTTGAAGGTGGAATTGACCAGGTAATGGGCCGTCAGGCCCTGCAGCGGAAGGGCGGCTGCTGTGGCATCGTCAAGTCCCTCCGGCACGGGCAAGGCTTTATCAGCGTCCACCAGGGCATAGCCGGCGTAGCAGTCCTGGCCCTCCGCCGTGGCTATGCGGTCCCCCTCGGCGAAGTCCGTAACCCCTTCGCCAAGCCCCACAACCGTACCTGCAGCTTCAGAGCCCGGTATGAAGGGATACGGGACCTTGTACACGCCGCTGCGCTTGTACGTATCGATGAAGTTAACCCCCGCTGCCGCTACCTTAACCAGCAGCTGTCCGGGACCGGGAGCGGGGCGCTCAACCGGTACAAAGGAGAGTACTTCGGGACCACCGGCTTGCCCGGCGACTATGGCGTGCGTCATGGATTCCTTCCGCGGGCCGGAGTTTCCTTGCCCGGTCCACCCATCCTAGGCTTCAGGGATAGAGCGGGGGCGTCCTCCTGCAGAGTGTGTCCCGCACCAGCCGCCACGAAGAACGTATGCATAAATATCGGACATAGTGAATAAGTTTGCTGTAAGGTGGAAGCCATGACTATTTCTGTTGCAGTCTCAGGCGCCAGTGGCTACGCCGGGGGAGAGGTGCTGCGCCTGCTCGCGGGCCACCCGGACGTGACCATCGGAGCAATCACCGCGCACAGCAACGCGGGTTCGCGCCTGGGCGAGCTGCAGCCCCACCTGCACGGACTTGCCAGCCGGATCCTTGAGGACACCACCGTGGAGAACCTTTCCGGCCACGACGTCGTCTTCCTCGCCCTGCCCCACGGCGCCTCCGCGGACATCGCTGCCCAGCTTCCGGAAGGGACAGTGGTGATCGACGCCGGCGCCGACCACCGCCTGCAGGACCCCGCGGCATGGGAAAAATTCTACGGTTCGGCACACGCGGGCGCCTGGCCCTACGGACTGCCCGAACTGCCCGGCCAGCGTGAAGCCCTCAAGGGTGCCAGCCGGATTGCCGTGCCGGGCTGCTACCCGACGTCGGCGCTGCTGGCCCTTGCACCCGGGTTCGCCGCCAACCTCCTCCAGCCTGACGACGTCGTTATCGTTTCCGCCTCCGGCACCTCCGGTGCCGGCAAGGCAGCGAAGGTCAACCTCATCGGTGCCGAGGTGATGGGATCCATGAGCCCCTACGGCGTAGGCGGCGGCCACCGGCACACCCCCGAGATCGAACAGGGCCTGTCCAACGCGGCAGGGGAACAGGTGACCGTTTCCTTCACCCCTACCTTGGCACCCATGAGCCGCGGGATCCTCACCACGGCAACGGCTAAGGTACGGCCGCAGGCACTAGGCAGTACTACCGCAGAACAGTTGCGCAAGGCCTGGACCGACGCCTACGAGAACGAGCCCTTTGTCCACGTCCTTCCGGAGGGCCAGTGGCCCGCCACCAAGTCCGTACAGGGGTCCAACCACGCCGCCATGCAGCTGGCCTTCGACCCCCACACCGGCCGGGTGATTGTCACCTGCGCCATCGACAACCTCACCAAGGGGACCGCCGGCGGCGCTGTCCAGTCCATGAACATCGCACTCGGCCTGGCTGAAACGGCCGGCCTCGACCTGCAGGGAGTAGCCCCGTGACCATTACAGCACCCCGTGGATTCCGGGCCGCCGGCGTTACCGCCGGGCTCAAGGCCTCCGGCAACCCGGACCTTGCCCTGGTGGTCAACGACGGGCCCGCCAAAGCAGCCGCCGCCGTATTCACCAGCAACCGCGTGGCTGCTGCCCCCGTCCACTGGTCCCGCCAGGTGGTTTCGGACGGCCGGGTGGATGCCGTGGTCCTCAATTCCGGCGGCGCCAACGCCTGCACCGGGCCCACCGGCTTCCAGAACACCCACAGCACGGCAGAAAAGGTGGCAGAGGTACTGGGCATCTCGGCCACCGACGTTTTTGTCTGCTCCACCGGCCTGATCGGCGAACAGCTGCCCATGGACAAGATCCTTCCCGGCGTGGAGACCGCCGCCGCAGCCCTGAGCACCGACGGCGGACCTGCTGCGGCCACGGCCATCATGACCACCGATTCGGTGCCCAAGGCCGCCCTGTTCATCGGCACCGACTCAGACGGCCAGGAATTCAGCATCGGCGGCATCGCGAAGGGCGCCGGCATGCTGGCACCGGGCCTCGCCACCATGCTGGTGGTCCTCACCACGGACGCCGCGGTGGAACCGGAAATGCTCGACGTCGTCCTCCGCGACTCAACCCGCGTCACTTTTGACCGGGCCGACTCCGACGGCTGCATGTCCACCAATGACACGGTGGTCCTGCTGGCCTCCGGTGCCTCCGGCGCCGTGCCGTCCGCCGAAGCCTTCGGCGCCGGCCTGACCCAGGTGTGCGCCGAGCTGGCCCGGAAGCTGATAGCGGACGCCGAGGGTGCCAGCCACGATATCGCCATCCGCACCTTCAACGCCGCCAGCGAAGCTGATGCCGTAACCGTCAGCCGCTCAGTGGCACGGTCCAACCTCTTCAAGGCCGCCATCTTCGGCAAGGACCCCAACTGGGGCCGAGTGCTTTCCGCTGTCGGCACCACCAACGCCGCTTTCGAACCGGACCAGTTGAACGTGGCCATCAACGGCGTCCAGATCTGCCGCAGCGGCAGCATCGGTGACGACCGCAGCCTGGTGGACCTGGAGCCGCGCGAGGTGCACGTGGAAATCGACCTGCAGGCCGGCGACGCCGAGGCCACCATCTGGACGAATGACCTCACCCACGACTACGTGCACGAAAACAGCGCGTACTCCAGCTAGGAGCCCCCGCGCCCCCGGCTAAACCGTTGCGGAAAGTGACAGCATGAACACCCAGACGCGTGAAACCACCAGCATGTCCGACGCCCAGGATAAGGCAGCAACCCTGATTGAGGCCCTGCCCTGGATCCAGCGGTTCGCCGGCACCATCATGGTGGTCAAGTACGGCGGCAACGCCATGGTCAACGACGATCTCCGCCGCGCCTTTGCCGAGGACATCGTGTTCCTCCACCACGTGGGCATCCACCCGGTGGTTGTCCACGGTGGCGGCCCCCAGATCAACTCCATGCTCGGCAGGCTCGGCATCGAGTCCGAATTCAAGGGCGGCCTGCGCGTGACCACCCCTGAAGCCATGGACGTGGTCCGAATGGTCCTCACCGGCCAGGTGGGACGCGAACTGGTGGGCCTGATCAACTCCCACGGCCCCTACGCGGTGGGCATGTCCGGCGAAGACGGCGGCCTGCTGCGCGCTGTCCGGACCGGGACCGTGGTTGACGGCGAAGAAGTGGACCTCGGGCTGGTTGGCGAAGTGGTGGGCGTCGACCCCGCCGGCATCGTGGACATCCTTGAAGCCGGCCGCATCCCTGTGATCTCCACGGTTGCCCCGGAGATCGTGGACGGAGGAGACGGCGTAGCCGGCACGGCGCGCTTCCAGCCCACGGGCCAGGTCCTGAACGTCAACGCGGACACCGCGGCGGCGGCCGTCGCCTCGGCACTGGGCGCCTCCAAGCTGGTGATCCTGACCGACGTCGAAGGCCTGTACGCCAATTGGCCGGACAAGTCCTCCCTGATCTCCTCCCTCACGGCCTCGGAGCTTCGGGACATGCTGCCCAGGCTCGAATCGGGGATGATCCCCAAGATGGCCGCCTGCCTCAAGGCCATCGATGAGGGAGTGGAACGCGCGCACATCGTGGACGGGCGACTGCCCCATTCCATGCTTCTTGAAACATTCACGACGGCGGGCATTGGCACGCAGGTAGTCCCGGACGAGGAGATCAACGGATGAATACGATGGAGAAGTCATCGGTGACGGAACTGGTGGAGACCAAGGGCCACGCCGGATCCGAGTGGCTGGCCCGTTACTCCACGTCACTCATGGGGGTATTCGGCACACCGCAGCGCGTCCTGGTCCGCGGTGCAGGCTGCCTGGTCTGGGACGCCGACGGCAAGGAGTACCTGGACCTGCTGGGCGGAATCGCCGTCAACGCGCTGGGCCATGCCAACCCGTTCGTCACGTCTGTCATCTCCAGCCAGCTGGCCACCCTAGGCCATGTCTCCAACTTCTTCACCAGCCCAACACAGATTGCGCTGGCCGAAAAGCTCCTTGAGCTCACCAGTTCGCCTGCCGGTTCCAAGGTGTTCTTCACCAACTCCGGCACCGAGGCCAACGAGGCCGCCTTCAAGCTGGCCCGCCGCAATTCCGGTGGCAGCGGGACGAAGCGGACCAAAATCATTGCCCTCGAAGGCGCCTTCCACGGCCGCACCATGGGTGCGCTGGCCCTCACGGCCAAGGAGGCCTACCGGGCGCCGTTCGAGCCGCTGCCCGGCGGTGTGGTGCACATCCCGTTTGGCGACGTCACGGCGCTCAAGGACGCTGTTGACGAAACCGTGTCCGCAGTCTTCCTCGAGCCGATCCAGGGCGAAGCGGGCGTACGTCCCCTGCCGCCCGGCTACCTCCGGGCAGCACGGGAGCTGACCGCCCGGGTGGGCGCCCTGCTGATCCTTGATGAGGTGCAGACCGGCATCGGCCGCACCGGTAAGTGGCTTGCCAGCGAGGACTCCGGAATCATGCCCGATGCGGTCACGCTCGCCAAGGGCCTGGGTGGCGGTTTTCCGATCGGAGCGCTGGTCACCTTCGGCGCCGGAACGTCGTCATTGTTGGCTGCGGGCCAGCACGGCACCACGTTCGGCGGCAACCCGGTGGCGACGGCGGCTGCCCTCGCCACCCTGCACGCAATTGAAAGCCAGGACGTTTTGGCGAACGTGGCAAAGGTCGGGGAGCACCTCCGCTCCGCGCTGGCAGCACTCCCCGGCGTCGCCGAAGTCCGGGGCGAAGGCCTGCTGATCGGCTTCGACCTGGACGCGGACGTAGCCCCGGCAGTGGTGCAGGCAGGCCTTGACGCCGGCTTCATCATCAATAGCCCCGGTCCCCGCACCATCCGCCTGGCGCCGCCGCTGGTCCTCACCATCGCCCAGGCGGACTCCTTCCTGGCCGCCTTCCCGGCCATCCTCCAGACAGCTAAGGACGCCCAGTGACTTACGTACCCAGCGCCACCCGGCATTTCCTCAAGGACACGGACCTGAGCCCTGCCGAGCAGGCCGAGGTCCTGGACCTTGCCGTCCGCATGAAAGCGGACCCGTACAGCGTCCAGCCCTTCGCTGCCGGGGGCAGCGGCCGGAAAACCGTGGCCGTGATTTTCGACAAGACGTCCACCCGGACCCGGGTCTCGTTCGCCACCGGAATCGCGGACATGGGCGGCAACGCCCTGATTATCAACCCGGGTGAGGCCCAGATCGGCCACAAGGAGTCAGTGGAGGACACTGCCAAGGTCCTGGAACGGATGGTGTCCACCATCGTCTGGCGGACCGGGCCGCACGCCGGCCTCGTGGCGATGGCCGATAACTCCAGCGTCCCCGTGATCAATGCGCTGTGCGACGACTACCACCCGTGCCAGTTGCTCGCGGACCTGCTGGCAGTGAAGGAGCATAAGGGCGACCTCAAGGGCCTCACCATGAGCTACCTCGGGGACGCCGCCAACAACATGGCCAATTCCTACCTGCTGGCAGGCGTGACGGCCGGCATGCACGTCCGGATCGCGGGGCCCGAAGGCTACCTCCCGGCCCAGGACATTGTGGCCGAAGCCGAAGAGCGCGCCGCGCAGACCGGCGGCTCGGTGCTGATCACCACCGACGCCGCGGCAGCCTTGAAGGGCGCCGACGTGGTCGCTACCGACACGTGGGTGTCCATGGGCCAGGAAGCGGAAAAGGAAGCCCGGCTGCAGCTGTTCCGAGGGTACTCCGTGGACGAGGCGGCCATGGCACAGGCTGCGGAAGACGCCGTCGTGCTTCATTGCCTGCCGGCCTACCGCGGCTACGAGATCTCCGCAGGCGTCATCGACGGGCCGCAGTCCATCGTCTGGGACGAGGCCGAGAACCGGCTGCACGCCCAGAAGGCCCTGATGGCCTGGCTGATGCACCAGTCCGGCCTTGCCCTCGTCGACGGCCTGGCACCCGCCGGCGCGGCAGCCGGCAGCATGGCAGCCGGGGAAGACATCCAGTAGTGTCCGCCCAACCGGCGGCGCCGGGCTCCAGTCCGGCCACCAAGACAGCCCGGCAGGCGCGCATCACCGCGATCCTGACGGGGGAGTCCGTGCGTTCCCAGGCGGAACTGGCGGCCCTGCTGGCGGACGACGGCGTGCAGGTCACCCAGGCGACGCTGTCCCGGGATCTCGTGGAACTCGGCGCTGTCCGGGTCCGCGGCAAGGAGGGCGTGCTGGTGTACGCCGTCCCGGGCGAGGGCGGGGAACGGGCCGCCAAGAGCGGGGTGAGCCAGGAAATTTTGGACGCCCGGCTGGCCCGGTTGTGCAGCGAACTCCTGGTCACCGCGGAGGCTTCGGCCAACATCGCCGTGCTCCGCACCCCGCCGGGCGCCGCCAACTTCCTCGCCCTGGCGATCGATCACTCGGTGATGCCGTCCATCCTGGGGACCATCGCGGGCGACGACACGGTACTGCTCGTCTCCCGCGACCCGCAGGGCGGCCAGGACCTCGCCGCCAGGTTCCTGCAGCTGGCTGAAGAAGCCGGGCAATAAGCTTGAAGACAACATCCACAAATCCCAATTACAAGGAGCATCTCCGTGACTGAACGCATTGTGCTGGCCTACTCCGGCGGCCTGGACACCTCAGTAGCCATCGGCTGGATCGGTGAAGCCACCGGCGCCGAGGTCATCGCCGTGGCGGTCGACGTTGGACAGGGCGGCGAGTCCCTGGAAACCATCCGCCAACGTGCCCTGGGCTGCGGAGCCGTCGAAGCCTACGTGGCCGACGCCTCCGACGAGTTCGCCAACGAGTACTGCATGCCCACGCTGAAGGCCAACGGCCTCTACCAGGGCCACTACCCGCTGGTTTCCGCCATCTCCCGCCCCGTCATCGTCAAGCACCTCGTCAAGGCTGCCCGCGAATTCGGTGCCACCACCGTTGCGCATGGCTGCACCGGCAAGGGCAACGACCAGGTCCGCTTCGAAGTAGGCATCCATACCCTTGGGCCGGATTTGAAGTGCATCGCCCCCGTCCGCGACCTCGCCCTCACCCGCGACAAGGCCATCGCCTTCGCCGAGGAAAAGGGCCTGCCGATCGAGACCACCAAGAAGAACCCGTACTCGATCGACCAGAACGTCTGGGGCCGCGCCGTGGAAACCGGCTACCTCGAGGACATCTGGAACGCCCCCACCAAGGACATCTACGACTACACCGCCACCCCGGAGTTCCCGCCGGCACCGGATGAGGTCACCATCTCCTTCGAGGCCGGAGTGCCGGTAGCGATCGACGGCGTGAAGGTCACCCCGCTGCAGGCCATCAAGGAACTCAACCGCCGTGCCGGCGCCCAGGGCGTGGGCCGCATCGACGTCGTCGAGGACCGCCTCGTGGGCATCAAGTCCCGCGAAATCTACGAGGCCCCGGGTGCCATGGCGCTGATCACGGCCCACAAGCACCTGGAGGACATCACTGTTGAGCGCGAGCAGGCCCGCTTTAAGGCCACCGTTGGCCAGCGCTGGTCCGAGCTGGTCTACGACGGCCAGTGGTTCTCCCCGCTGAAGCGCTCCCTGGACGCCTTCATCGAGGACACCCAGAAGTACGTCTCCGGCGACATCCGCATGACCCTGCACGGCGGCCAGGCAATCGTTAACGGCCGCCGCTCCGACACGTCGCTCTACGACTTCAACCTCGCCACCTACGACACCGGCGACACCTTCGACCAGTCCATGGCCAGGGGCTTCATCGAGTTGTGGGGCATGTCCGCCAAGGTGGCCTCCGGCCGCGACATCCGGGTCGCAGGAAAGTAGCCTCTGTGGTTGAGCCTGTCAAAACCCCAAAAGCTGAGGCTACAAACACAGGCGCGTTGTGGGGCGGCCGGTTCGCCGGCGGCCCCGCCGATGCCCTGGCGGCGCTGAGCAAGTCCACGCACTTCGACTGGCGGCTCGCACGCTACGACATCGCCGGTTCCATGGCTCACGCGCGTGTGCTGCATAAGGCCGGCCTGCTGGACGACGCCGAGCTGGAAGGCATGCTGGCAGCCCTCACCCGGCTGGACGAGGACGTTGCTTCGGGCGCCTATGTGCCGGCCGAATCCGACGAGGACGTGCACGGCTCGCTCGAACGCGGCCTGATCGAGCGTGCCGGAACCCAACTGGGCGGCAAGCTCCGCGCAGGCCGTTCCCGCAACGACCAGGTGGCCACACTGGGGCGCATGTTCCTGCGCGACCACGCCCGGATCATCGCCCGCGGCGTCCTGGCCACCGTGGACGCGCTCGTGGAACAGGCCAAGGCCCACCACGGCGTTGCCATGCCGGGACGGACCCACCTGCAGCACGCCCAGCCCGTGCTGCTCAGCCACCACCTCCTGGCCCACGCCTGGGCGCTGCTGCGCGACGTGCAGCGGCTCCAGGACTGGGACAAGCGGGCCGGTGTTTCGCCGTACGGTTCCGGTGCCCTGGCTGGGTCGTCGCTGGGGCTGGACCCGGAAGCGGTGGCGGCCGACCTTGGGTTCTTCTCCGCGTCGCACAACTCGATCGACGGCACCGCCTCCCGCGACGTCTTCGCCGAGTTCGCGTGGGTATGCTCCATGATCGGCGTGGACCTTTCGCGGGTGTCCGAGGAGGTCATCCTCTGGGCCACCAAGGAGTTCTCCTTCGTCACGCTGCACGATTCCTACTCCACCGGATCGTCCATCATGCCGCAGAAGAAGAACCCGGACGTGGCAGAACTGGCCCGCGGCAAGGCAGGGCGCCTGATCGGCAACCTGACCGGGCTCCTGGCAACGCTCAAGGGCCTGCCGCTGGCGTACAACCGCGACCTCCAGGAGGACAAGGAGCCGGTGTTTGATGCCGCCGACACCCTGGAACTGCTGCTCCCGGCTGTCTCGGGCATGATCGCGACGCTGAAGTTCAATACCGAACGGATGGAAAGGCTGGCGCCGCAGGGCTTCGCACTGGCCACGGACATTGCCGAATGGCTGGTCCGGCAGGGCGTTCCCTTCCGCGAGGCACACGAACTCTCCGGCGCAGCCGTCAAGCAGGCGGAATCCCGCGGCGTTGAGCTCTGGGACCTGACGGATGAGGAATACACAACCATCTCCCGCCACCTCACGCCGGAGGTCCGCACGGTCCTGTCCACGGAGGGCTCCCTCAACAGCCGCAACTCCCAGGGCGGCACGGCACCGGCCGCCGTCGAACGCCAGCTGATAGCGCTGGAAGCTGAACTCGCGGGCGTACGGGAGTACGCCGGTTAACCCATCCTCCCGCGCATATGGGCCCACGCCGGCAGGGTTCCCTGGCCGAGCTTGCGAGGTTAGGGTGCCGGTGGAGACTTAGTGCTGCTTTTTGGCCCGACGCTCTCTCACTTTCTTCAGGAAAGTGAGAAAGCGTTGCCGGTTTTCACGCAGCAACTGAGAGAGCGTCGGGCGTTGACGTGGGTGGCTCACAGCTACCATGGCGCCATGAGCGACTCCTTCCGCCAGCAACTCCGCGCGCTGCCCGACTTCCCTGACGTCCTGCCTGAATTCGACCCCGGCAACGCCCCGGCGGACCCCGCGGAACTCTTCCGGCAGTGGCTGGACGAGGCCTTGGCCGCGGGGGAGCGCCAGCCGCACGCCTGCAGCCTTGCCACTGCCGACGTCAGCGGCCAGCCGTCGTCGAGGATGCTGATCCTGAAGAACATCGACGACGACGGCTGGCACTTCGCGACGTCCCGCACCTCACGCAAGGGCAGGGAGCTCAGAGCCAACCCCCACGCCGCCCTCAACTTCTACTGGCCGGCGCTGGGCCGGCAAGTCAGGGTTGCGGGACCTGTGGTTGAACTGTCGGCCGCGGCTTCGGCGCGGGATTGGGCGGAGCGGCCCCGTGCGGATGGCAGCAGCAACCCGGTCTGGCAGCTCTACGCGGTCCAGCCCACTGAGTACGAATTCTGGCAGGCCAGCAACGACGGCGAGCACGTCCGGCACCGCCTCGGGCCCGGCGGCCTTCCCCGGCGCTAGGATGGGCGCCATGACAGCTCCCGCACCCGAAGTCCTGCTCGCCGGGCTCCACAAAGCCGCTGATGTCGTTGCCTCCGATGTCGCCAAGCTCAGTGACGAGGACGTGAAGGCTCCGTCCGCTTTGCCCGGCTGGACGCGGGGCCACGTGCTGGCCCATCTCACCGGCATCAGCAACGCCATGGCCAGGCAGCTCGAGTACGCGGCGCGCGGCGAAACCATCGAGCTGTACGACGGCGGCATGCACGGCCGGAACAAGGCCATCGACATGGCTGCCGGCCACGATGCCGCCACCCACCTTGCAGACTTGACCGCGGCCCTTCAACGGGCTATTACTACTTTTGATGTGCTGCCCGGCATCAAGGATTCGTCCGCCCACCGCACGGGCTGGTACGCACCCATCAGCTACCGCGGGGGAGTTGTCCTGGACGGCGGCCTGGCGCTCTGGCGGGAACTCGTTATCCATACATCCGACCTGCTGACGGGCAGGGGACCGGAAACGTGGAGCCGGGAGTTCTGCGAGCACCTGTTCGACTTCCTCGCAGCCCGCGTCCAGCCCGACGACAAACTGGTGCTGCAGCCTCTGGGCTTTCCGCCGGTGAGCATCGGCAGCGGCAACAGGTCCACCGTGATCAGCGGGATGATCACGGATATTGCGGCCTGGCTGGCCGGGCGCGAACCCACGCTGGGCAGCCTGCGTGCATCCGCGGCGGCCGACGGCGTGGACCTGCCGGCCCTGCTGCCGTGGCCCGCCGGAACCCCAACGCCGAAGCAGGACTAACGTCTCACACCAGGATCAGGCGGCTTCGCGTGCCAGCAGGCTCTTCTTGATGGCAAGCCCCCAGCGGAATCCGCCCAGTGAGCCGTCGGTCCTGATGACGCGGTGGCAGGGCACAAACAGGGCCGCCGCGTTGAAGGCGCAGGCGCTGGCTGCCGCCCTGACAGCCTTGGGGTTACCCGCCAGCCCGGCATACTCGGTGTACGTGACGGGGAGTCCAGGCGTGACCAGGCGCAGCACGTCCCAGGCGTGGACACGGAACGGCCCGGACTTCTGCCGCACAGCGACATTCATAGCAGGGGCAGGATCGCCTTCGTAGAAGGCTTCGACGGCGGCGGAGATCTCGCCAAGGTTGCTGACCAGTTCCAGGGTGGCGGGCCGCAGGGTCGGGTGGATCTGCCCCGTCAGGTCCCCGGGCTTTTCGGTCCAGCCGCTGGAAAGGACCACCCCGTCCTGGGCGAGGATGGTGAACGGGCCGTCCGGAGTGGACATCTGAAGCAACTGAGCCTTCATCGGATCGCCTTCTCTGATGTTCTGCTGCCTGCTATGGGCATGTCCGTCCTTGTGCCTTGGGGCGTGCCGGCAGCGGAGTGTGCTGCCGCCCGCCATAAATGCATGGTGGCGTAGGAGCGCCAGGGGCTGACCTCGCGGAAGTCCGGGCTGGGAGTCCCGGCCCTTCCGGAAGCATGGCTGTGGTCATCCTGAGGCGGGTCCAGGGCTTTTATC
>NZ_JBNHFF010000087.1:0-12474 GCF_059089965.1 Arthrobacter sp. SPT-J7
CGGAAGTCCGGGCCAACGCGCTCGGTGTGATGGACGAACTTGTGGACTCCGGAGTCAAGCTCCTCACCATAGCCTGCAATTCGGCGTCGGCTGCTGTGCTGCGCGATGCCCGGGAGCGTTACACCGCCAGGTACGGCATTCCCGTCATAGAGGTCATCCAGCCCGCCGTGCGCCGTGCCGTTGCCGCCACCCGCAGCGGAAGGGTGGGCGTGATCGGCACGTCGGCCACCGTGGGCTCCCGGGCATACGAGGACACGTTTGCAGCAGCGCCGGACCTGCACATCACCTCGGTGGCCTGCCCGGAGTTCGTCAGCTACGTGGAGGCCGGGATCACGACCGGCCCGGCCCTGCTGGCTGTCGCAGAGGAGTACCTCGCTCCGCTCAAGGCTTCCGGCGTGGATACGGTCGTCCTGGGCTGCACGCACTACCCGCTACTCACCGGTGTCATCTCCTACGTTATGGGGGCAGACGTAACCTTGGTGTCCAGTGCGGAGGAGACGGCCAAGGATGTCTACCGGGCCCTGGCCACCCATGACCTGCAGCGCACGGACGCCGCGCCGCCGGAACACCACTTCGTGGCTACCGGGGACGCGGGCCAGTTCGAGGCGTTGGCGCGCAGGTTCCTGGGACCCGAAGTGCTTTCTGTCCGGCACGTTGACCACGTATCCGCGCAGTACCCCACCGGCAGCCTGGCCCGCATCACTCCCGAAATGATCGCGGCCGCACAAGGTGCCCGCAGCCGCCCCCGGATTTCCAACTTCGTGGGCAGCTCAGTGACCGGAGGCATCGGCCAGTGAAGCTCACCATCGTAGGCTGTACCGGATCCTTCCCCGGCCCCGGCTCCCCGGCGTCGTGCTACCTCCTGACGGCGAACGATGGCGAGCGGACGTGGAAAGTGGTGATGGACCTGGGCAGCGGCGCACTGGGCGCTATCCAGCGCTACACGGACCTTGAGGACATCGACGCGATCTTCCTCACGCACCTGCATCCGGACCACTGCATGGACCTTTGCGGCCTGCACGTGGCGGTCCGATGGAAGCCGGGCGGCTGGGGCCGGGGGCGGATCCCGGTGTGGGGACCGGCCGCCACGGCAGACCGGATGGCCACCGCCTACGGCCTGGAGCTGGACCCGGGGATGCGTGAGGAGTTCGACTTCACCAATTGGGCGGAACGGGAAGCGGTCACCGTAGGACCCTTCACTGTGACTCCTTTCGCCGTCAACCACCCCATCGAGGAGTGCTACGCCCTGCGGGTGGAAGTGGTGGAGCCGGACAAGGAAGGCAACACGGTCTCCCGGATCCTGACCTACTCCGGTGACACTGACTCCTGTGCCGGGCTGGAAGAGGCCGCCAAGGACGCGGACCTGTTCCTCTGCGAGGCGGCGTTTGAGGAAGGCCGCGATGACGGGATCAAGGACGTCCACCTGACCGGCAAGCGTGCAGGGGAGGCCGCTGCCGCTGCCGGCGCACGCCGGCTCCTTCTGACGCACATTCCGGTGTGGACCTCGCAGACCACCGTGATGGCCGAGGCCCGTCCGGTCTTCGGCGGCGACGTCGCTGTGGCTGTGGCCGGCGTCCATTACACCATCTAGGCGGCACGTCCCCGGCGGCATCGCAGTGGACGCTGGAATCCGCCTGCGGCCTGCAGTGGATAAGCTAAAGGCATGACTTCTGAAGCAACTGCAGTGCCCATCGTGCGCGCCGACGGCCGCGCCCCGGACCAGCTCCGGCCCATCAGCATCACCCGCGGATGGTCCAACCAGGCTGAAGGATCGGCGCTGATCGAGTTCGGCAACACCAGGGTCCTGTGCACCGCCTCCCTCACTCCGGGAGTACCGCGCTGGCTCAAGGGTGAGGGCCGCGGCTGGGTGACGGCCGAGTACGCCATGCTGCCGAGGGCCACTAACACCAGGTCCGACCGCGAATCGGTCAAAGGCAAAATCGGCGGCCGCACCCACGAGATCTCCCGGCTCATCGGCCGTTCCCTGCGTTCCATCATCGACACCAAGGCCCTGGGCGAAAATACCATCGTGCTGGACTGCGACGTCCTCCAGGCAGACGGCGGAACCCGGACGGCAGCCATCACGGGTGCCTACGTTGCGCTCGCTGACTCCATCAGGTTTGCCCGTGACAACAAGCTCATCGCGAAGAACGCCCAGCCCCTCATCGACACCATCGCTGCAGTGTCGGTGGGTATCATCGACGGCGTTCCCATGCTGGACTTGCCCTACGTTGAGGATGTCCGGGCGGAGACCGACATGAATGTGGTGGTCACGGGCTCCGGCAAATTCGTGGAGGTGCAGGGCACCGCCGAGGGTGCCCCCTTCGATCGCGCGGAACTGGACCAGCTCCTGGATCTGGCCTTGCTGGGCACCACCCAGCTCGCCGCAATCCAGCGCGAAACTTTGGCAGACACCCTGTGAGCGCGGCGCCCGCCGCCCCGCGCCTGGTGCTTGCCACCCATAACAAAGGAAAACTCCGGGAGCTGCGCGAACTGCTGCGGGGACAGGTGCCGGGGCTCGACGTCGATACCCAGGTGGTGGATGCCGCCTCGGCAGGTGCCCCCGACGTCGTCGAAACCGGTGTTACCTTCGCCGAGAATTCGCTGCTGAAGGCTCGCGCTGTCGCCGAAGCAACAGGCCTGGTGGCCATCGCCGATGACTCCGGCCTTGCTGTGGATGTGATGGGCGGAGCCCCGGGAATCTTCTCTGCACGGTGGTCCGGCAGCCACGGCGACGACGAAGCGAACCTGCGGCTCCTGCTGAACCAGCTTTCCGACGTGCCGGACGCCCACCGGGGCGCTGCTTTTGTTTGCGCGGCTGCGCTGGCAGTACCGGGATCGGATAGCGGACCGGGGCGCGAGGTGGTGGAATACGGCCAGCTGGAGGGCGTCCTGCTGCGCGAACCCCGCGGCGACGGCGGGTTCGGCTATGATCCCGTGCTGCAGCCGGTGGGGGAAGAGCGAAGCTGTGCGGAGCTGTCCGCCGACGAGAAGAATGCCATCAGCCACCGCGGCAAGGCCTTCCGGGCGCTTCTGCCGGCCGTCGTCGAGGCCCTGCAGGACCCGTAACTGCCCTTGCCGTTCTTAAACAGCTGTGCTCCCCGCGGGAACGGGGAGCACAGCTGTTTAACGGCCAAGGGATCTTGCCGGCGGCACGGACAGCGCCAGGCAACCTAGTCTGAGCGGGTGCCCTCAGGGATATCACGAGGTGCCTTGCGCCAGTCCTCTGGGGCATGTTCCTCGAGGCGGGTGCCCTCGTGGATATCGCGCGGTGTCTTATGCTCGCTCTCGGGAGCATGTTCCTCGATAAACTCGTCCACCGGGTCGGTGCCGTAGGCCTTCGCCTGGCGTTTTGCCGACACGCCGCGGAGGACTTCGACGCCGATGGGCAGGACCGAGACCAGGACGATGGCGATGAAGATGATGTCCAGGTTTTCGCGCACCCAGGGGATACGGTCACCCAGCAGGTAACCCAGGAGCGTCACGCCGCCGCCCCAGAGGACAGCGCCGATCACGTTGAAGAGGAAGAACTTCCTTTTGTTCATCTGCGCGACGCCGACGATGACTGGAACGAAGGTCCTGATGATCGGGACGAAGCGGGCCAGTATCAGCGCCTTGCCGCCGTGCTTTTCGAAAAAGGCGTGCGCGTTCTCAACGTTTTCCCGCTTGAAGAGGCGCGAATTGGGCTTGTTGAAGATGGCCGGTCCGGCCTTGGAGCCAATCAGGTAACCGGTCTGGTTGCCGATAATGGCCGACACTATGATCAGCAGCGCGAAAAGCCAGACGTTGAACTTGATGGTGTCAGTGGCCACCAGCAGGCCTGCGGTGAAAAGCATGGAGTCTCCCGGCAGGAAGAAGCCCACCAGCAGGCCGGTTTCCGCGAAGACGATGCCGCACACCAGCAGGACCACCCAGGGCGCCAGGGCAGGATCGGCCAGGAAGACCTGGGGGTTCAGCCAGTCGGGCAGGAAGGATGCCAGCTGTGGCTGCACCGGTCCCGCACCACCCAGCATGGACACAGCGAAGTCGTTCATCACAGGAAAGTTCACCACTCAAGGGTACTTGACGCACCTCAGGCCCCAGCCGCAGAGGGGTTCCCCCCACGGGCTTGCCTGGTGATATCCATGACAGGACGGCACGGCTGACGGGGGAAGGATCGTCCCCGGAGGTATGGTTGGCCCCGTGGGTTTGGACTTTACGGCGATCGACTTCGAGACTGCGAACGGATTCCGGGGCTCGCCCTGTGCTGTAGGACTGACGAAAGTCAGGGGCGGGCGGATCGTCGAGGAAGCTTCGTGGTTGATGCGGCCGCCGGCCAACCATGACCACTTTGATTACCACAACGTGCGTATCCACGGCATCAGCGCCCGCGATGTTGCCGGAATGCCGCGCTTCGGGGAGCTTTTCCCGGAAATTGGCACGTTCATCGGTGATGACATCCTTGCCGCCCACAATGCCGCTTTTGACCTGGGCGTCATCCGCTCCGGACTCGAGGTCTCGGGGCTGGCGGGCCCTGCCTACGACTACGTCTGCACCGTCATGCTTTCCCGCCGGTGCTACTCGCTGGTCTCCAACTCCCTGCCGTTTGCGGCGGAGGAAGCCGGCGTACCCCTGGTCAAGCACCACGACGCCGCCGAAGATGCGCGTGCATGCGCGGGTATCCTCATCGACATCGCCCGCCGCAACGGAGCCAGCAGCATCGCCGAGCTATACCTTTCCCTGGGGCTCGAGATGCCGCGCCAGGAGGCCTTCAACCCGGCAACGGACGGGTTGTCGAAGGCGAGCCTGGCCGCTGTCTCGAGTGCGGCCGGCAGCGGGGCAGCGCTGGTCAGCCCGTTCCAGTCGGGCTGGCCGGAGGAGGGGGCCAACCCGGACCCCAACCCCGATGCCCACCCCGGCCACCCGCTCTACGGCCAGACGGTTGTTTTTACGGGACAGCTTTCCATGGCCCGGCCGGAAGCGAAGCTGAGGTCGGCGGAGGTTGGTGCCCGGCCCGAAAGCAGGGTCACCGGACGCACCACTGTGCTGGTAGTGGGGGACGGCTTCGTGGCCTCGGACCTCCGTTCCGGGAGGCTCACGGGCAAAGCCCGGCGCGTTCTGGAGCTCCACGAGCGCGGCCGGGCCATCGAGGTCCTGTCGGAGGGGGAATTCCTGCAGATGGTGGGCAGCTTTGCCGCCGCCGTCAGTGCCTGAGGCGCAGAGCCGTCCAGGTTCACGCGGCGCAACAAAGCTGCCTCCCGGCGTCGCCTGCCCCAAGCCTTGGCTCATGCGCCCGCTGCTTGCCTTCCCCAACCCCGTCAACGAGTACGCCGCCCGCGTGACGGCAGGGCTTGTGGTGCTGCTTGCCCTGGTTACGGCAGCCATGGGGTCAGGATGGGGACTGCTGGCCATCGCTGTCGGATTTTGGCTCCGGCTGCTCTTCGGCCCCCGGATCTCGCCGCTGGCACTGCTCTCCGTCAAAGTCATTACGCCCCGGCTGGGCCGGGTCAGGCTCGTTCCGGGGCCGCCCAAACGCTTTGCCCAAGGCATGGGAGCCGTGGTCTCCACCGTGGCCCTCGTCCTGTACATTGCCGGCGCAGTTCCCGCCGCCTGGACGGTGCTGGGCATCCTCATCGTGGCGGCGTCGCTTGAAGCCTTCGCCGGCTTTTGCCTTGGTTGTGTGGTCTTCGGCTTCCTGCAGCGCCGCGGCCTGATACCGGAAGATGTCTGCGAGGCCTGCAACAACGTCAGCCTTCGGCGGACGTAACCGCCACGAGCTGGTCGGCCATGCCCCGGATGACCTCCGGTGCCTCCAGGGCATCAAGCCATTCGCCGGGCAGGCAAGCCTCGCCGTAGAAGGCGCCCACGATGTTCCCGGCCAGGGAGCCGGTCGAATCACTGTCACCACTGTGGTTGACGGCCAGGGCCACCGCTTTGCGGAAGTGCTGCACAGGGTCTCCAGCGGGGGCGTCGGGAAGGGTGGCCAGGGCAGCGTAAAGTGCGACGGCGAGTGCTTCCTCAGCCACCCATCCCTCGCCGAGTGCCTGGACGATTTCCTCCGGCGTCACGATGCCTTTGCCGGCCAGCCGGAGTGCGCCCTCCAGCCGCTTGGGCAGTTCGGGAGCCACCCCGTCCAAGCCGGCGGCATGGGCGAGGGCTTCGGCGGCTGCTTCGCGCATGCCGTCACCGGCCACGAGCCGGTGGATCAGGAGGCTGAAGGTTCCTGCGCTCTGGCGCGCTGACGGATGGCCATGCGTCAGGGAGGCGGCGTCGGAACTCAGCTTGTAGACGGCGTCGGGCGTTATGTGCGGGATCAGCCCGAACGGAGCGGACCGCATCACTGTCCCGCAACCCTTCGACTCAGGGTTCACCGGCCGGACCGAGGTGCCCATTTCGCCAGTGGCCAGGCCGGAGATGCAGGCTTTGCCGGGATGCCGCCGCTGATGCAGGACCTGCTGCTCATCGATCCAGCGCGGCTGGGGCACCGGGGCCGATGCCGGGGCCGCTTCGCCCTGCGTTGCGAGCCAGCGCAGGTACGCGAGCCACAGGCAGGCATTGACGTCGGCGCCCACCCCCGAGTTCGCCCATTCCAGCGCCTCCACAAGGCCGTCCACGGTGTAGAGCGTCATTTGTGTGTCGTCGGAGAAGTGGCTCGTTCCTGCCAGGGCCTCGAAACCGGTCACACCGGATGCACCGAAGCGGGCGCGGATCTGGTCGATCGAGTCGAACTCCACCGCGTAACCCAGGGAGTCGCCAAGTGCGCCGCCCAGGAGGCAGCCGTGGATGCGGGACTTGAGGGAGGGCGTGGAAGTGTCCGGCTCGATGCTCATGCAGTAAATTTACCGTGGTGTGCCGGGGCCCTTTGACGCGTGCCGGCGCGAGCTTCGCGCCGCTCCCAAAACTTCCGTCCCAGCGAACGCACAGCCTGCGCTGGAATACTGCCCGGGTTGCCTGAAGCAACCCCCCGTCCGCCTACCTGAAGGTCCCACCATGAGCACGCCTGTCCCGGCCCGTCACAATGCACCGCGGCCGTCCGGCTCCGAAGCAGCCCAGCCAGGGCTCCTGCCACGGTTGACGGCGGAGGCGTTCGGCAGCCTTTTCCTGACCCTGGCAGGCCTCGGGGTGCCGTTGTTCAGCATTCCACAATCCAGTCCGTTGCCTGCCGCCCTTGCCGCTGGCCTTGCGGTTACCGCCGCCATGCTCGCCTTTGGACACGTTTCGGGTGGCCATTTCAACCCTGCCGTCACTGCCGGCCATCTCCTCGCCGGCCGCATCCGTGCCGGCACAGCAGCCGCCTATGCCGGGGCACAGGTGGCCGGCGGGATGGTGGCGGCCCTGGCCCTTTACGGAATCCTGCGCACGCTGCCGGGGATAGCGGACAGCCGGACAGCGTTCGACACCGTAGCGGCCGGCTTTGGCGATCACTCCATCATCCAGGCGCCGCTGGCGGCGGTGCTCCTCCTGGAAATGCTGGGAGCCGCAATCATTGTGGCCGTTTTCCTGGGTACGGCCGGAAGGGGCTACACCAGCCGCTCCGCCGCCGCAGTCGCGGTAGGTTTGTCTTTTGCCGTTCTCCTGCAGCTGGGCCAGTCCGTTGGCAACCTGCCCTTCAATCCCGCCCGGGCCGTTGCCTCTGGCGTCTTCAGTTCGGGGTGGGCGCTTGAACAGGTCTGGGTGTTCGTGGCCGCTCCACTGGTGGGCGCTGCCGTCGCTGGGCTGGTGTTCAGGAGTTTTGGCAACGGCATAACTCCCAGCGCTTCCGGGGAGCCCGGGGCGGAGAAAGCGGCCGGAGAGGACGCACGTACCGGAGAAGACGCACGGACCCGAGAGGACACAGCCGGTGAGCCCAGCGAAGCCCAGGAGTTCTTCGAGGGCAAGCGTGGCTGATCCCGGCACCGGCGGGGGTTGCCGGAAGTGTCAGTGGCAGCCGATAGCTTAGAAACATGAGGCTACTTCACACATCGGACTGGCATCTGGGCCGGTCCTTCCACGGCGTCGGTATGCTGGACGCGCAACGGGCCTTCGTCGACCAGCTGGTGGGCGCCGTCACCGGGCACGCCGTGGATATTGTGCTGATCGCCGGGGATGTCTACGACCGTGCCCTGCCCGGTGTGGATGTGGTGCACCTGCTTGATGACGCCCTGGTCCGGCTGACGTCGGCGGGAGCCCAGGTGGTGCTCACCAGCGGTAACCACGACTCTGCCATTCGCCTGGGCTTCGCCTCGCGTTTGCTGGAACGCGGCGGAGTGCATTTGCGGACCAGCCTGGGGGGCCTTGACCAGCCCCTGCTGGTGCCAGTGGGCAGTTCGTCTGCCGGGGAAGCATCTGCAGGTGAAGCGGTAGTGGCCATCTACGGCATACCTTGGCTCGAACCACGGCTCGTTTCTGAACAGCTGGGAGCCCAGGCCGCCAGCCACTTCGAGGTAACCCGCGCGGCAACAGAACTCATCCGCCGGGACATCGAACGCCGTTCGGCGTCGCAAAGAGTCCACTCGGTGGTGCTTGCCCATACCTTTGCCAGCGGAGGCATCAGCTCGGACAGCGAACGCGACCTCAGCATCGGCGGGGTGGGCGCCGTTCCGCTGGACCTCTTTGACGGCTTCAGCTATACGGCACTGGGCCACCTGCACGGGCGCCAGACCCTGTCGCCCAGGGTCAGGTACTCCGGATCCCCGCTCGCCTACTCATTCTCCGAAGCCTCCCACCAGAAGGGTGCGTGGCTCATTGATATTGATGCCGACGGCGTGGCCGGTGTGGAGGAAGTCCTATGGGATGCCCCGCGAACCCTGGCCGTGCTGCGTGGTCCCTTGGCTGATCTGCTCGAATCGCCCAAATACTCATGGGCCGAAACCGCCTACTGCCAGGTGACGTTGACCGACGCCCAGCGTCCTGCCCGGGCCATGGACCGTCTTCGTTCACGTTTCCCCGACACCCTCGTGCTGGGGTTTGAGCCGGAGGGCGGACCTGGCAACGCCGCCTCAACGTACAGCAGCAGGCTCGCTGAAGCGCCCGATGACCTGGCCGTATGCTGCGGGTTCCTGGAGCACGTCCGTGGCCGGAACCCGGACGACGCCGAGAAGGCCGCGCTCGCGGGTGCACTGGAGAACGTCCGCCTTCTGGAGGTTTCGCGATGAGGATCCACAGGCTCCGAATCTCCGGGTTCGGTCCCTTTGCCGGCACAGAGGAGGTGGATTTCGACAGGCTAAGCGCGCACGGCCTTTTCCTGCTCAACGGCCCCACCGGTGCAGGAAAAACGAGTGTGCTGGACGCCATCTGCTTCGCCTTGTACGGTTCGGTTCCCGGAGCGCGCCAGGACGGCAAACGGCTGCGCAGCGACCATGCGGAGCCAGGCCAGGAACCCGCCGTCAGCTGCGAATTTTCCGCGCAGGGCCGCCGTTACGAGGTGACGCGTTCCCCTGCGTGGGAAAAGCCCAGCGCCAGGGGCAGGAACGGGTTTACCACCCAGCAGGCCAAAACCCTCCTGCGGGAACGTGTGAATGGGATGTGGATCGAGAAGTCCGCTCGCAATGACGAGGCAGGGGCGGAAATACTGGCCCTGCTGGCAATGGACCGTGAGCAATTTACCCGGGTGGTGATGCTGCCGCAGGGTGACTTTGCTGCATTCCTGCGGTCGAAGGCCACTGACCGGCTCGAGCTCTTGCAGAAGCTTTTTGGCACGGAGCGGTTCGAAGCGGTTGAACAGGAGCTGTCCCGCCAGGCGCAGGTAGCAAAGGAGGAAGTGTCTGTCCTTGCCGGCAAGCTTGAGCTGCTGGCGGCCCGAGCCGAGTCGGAAGCGGCAACCTTGCAGCTTGACGAGGCGGCTGGCCAGGCTGGGCACAATCCTGCTGCCCGGCTGGACTGGCTGAAGGATGCTGCCGGGCAACGGTTACGGGAACTGGCGGACCAGGCAAGAAGCGCGGAGTTGGCAAGCCAGGAACGTGCCCGGCGCGTCGCTGCCGAGACTGCACGCAGGGAGCGCCACCGCAGGCTGGAGGAAGCGACGGCGCGGCAGGCAGCCGTGAAGGACGCCGGGCCGCAGCTGGAGAGCCTTAAATTCCGGCTTGGTCGGCACCGCCAGGCAGAGGTACTCGCCGGACAACTGCGCAGCGTGGACGCGGGGGCGGTCAAGGTCCGGCGAGCAGCCGATGCCATGGAATCGGCTTTTACACTGCTTCGACTGGCTGCTGACGAAGACCCTGAACTCGCCCAGTTGGAGCTCGGCTTCCCGGCAGCGGACGCCCTGGCTCTGTCCGGCCCCGCGGCGGTTCCCGGCGCAGTTGACGAATTGAACAGGATCCGTTCCCTGCTGGCGGTGGTCGAAGCAAGACTTCCGGACGAGGACCGGTTCAAGGTGCTCCGGTCAAAACACCAGCAGCTGGTGGCCAAACAGCAGGAACTGGCCGAGGCTGGCGCTGCACTGGCCAGCCGTGTGGAGAGCCTTGCCGACGAACGGTCCCGCCTCACCGACGGCCTGGGACCTTTGGAGGTGCGTGCGGGAGTGGCGGCCCTGCGCACGAAGGAAGCGACGACGGCCGAGGAGTTGCTGGACGTGGTCCAGCGCTACGCTGCGGCTGCTGCCGTCCGCGACGCAGCGAAGCTGGAACACGCCGCAGCCCGGGAGAACCAACTGGAGACCAAACAGCGCTGGCTTGACGTCAGGGAGCAGCGGCTGGCCAATGCCGCCGCCGAGCTCGCCGCCAAGCTGGTCGAGGGAGAACAGTGCCCGGTGTGCGGAAGCCACGACCACCCGTTGCCGGCGACGATCCACGGCGGCGGCCCCGGACTTGCGCAGGAGGAGGAAACAGCCCACGAGCTTCATGAAGCCGCCGAAGCCGAATTCGCAGCGGCCGGCCACAGGCTGGCCGAAGCAAACCAGCTGGTAGCCGTCCTCGCCGGCCAAGGTGGGAAAACAGCCAAGGAGGAGGCCTTCGGCGCGGCCCGGGAAGCCCGCCGCGCGGCAGCCGAGGCTGAACAGGCAGTTAAGGAACTCGCGGCGGCACGGTCGCGGCTTGAAGTACTTGAGGCCGACCTTGCAGCAGCACAGACGTCCCACTCCCGCACCGAGGCCGAGCTGGCCCAGGTCGAGTCCTCCATTGCGGACGTGGCCGAACAGTCGTCTTTGCTAAACCAGGCATTGTCAGGACTGAGGGCAGGCCACCGCAGTCTGGCCCATCGGTTGCGTGCCCTGGAAAACGCTGCCGCGATGCTAGGCAAAGCCGTTGACGCCCAGGCCGAGTTGGGCTCAGCCAAGGCCCAGGCCGAGGAGGCGCTGGAACAGCTGGAGCAGGCGTTGCCGGAAGCCGGGTTCGCCACCGTTGAAGAGGCCCGGAAACACCTGCTGGCCGCCAGTGAAGCTGCGGCCCTGGAAGCCACGATGCGGTCAGCCCAGGATGAAGCCGCAAGGGTGGCGGAGCTGTTCGCATCAGAGGATATTGTGCTTGCCCTGGAGGAGGCGGCTGCCGGACGCACACCGGACGAACAGCAGCTCGCCGCCCTGCAGGCCGAAGCTGCCGCTGCCGCGAAGGCAGCACGTGATGCGGATTTGGCGGCAGGCCTGGCCAAGCGCTGCCTTGAGTCGCTGACCTCCATCCGTGCCGGCTATGAGGAGTTGGCCGGGTCCGCCCGCGGGCCTGCAGGGCGTGCCCGCATGCTTTCAGGCCTGGCGGACGTGGCGGCCGGCAGGGGAGACAACACGTACCGGATGAGCCTGAACAGCTACGTACTGGCAGCGCGGCTGGAGCAGGTGGCCCTGGCCGCGTCTGAGCGCCTGGTGGCGATGAGCGACGGCAGGTACCTCTTGCAGCATACTGACGCGAAGGCGGCGCGCGGTGCAAAATCAGGGCTGGGCCTTGAAGTGGTGGATCAATGGACCGGGCACCGCCGGGACACGTCCACCCTGTCCGGGGGTGAATCCTTTATGGCGTCGCTTTCCCTGGCACTCGGATTGGCGGACGTTGTCCAGCAGGAGTCAGGCGGCGTCGAGATCGAAACGCTTTTTGTGGACGAAGGCTTCGGCAGCCTTGACGAGCAGTCCCTGGAACAGGTGATGGATGCCCTCGAAGGCCTGCGGGACGGCGGGAGGGTGGTGGGCTTGGTCAGCCACGTAGGGGAGATGAAGCAACGGATCGGAACCCAGCTGCAGGTGGTGAAGACCAGGAACGGGTCCACCTTGCGGATAGCCGAAGCAGTGGAGGTCCAGGTCTGAGGGAGTAGAAAGGCCGGATATACTCGGATGGTTACCGGGTTCAGCGCATCGGGAGGAGGGACGATGCGCATGACTGAACGAGCCCGCAATTGAAATCCTCTACTTCCCTTTCACCTGGCCAGCCCTCCACATCGGGGCAGCCTGCCCCTCCCCCCGCCGAGGCACCCGCCAATCCGCAGCCTGCCTCCGGTGGCCGGTTTGCCAGGCTTCCACACCTTGCCGGCCGCGGGTTCCTTCCCCTGGGTCTTTTTGCCCGGCTGCCCTTGGCGATGCTCACGGTAGGCACCCTA
>NZ_JBNHFF010000088.1:0-12312 GCF_059089965.1 Arthrobacter sp. SPT-J7
GGCGGCCAGCCTTGCGAAGAACCCGTCCTTGGCGGCGTACTTTGTGGTCTGCTCAATGACAATGTTCACCTGGCGCGCCGCGGCAACCCTGCCGGCGTCCCTCGCCTGCCGCAGGGAGTCAATATAGCCGGCAATAGCCCGCGGAACGTTGAGTGCGCGGCCGGCGATGTGCTGCCAGTCCTGCTCTGTCTCCGTGGGCATGAGATCGAAGATGGCGCGGATGTCCTGGGCGGGGGAGGCGATGTTGTTCAGGTCCGCGTACTCCCAGCCGGAGGCATGGATCAGCAGCTGCAGGCCCAGCCGCTCCTGCATGGCGTCAAGGGTGACGGCGTCGACGTCGTCCTCGGGCTCCAGCCCCTCAAGGTCGGTGAGGGCCTTCCGCGCAGCCTCCGCGAACTCGGCAATGCCGGCGGGGGAAAAGTCCTGGTATTCGGTCTCATGCCCGGGTACGCCAAGGGTGGTGGCGAAGGACGGATTGAGCCTGACGAGCGTGTCCGTGTAACGGTCCGCGACGGCGTCGATGCGGGTTTTCGGGCGGGCAGCGGGAGCAGTGTCTGTAGTCACACTCCGAGACTATCGTCCGGAATGCGGGAAGGTCCGCCTTTCAGCCGCGGCTTCGCTTCCATGCCCCGGGCCCGGGGGTGGGGGCCAGCCGCAACTGCTGCCGGCGCACCCAGTGCCGCACCGACGGCTTGCCGGCGGGTACGGGCTCGCTGCCTCCCAGGGAAAGGACGACGGCGGTCAGCGCCGCCAGTTCCTCGGCCGTCGGCTGGCCTTTGACAACAGAGAACACGGCGGCAGCAGGCGCGTCGTATTCGGCGGGCTCGACATCTGCAGGGCCGACGCCGGCGAGGGACCCGGCCTGAGCGTGCGAAGGTTGGGAGCCGGGGGTTGGGCCCACGCCCGCAGGGTTCCCTGGCTGAGCTTGCGAAGGTTGGGAGCCGGTGGGGGTCACAGCGGAATGTTCCCATGCTTCTTGGTGGGAAGGCTGGCGCGTTTGTCGCGGAGCGCACGCAGTCCCTTGATGATCTGGGTGCGGGTTTCGGACGGGGCGATGACGGCGTCGACGTAGCCCAGTTCGGCTGCCTGGTACGGGTTCAGGAGCTCTTCCTCATACTGCCGGATCACTTCGGCCCGCCGCGCCTCGACGTCTCCGCCGGCTTCGGCAACTGCTGCGAGGTCGCGGCGGTAAAGGATGTTGACCGCGCCCTGCGCGCCCATCACGCCGATCTGCGCGGTGGGCCACGCCAGGTTCAGGTCGGCGCCCAGTTTCTTGGAACCCATGACGATGTAGGCCCCGCCGTATGCCTTGCGGGTGATCACGGTGAGCTTGGGGACCGTGGCCTCGGCATAGGCGTACAGAAGCTTGGCGCCGCGGCGGATGATGCCCTGGAATTCCTGGTCTTTGCCGGGCAGGAACCCGGGCACGTCCACCAGGGTGATGATGGGGATGTTGAACGCGTCGCAGTGGCGGACAAAGCGGGCGGCCTTTTCCGAGGCGGCGATGTCCAGGGTGCCGGCGAACTGCAGGGGCTGGTTGGCTACGATCCCCACTGTGTGGCCCTCCACCCGGCCGTACCCGATCATCACGTTGGGGGCGTACAGGGCCTGCATTTCCAAAAAGTGGGCGTCGTCCACGATCTGCTCAACAACGCTGCGCATGTCGTAGGGCTGGTTCGCGGAATCCGGGATCAACGTGTCAAGGGCGAGGTCGTCGTCGTCGACCTCCAGTTCCTGCTGGTGTTCCAGCACGGGCGCCTCGGAGAGGTTGTTGGAGGGCAGGAAGTCCAGCAGGTCGCGCACGAATTCGATGGCGTCGGCTTCGTCGGAGGCCAGGTATGTCGAGGTGCCCGTGGTGGCGTTGTGCTGGCGCGCTCCGCCCAGGGTTTCCATGTCCACGTCCTCGCCGGTGACGGTCTTGATAACGTCCGGGCCGGTGATGAACATGTGCGAGGTTTTGTCCACCATCACCACGTAGTCGGTGAGGGCGGGGGAGTAGGCTGCACCACCGGCGGACGGGCCCATGATCAGGGAGATCTGCGGCACCACGCCTGAGGCGTGGACGTTGTTGCGGAAGATATCGGCGAACATGGCCAGGGAGGCCACGCCTTCCTGGATCCGGGCTCCGCCACCGTCGAGGATGCCCACCACGGGGCAGCCGTTGCGGAGTGCGAACTCCTGCACTTTGACGATCTTTTCGCCGTTGACCTGGCTGAGGGAGCCGCCGTAAACGGAGAAGTCCTGACTGTAGACAGCGACGGGGCGCCCGTCCACCGTGCCGTACCCGGAGACCAGGCCGTCTCCCAGTGGCTTCTTCTTCTCCATGCCGAATGCGGTGGAGCGGTGTACTGCAAGGGCATCGAATTCCACGAACGAGTCTTCATCCAGCAGGAGGGCGATGCGTTCTCTGGCGGTGTTCTTGCCGCGGGCGTGCTGCTTTTCGATCGCTTCGGGGCCGGAGGGCTGTTCGGCACGGGCCTGGCGGTCGCGGAAATCGGCGATCTTTCCCGCTGTCGTTGTCAGATCGTGGCTCATCAAAATATCTCCGGCTCTGTAGCAATGGTCCTGTGGCGCTGTCCTTCGTGGCAGGTCTGATGCGGGAGTTAAGTAGCATCCACACAAAAAACGAACCCTGCTGGCTAGTCTAGTGACGCTTCTGACGGCCGCCGCTGTAGAAAACCTACAATTTTCTGCCGTGCCGCCAGCCCGCGGCACTATGTTACTGGCCAGTAACATAACTGGGTTACAGTGATTTTATGACTTTGAGCAATGACGCTTCGGGATTGCCTGCAAGCCCCTACCAGCCCACCGGTACCCTGCGTGGCCGCACCCTCCTGATCTCCGGCGGAAGCCGCGGGATCGGGCTGGCCATCGCCACCAGGGCGGCGCAGGACGGCGCCAACATTGTGCTGCTGGCCAAGACGGGGGAACCGCACCCGAAACTTAAAGGCACCGTCTACACGGCTGCCGAGCAATTGGAGGCGGCCGGAGGCCAGGCGCTTCCGCTGGTGGGCGATGTCCGGCGGGACGAAGACGTGGCCGGAGCTGTTACCGCGGCTGTGGAGCGCTTCGGGGGCATCGACGTCGTTGTGAACAACGCCTCCGCCATTGACCTGTCCGGCACGGATGCCGTGGACATGAAAAAGTACGACCTGATGCAGGACATTAATGTCCGTGGGACGTTCCTGCTGTCGAAGCTGGCACTGCCGGCGCTGCGCGCCTCCGCCGGCAGTCATATCCTCACGCTTTCACCCCCGCTGAACCTTGATCCGTACTGGGCCGGAAAGCACCTGGCCTACACCATGGCGAAGTACGGAATGAGCCTGACCACCCTTGGGCTCGCCGAGGAGTTGAAGGGCGACGGTATCAGCGTCAACTCACTGTGGCCGTGCACCCTGATCGACACAGCAGCCATCCGCAACATGCCCCGCGGCGACCAATGGGTCCAGGCCGCGCGCGGCCCGCAGATCATGGCTGATGCCGCCCACGCCGTATTGACCGGCGCTAATCTTGGCGCCGGCAGTGCCGCCAGTGGCAACTTCTACACCGATGAAGAGGTGCTTGCTGCAGCCGGGGTAAAGGACTTCCGCCCTTACAGCCCGGGGGCGCCGGAGGACCAGCTGGTTCCGGACATCTTCCTGTAGGCGGCGTCAACAACGCGTACCGGGAGGTTTCAGCTCGGTAGGATTTAGCTATGGATGACGCACATACCCCCGGTACGCCCCTGAACCGGAGGGACCTGGCGGATCAGGACTTCCTGTCCGCCACCGGCATCCCCCGGCTGGAGGTAGTGGACTCCACCGGGTCCACCAACGCTGACCTCCTTCGTTCCGTCACCGTTGAGCCTGCTGCCTGGCCGGACCTGTCCGTGCTCACTGCCGAGTACCAGACGGCAGCGCGCGGCCGTCTGGACCGGCACTGGGAAGCGCCGCCGCTGAGCTCCATTTCCGTTTCAATTGTCCTGCGGCCCGCCAACGCCGAGGGGCGGCCGCTGCCCACGCAGACCTATTCCTGGCTGTCGCTGGTTGCCGCCCTGGCCCTGCGCGAGACCCTCCTGGAAACGGCCGGTATCCCCGCCGAACTGAAGTGGCCCAACGATGTGCTGGTGCGGGGCAGGAAGATCGCCGGCATCCTGGCGCAACTCGGTCCCATGGTGGATGGTTCCGTGCCGCCCGTCATATTGGGAACGGGCCTGAACGTCACCCTCGGTACAGCGGACCTTCCTGTCCCCACTGCCACCTCCGTGATGCTGGAGGATGCCAGCACGGTGGACCGGACCTTGCTCCTGAAGAGCTACCTTTCGAAGTTCGCTGTCCTGTACCGCAGCTTCTGCAATGCCGACGGCGATCCGGCGGCAGGGATGGCAGGCGGCACCTCACTGCACAAGCGGGTTGAGGCGGCCATGGTCACCCTTGGGAAGCAGGTGCGGGCCCAGCTTCCCGGAGACCACGAGATCATCGGCCACGCGTCCCGGCTCGACGACTACGGGTCGCTGCTGGTGGTGGACCGCGATTCCCGCGAGCACGTCGTCACTGCCGGGGACGTGGTGCACCTCCGGCCGTGGACCTCCCCGGACGCTTTCGGCCAAGGCGGTTATGCGTAAAAACCTTGTCCCGGGCGAACAGGTAATTGTCACCACCCGCCCGCAGCCGAGGAAACTCGCAGGTGCCGCGGCTGCCTTTATTCTCTCGCCGGCAGTTGCAGCCTATTTTTCGGCCTGGGTGATCCGTGGCGAAGCCGGGCGGGCAGTCCCTGCACTTTCCGGCCGGTGGACAGCCTGGCTCGTGACGGGTTGCGTCCTGGCGGCTGCTTCGGTGTGGCTCGGCTTCTGCCTGCCCCGGCTGCTGCGGTGGCACCGGACCCGCTATACCCTGACCAGCAGGAGGATGGTGGCGAGGTCCGGTGTGTGGAAGCGGCGGGACCAGCAGGTGAACCTGGCATCGGTCCGGAACCTGACTGTCCATGAGTCGGTCCTGCAACGCCTCTTCCGTTCGGGGAATATATCCTTGGAAGTCGGACACCAGAGACTGGTCACTTTCCAGGATGTGCCGGAAGTAGCCAGGTTCCGGGACTTCATCCTCGATGCCATCGAGGACCTGCCGGACGAGGACGATGCCCAGCCGGGCGGAACAACGGACTACCCCGCCGGGGCTTTGCCGTGGGAAATGAGAGAAGGTGGACCAGATGAACGATGAGCACCAGCAGGAACGCGTCGAATCCATCGCGCCCACTCCTGCCGCTGACGCCCACCCGGCCACCGGCACCATGTCCGCCGAAAGGCTGGCCATGAAGGCCCTGGAAGCCCGCTTGCTGGGCGGGGAACGCAAGCTCCGCCGTCGTGAAGTCGCCGCCGGTGCGGGGCTGTCCCTGCTGTCGGCGCGCAAACTTTGGCGTGCCCTGGGGTTTCCCAACTTCGGCGACGAGGATGTGGCCTTCACCGAGCGTGACCAGGCAGCACTCTCCAACGTGGTGGACCTGGTCCGTTCAGGAAAGCTGACGGAGGAAGCAGCCATCTCCGTCACCCGCTCCATAGGCCAGATGACGGACCGCATGGTGGTCTGGCAGATCGAGGCCCTGGTGGAAGACATGGTGCACGAACAGGGAGTCACCGATGCCGTTGCACGCAAGCGCCTGGTGAATGAGCTTCCGGCGTTGGTGGATGCGCTGGAGGAAATGCTGGTCTACTCCTGGCGCCGCCAGCTCAATGCCGGCGTCCAGCGGCTCGCCGTCCGCGCCGAAGCCGGCCTGCAGGCCAGTGAAGAAGGCCGCGAAGGCGACGAGGACGACGCCCCGCTGCCCCTGGCACGTGCCGTCGGCTTCGCGGACCTGGTTTCCTACACCAGCCTGTCCCGCCGCATGAACGAAAAGACCCTGGCCCGGCTGGTCCAGCGGTTTGAGAACAAGTGCGCGGAAATCATCTCTGTTGGCGGCGGCCGCCTGGTCAAGACCGTGGGTGACGAAGTCCTCTACATCGCGGAAACTCCCGCCGCGGGCGCGGAGATCTCCCTGGCGCTGGCCCAGGCCTTCACCGAGGACGAGATCCTGCCGGAAGCCCGGGTGGCAATGGTCTGGGGCAGGATTCTCTCCCGGCTCGGCGATATCTATGGGCCCACCGTGAACCTTGCCGCCAGGTTGACCACGCTGGCGGACCCGGGGACGGTGCTCATAGATTCCATGACCGCCTCCGCCCTGGAACACGACGAACGGTTTGTTATGGTGCCGCAGCCGCCCGAGAACGTGCGTGGTTTCGGCGAGATCCGCCCGGTACGCCTCACCCGAGGCCTCGGCAAGGGGCTGGTACTGGACTAGCAGGCCTGCTTCCGACATGAACGTCAGAGACCGAACCTATCCAGGACAGGCATGAAACAACATCCCGCCAGCATTTCCTCCAGCTCCAAAGGGTCCGGGCTGACCCTCAGCCATGGTTCCGGAACCGACCGGGGGCACCGCCGGGAGTTGAACGAGGACTCCTATATCGCCTCCGACCCCGTTTTTGCTGTGGCCGATGGGATGGGAGGGCACGAGGCCGGCGAGGTCGCCAGTGGCCTTTGCATCCGAGCGCTGGCCGCGATTCCCCAGGTCTCCACGGGTGAGCGGAGCATCACTCCTGCGGGGCTCCAGCAGTACCTGGCCGGGGCCGACCTCGCCATCCGTGAGGCGACCGGTGCGCGCGCCGGCACCACCCTGACGGGCGCGGTTGTTGTTGAACAGCTTGGCAAGCCGTACTGGCTGGTGGTAAATGTCGGTGATTCCCGCACCTACCGACTGAGCGGCGGAAATCTCGAGCAGATCAGCGTGGACCACTCTGAAGTCCAGGAACTTCTGGAAGCCGGCGAAATAACGCCGGAACAAGCCTTGGTGCATCCACGCCGGCATGTTGTCACGCGAGCGTTGGGAACCGGGGATGAGACGGAGGCAGACTACTGGCTGCTGCCTGTTGAGGACGGGGACCGCCTTCTTATTTGCTCGGACGGCCTGACAGGAGAGCTGACGGACGAGCAGATCTTCCAGATCATCAGCACCGAAGCGGACCCCCAGGGCGCCGTGGACTCCCTCATCCAAGCCGCGCTTCGCAGCGGCGGGAGAGACAACGTTACTGTCATTGCCATCGATGCCAGGAACAGCACAAGCTAACACCGGGCCGCCTTAGCCGCCGGGACCCTGGGCGGACACCGGCGGTGCCGGACCACGCGGTCGGGACCTCCTGGCCATCACTGCCGGCGTCCTCTTGGTGGGCGCCGGTGGAGGAGCTTGCCTGGTGGGGCAGGAACCGCCTTTGCACCCACTGACCCCGGCCCGCTGCCGGGGTAGGGCAAGATAGGTCTGTGAGCACAGGACCAGGCCCCGCAGAACAGACCGCCACCCGGACCACCGCACCCGGCGAACCGGAAGCCATCCCCACCGAATCGGTGCGCGAGGAATACGAAAACCTCGTCGACCTCGTCCGGAAGTACAGGTTCGCGTATTACCAGGAGGACACGCCCCTGGTCTCTGACGCCGAATTCGACGAACTCTTCCGGCGGCTGGAGGAGATCGAGGCCCTTCATCCGGAGCTGGTATCCAACGACTCACCCACCCAGGAAGTGGGAGGGGAAGTCTCCGCGGCCTTCGCCGCCGTGGAGCACCTGCAGCGGATGTACAGCCTCGAGGATGTCTTCTCCCTGGAGGAACTCGAGGCCTGGCTCACCAAGGCGTCAGCCAGTATCGGGAAGATCGGTGACGGATCGCAGCAAGCGGCCTGGCTGACTGAACTTAAGATTGACGGCCTCGCGGTCAACCTGCTGTACCGGGACGGCAAACTGGTGCGTGCCGCTACCCGCGGCGACGGCACCACCGGTGAGGACATCACCCACAACGTCCTCACCATCAAGGAAATTCCGCAGGAATTAAGCGGGCAGGGGTATCCGGCGGAGGTGGAAATCCGGGGCGAGGTGTTCATCCCGTCGCAGGCGTTCGCCGAGTTCAATGAAGCCCTGATCGAAGCCGGCAAAGCGCCCCTGGCCAACCCCCGCAACGCGGCAGCCGGCTCCCTTCGCCAGAAGGATCCGGCGGAAACGGCCAAGCGGCCCCTGAAGATGTTTGTCCACGGGATCGGCGCCCGCGAGGGGCTCCAGGCGCGCAGCCAGTCCGTAACCTACGCCTTGCTGAAGGACTGGGGCCTGCCGGTCAGCCCCTATTCTGAAGTGCTGGGAAGCTTGGACGAGGTCCTTGACTTCATCAAACGGTACGGGGACAAGCGCCACAAATTGCTCCACGAAATCGACGGCATTGTGGTCAAGGTGGATGATTTCGCCACCCAGCGGGCCCTCGGCTACACCACCCGTGTGCCCCGATGGGCCGTCGCCTACAAATATCCGCCCGAGGAAGTCCACACCAAGCTCCTGGACATCCAGGTCAACGTGGGCCGCACCGGACGTGTCACCCCCTTCGGCATGATGGAGCCTGTGAAAGTCGCAGGCTCCACCGTGGAGATGGCTACCCTGCACAACCAGGACGTGGTCAAGGCCAAGGGCGTGAAAATCGGCGACATCGTCATCCTCCGCAAGGCGGGCGACGTCATCCCGGAAATTGTGGGCCCGGTCCTTGCCCTGCGCGACCAGCAGGATCCTCCGGTCCGCGACTTCGTGATGCCCACCGAATGTCCTTCCTGCGGCACGGCCCTGGCCCCGGCCAAGGAGGGCGACGTGGACATCCGCTGTCCCAACTCAAAATCCTGCCCGTCCCAGCTGCGCGAGCGGGTGTTCCACCTCGCCGGCCGCGGTGCTTTCGACATTGAAGCGCTCGGCTGGGAAGCGGCCATCGCCCTGACCCAACCGGCGGAACCGGAAGTCCCGCCGCTGACCACCGAGGCGTCACTGTTCGACCTCACGCCGGAGCTGCTGGCCGAGGTCAAGATCCGGCGCGAGAAGCGGTCCAAGGGTGTGGCCACCGGGGAATACGAGCTGGTGCCTTACTTCTACAGCAAGGGCACCGCGAAATCGCCGTCCAAGCCCACCGCCACCACAGAGAAGCTTTTCCGCGAACTTGAGAAGGCTAAGACCCAGCCCTTGTGGCGGGTTCTGGTGGCGTTGTCCATCCGGCACGTCGGGCCGCGGGCCTCCCGTGCGCTGGCCACAGCCTTCGGCACCATGGACGCTATCCGGAAGGCGACGGAGGAGGAGTTGGCCCACGTGGACGGCGTGGGACCCACCATCGCCGCCGCACTGAAGGAATGGTTCGCCGAGGACTGGCACCTGGAAATTATCGACCGGTGGGCCGCAGCCGGCGTCAGGATGGAGGACGAGCGGGACGAATCAGTGCCCCGCACGCTGGAAGGACTGACCGTGGTGGTCACCGGCTCGCTGCCGAACTTCAGCCGCGACGAGGCGAAGGAAGCCATCCTGATCCGCGGCGGCAAGGCCTCAGGTTCGGTCTCCAAGAACACCAGCTACGTGGTGGCCGGCGAGAACGCCGGCACCAAGCTGGACAAGGCTGAACAGCTTGGCGTTCCCGTCCTGGACGAAGACGGCTTCCGGCAACTCCTGGCCGGCGGTCCGGCAGCGCTGGAGGACATGCCAGCGCTGGGGGTCACAGCAGACGGAGCCGCAACGGAGGCAACAGCATGAGCCGCCCCGGCGAACTGCTGCAGGTGGCCAAGGCTGCTGCCGCCGCCGGCGCAGCAGTCCTGGCCGGCCGCAGCAGCGAGGCCTTGCAGGCCAGCAACAAGGGTGACGCCGGTGATTGGGTCACAGCCTTCGACGTCGCCGCAGAGCACGCGGTCCGGGACGTCATTTCCGCGGCCCGTCCCAATGACAGCATCACCGGTGAGGAACACGGAACCACCAGCCCGGCGAACCCCACCGGCTACCGCTGGTCCATCGACCCGCTGGACGGCACCACCAACTTCATCCGCAACATCGTCTACTACGGCACCTCGGTTGCAGTGGCAGATGCCGACGGCGTCTGGTTGGCCGGCGTCGTTAACGCCCCTGCGCTGGGCCGCGTGTACTACGCCGCCCGTGGCGAGGGTGCTTGGCTCGAAGAGAACGGTGCCCTGACCCGGCTCGAGGGGCCGGTCCCGGGGCGAAAAGGCCAGATCCTAGCCACCGGCTTCAACTACGATCCACAGGTCCGCTCCGAGCAAGCCGCCCAGTTCGCCGCATTGCTGCAGGGTTTTGCCGATGTCCGCAGGCTGGGGTCAGCAGCCCTGGACCTGTGCCTGGTGGCGGACGGCACCCACGACGCGTTCGGCGAGCGAGGGCTGAACGAGCACGATTTTTCAGCCGGGGCATTGATCGCCGAGGAAGCCGGCTGCTGGGTCCGCCGGCCCCGGCTGACCAGTCCGCTCGAGGGCGGCCCCAGTGACCAGGAACGGCTGGATGCCTGGACCTGCGCAGGGAGCCTGGAGCTGTCCGGTAAATTCCCGCTCTGAGGCGGCATCTGCCGGGCCCCGGCCCGCTTGACGGGCCCGGCATGATAGTTCAGTCACGGAAACCCCCGATTTGCACGCTGCTACTGGCTGGTAGCACTACCATTGACGGGTGCAATCGCAGATAAGTGTCCGCCCCGCCGTCGAAACCGATTTCGATGCCGTTGCCCGCATCACCAGGGATTCCTACCTGGCAGCCGGGTACTTCGACGACGCCGACCACCCCTACATGCGCAAGGTCCAGGACGTTGCATTGCGGGCAGGCCAGGCAACTGTCTGGGTGGCCGAGCGGGCAGGGCAGGTGGTCGGGTCGGTCACGCTTGCCCGCGCCGGCGAGCCGTACGCGGACATTGCCCTGCACGATGAGCTGGAGTTCCGCATGCTGGTGGTGGACCCGGCCGTGCAGCGCAGCGGTGCAGGCAAGGCCATGATGGCGGCCATTCTTGAACACGCCAAGGAACTGGACGGGGTCAAGGGTGTGTCATTGACCACCGGAAGCACCTGGGAAAGCGCCCGCGGCCTGTACAGCAAAACCGGGTTCGCCAGGGTCCCGGAACGGGACTGGTATGTGCCCGGGACTGACATAAAACTGCTGGTTTACCGGCTGGACCTGTAGCCGCCCTAAAGTGGTGCCGACGCACTCCAGCTTCGAAAGGCCCACCATGCGCAAAACCTTCGGCACCGGCTCCGTTTGGGAACAGACCCTCGGCTACTCCCGCGCCGTCCAGGTGGACAACACCCTCTACATTTCTGCCACCGCCGCGAGCGGCGAGGACGGCATCGTGGGCAATGACTTCTACGCCCAAACCCAGTTCATCCTGCAAAAGCTCGGTAAGGTCCTCGCCGACGCCGGCTTCAGCTTCGAGGACGTGGTGCAGTCCAAGCTGTACCTGACGGACATCAGCCAGTGGGAAGAAGCCGGGCGTGCCCATGGCGAGGTCTTCGGCGACATCCGGCCCACCTTGTCCCTGGTGCACGTCCTTCCGTTCCTTGATCCGGAGATGCTGGTGGAGATTGAACTCGTAGCGCAGAAGAGCGCCAGCTAGCTCTGTACCCTTCCGGTTACGGCGAGCCCGGCAGGCCGTAGCGGTGCTCCGGCCTGCCGGTGGTCCCGTAGCGCAGCTGGATGTCCACTGCGCCGTCGTCGGCAAGTGAGGACAGGTACCGCTGCGCCGTAGCCCGGGAAACACCCACCCGGCCGGCCACTTCCGCCGCTGAATACTGCTCGCCGGGCACCAGCGATTCGAGCACTGCTGCTTCCGTTGCCGAGCGCGGCTTTGATGACGGCGTGACGTCGCCGGGGATCAGGGCGCGCTTGGCGCGCTCCACCGCATCCTGGTCCAGGGCGCCGGGCTGGCCCAGCAGGCGCCGGTACCGGGCGTAGGAGCGCAGCTGCTGGGACAGTGACTCGGACGTGAACGGCTTCATCAGGTAGCCCAGTGCGCCGCGGCGGAACGCCACCCGGATGGAGGCAGAGTCTGAGGCCGCGCTGAGGATCATGGTGTCCACATCGAGTTGTTGGAGCAGGTCCAGGCCGGAGGCGTCCGGGAGGTAGACGTCGAGCAGCACCAGGTCCGGCCGAAGGCTGTGGATGGCCTGGAGCGCGAGGGACGCCGTTCCCACCGGTGCCAGAGACAGGAAGCCCGCCACCGAATCCACGTAGGCGGCGTGCAGCTTCGCGACGTGGAAGTCGTCATCCACGATCAGCACCCGAAAGTCCTCAGCCATCGTTGTCCTTTCCAGCTGCATCCTTCAGCCCTGCGTCTGCGTGTTGAGCCTTCTTTGTTCCTGCTGTTGTGCCGGGGAGCGTGGCCATAAAGACGGCTCCGGGCCCGCCGCGGGTGCCCGGATCCAGCAGCTTAACGTCGCCGCCGCGCCGCCGCGCCAGCTGCCGCGCCAGCGCC
>NZ_JBNHFF010000089.1:0-12232 GCF_059089965.1 Arthrobacter sp. SPT-J7
ACGAAGTCCAGGCACCACTCCCCTGGCCGGCTTGACGCTGCCACGACGCGCCGCACAAGCCCTTCGGGCTTTTGCGTGGGATAACCGGTCTTTTCCTTGCCGGTGGGGGAGACGATGGTGTGCCACCAGACGTCGGTGGGCAGCTTGCCCAGTTCGCGCTTGGCAGGCGTGACCAGCCCGGGCGCCATGTAGGGCTCTCGGTCCACCTCGGCGCTGTCGAAGTGGTACTTGGCCGGGTTCTTTACGTAGACCAGGATGTTGTCGTGCTTGGTGGGCCACCGGTTTTTGGCCCGCGCGCCGTAATCATAGGCCCAGATGATCTCATTCAGGAAGCATTCGCGGCCGAAGATCGAGTCGAGCATCACTTTGGCATAGTGCACTTCGCGGTAGTCCAGGTGCAGGTAGAGCGTGCCATCCTCTGCGAGCAGGCGCCAGGCCTCGACGAGCCGTGGTTCAAGGAAGGACCAGTAGTCGCTGAACGCGTCGTCGTAGCGGTGCAGCGCTCCCTTGATGGTGTCGTAGGAGCGTCCCTTGAAACCTACGCGGTCGCCCGTGCCCTCGGCGTTGGCCACCATGGTGGTCTGCTGGCGCCGCTGCGGCCTGCCGGTGTTGAACGGCGGGTCCACATATATCAGTGTGAAGGCGCCGTCCGGCAGCGAGGGGAGGAACTCCGCGTTGTCCGCGTGTACCACCAGGCTGCTGCCGTCCGGCGCCCAGACAGTGTCAGTCATTGAGGGGTTTAGGCCTCGGTGCTGCCAGGCTGTGCCGCTGTGTCGCTGCCGGCCACTACCTCGCCGTTGCGGCGTCGGGTGCGTGTACGCGAGCGGCGGGCACGCGAGGGCTGCTCGCCCTCTGATGCCGTGGAGGCCGCGGAGGGGGATTCGGCGGCAGCCGTGGGGGCTGCTGCGGAATCGGACGTACGACGGCGGCGTTCCCCGGTGCGGCCTGCCGAGTCACCGCTGCTGCGGCTGTCGTCGCGGTTTCCGCCCCTGCTGTCCCGGCCCCGGCTGCTGCGCTCCCGGCCGTCGCGTTCGCGCGAGGGGCTGCTGTCACGGCCGCCGCGGCCGTTCTTCTTGCCGGTTTCGCCCAAGTCCTCAAGTACCTCGGCGTCCACCCCGGCAAGGATGCGCTTGTCGCGCGGCAGGCGGCCCTTGGTTCCTTCAGGGATGTCCAGGTCCTCGTAGAGGTGCGGTGAGGAGGAGTAGGTCTCGATGGGCTCCGGAACGCTCAGGCCCAGGGCCTTGTTGATGAGGCTCCAGCGCGGCATGTCGTCCCAGTCCACGAAGGTCACTGCGGTGCCCTTGTTGCCGGCCCGGCCGGTGCGGCCCACGCGGTGCAGGTAGATCTTCTCGTCTTCCACGCACTGGTAGTTGATGACGTGGGTGACGTCGTCAACGTCGATGCCGCGCGCGGCGACGTCGGTGGCCACCAGGACGTCCACCTTGTTATTGCGGAAGGCACGCAGTGCCTGTTCACGGGCGCCCTGGCCCAGGTCGCCATGGATGGCGGCAGCTGCGAAGCCGCGGTCCACAAGCTCCTCGGCCACCTTGGCGGCGGTGCGCTTGGTCTTGGTGAAGATGATGGTGCGGCCGCGGCCACGCGCCTGGAGGATGCGGGCCACAACTTCGGTTTTGTCCATGCTGTGGGCACGGTAGATCAGCTGCCGGATATCGCGTTTGGTGAGGCCCTCGTCGTCCGGATCTGCGGCGCGGATGTGCGTGGGCTGCGTCATGTAGCGGCGGGCCATCGCAATGACGGGCCCGGGCATGGTGGCGGAGAACAGCAGGGTCTGTCGTACTGCCGGCGTACCGGCAATGAGGGTTTCCACGTCCGGCAGGAAGCCGAGGTCCAGCATCTCGTCAGCTTCGTCCAGGATGACGATTTTGACGTTCTTCAGGCTCAGGTGCTTCTGCTTGTACAGGTCGATGAGGCGCCCGGGAGTTCCCACCACGATCTCCACGCCCTTCTTCAGTGCCTCCACCTGCGGCTCGTAGGCACGGCCGCCGTAGATGGTGGTGATGCGGGCGTTGCGTTTGCGCGACGCCGTCTGCAGGTCATTGGCCACCTGCACGGCGAGTTCGCGCGTAGGTACGATAACAAGGGCCTGCGGGGCGCCGGGAACCGGAAGCTTGTCGTAGCCGGGGTCGTCCTGGCCCACCACCCGCTGGAGGGCGGGGATGCCGAAGCCGAGGGTCTTGCCGGTACCGGTCTTGGCCTGGCCGATGATGTCGTGGCCGGACAGGGCCACCGGCAGGGTCATGGCCTGGATGGGGAAGGGGTGGGTGATCCCGGCGTCGGCCAGGGATTCCACGATGTCCGCACGGACGTTGTAGTCGGCGAAGGACTTTTCGGCGATCTCGTGGGGCTTCTCGTCCGAGATGATGGTTTCTTCCGGCTCGATGGTCTCGGTGCCGGACTCGTCGGTCAGAAGCTGGTGGGTATGCAATTCACTCACTGTGGAGTTTCCTTATTCATTTGGGCAGTGGCGCTGCCTGCTCAACGGGCCGGCCGATGGGCTGTTCCGGAGCACGCTTGGGCGCACAAGCAATTCCAGTGGAAGCCGATCGCGGGCTATCTAAATGCTGGCACTGGTGACCAACGGGTGTATCTCAAGATCGCGTAGGGGCGGGCTTGTTGGTTTCAAATTAAGGAAATCAACGACCGGGCATCCATTTCTACTTCTCCAGTCTAGCCGCAGGCGGCCCAAATCCCGGCTTCCGCGGCCGGGCGGCCCTCTATGGCACTACTCTACGAGTTCGAAATGGACTTCCCGCGTCGCGATATCCGAGGAGACCAGGCGGACCCGGACCTTGGTTCCGGACACCAGTTCCCCCGCGCAGCGGGCGGTCACAGCGGGGTCTGCAATCTGGATGACCCCCGAACTGCCGTTCCCGTTGCCGTTCTTCCCGTTCCCGTTGCCGTTCTTCCCGTTCTCCTTTTGCGGCTTCGACCCGGTAATCACGATCGCATCGAATTCCTGTCCGATGTGGTTAACCAGCAGCGCAGCCTCCACGGTATCGAGGGCCATTCGCTCCATCCGTGATGCCAGCTGGTCGGACCCGGCCATGATCTCGGGGAGGGACTGAAGTGCCTCCCGTGCCCAGGCCGGTACGGCACCGCCGTTACTCAAGGCCTCGCAGATCACCAGGACAAAGCGGTCCACGAGGCGGCGCAGCGGAGCAGTGGTATGGGCATAGGCGGCGCCAATGGCGGACTGGACTGCGTCCTCCGGGACGGAACCGTCAAAGGCTGTGTAGGCAGCGCCGCGGAACAGCATGCCGGCTGAGTGCAGGATGGCCAGCTGACGGGGATCGGTGGAGTCGAGGCTGCGCAGGTATTCGCCGTAGCTGACCTCCCCGTCCCAGGGCTTGCCAAGGGCCTCTGTCTGCAGCCGGAAATGATTCAAGGAGCGCTCGTCCGGGGATGGCATGGTGCGCAGGATGCCCACCTTCCCCGCGAGCATGAGGCCGGCGGCTGCCATTCCTGTCATGAGGGATATCTGTGCGTTCCAATCCTCCACCGGAAGCTGGGGAGCGGCAGCAATGCGGTAGCCGCCGTCGGGAAGCTGGACAATCTCCTGTTCCGGCATATTCAGGCTGGCGCCGCCGCGGGCCCGTTCCAGGTCCACGCGCTTGAGCCCTACTTCCTTAAGGAGCTGCAGCACCGGCGAGGCGGTGCCGGCGTCAAGCTCCGCCTGCACCCCTTTATAACTGAGCTTCGCGCGGCTGCGCATCCGGGCCCGCTTCACGGCCACGGACGTCACCTCGGCTGAACTGTCCAGGCGGAAATCCCAGACGAACGCAGAACAGTCCTGGCCGGGGAGGAGGCTGCCCGCCTCTTCGCTGATCACTTCAGGATGCAGCGGGATCCGACCGTCGGGGGCGTAGAACGTCTGGCCACGGCGGCGTGTTTCCGCGTCCAGGGGGCCGCCGGGGGTCACAAATGCCGGCACATCGGCGATGGCGTACAGCACGTGGTAGCCGTCGCCGTCGGCTTCGATGAACAGTGCCTGGTCCAGGTCGGTGGACGAGGCCGGATCAATTGTGATGAATTCGACGCCGGTGAGGTCGTAAGCAGGGAACTCCAGGCATTCAACTGCCGCCTTCGCATCAGCCACTGCGTCCTCAGGGTAGGCGCCCGGCAGCTCCAGCTCCGTCCTCAGGGCACTCAGCGCTTCCTCAAGCGCGTTGTTGTGCTCGTGGACGTTGGGGGCCAGCCGATGGTGTGACACGAAAATCAGCCTAGCCGGAATCAGCGCCTTTATGCAGGCATCCGGGCCCGGAGCGGCGTTTGGCAGCGTCCCGCTTCAGTGGCCGCAGTCTCCCTGGCCGGGGACATGAGGGGCCGGCGGTATCAGGATTTGGGGGCATCCAGGACGGCGAGCAGTGCAGCGGCGGCGGCTGCGGGGTCGCTGGCCTCCGTGATCGCCCGGACCACCACAATCCTGCGTGCGCCTGCGTCCACCACCTGCTCCACATTGCCGTGGTCAATGCCGCCGATCGCGAACCAGGGAACACCGCCGTCGTCCTGTCCTTCCTGCTCCGCCAGCCGCGCAGCTTTGGCGGCATACTTCACCAGCTCCAGTCCCACAGCTGCCCGCCCCGGTTTGGTGGGGGTTGCCCACACCGGACCCACGCAGAAGTAGTCCAGACCGGCGGGGCCGGCGGCCGCACCGAGGGCCGCGTCCACCTGGTCCGGGGTGTGGCTGGACAGGCCAATGGCGGCGTTGCCATTGAGCAGGGTGCGTGCAGCGTCCAAAGGGAGGTCCTTTTGGCCGATGTGGAAGACGGGTGCCCCGGACAGCACCGCGATGTCGGCCCGGTCGTTGACAGCCCAGAGCCGGCCGTGCCGCTCTGCCGCTTCCTTGAGCACTGCCAGGAGTTCCAGCTCCTCTGCTGCCTCAATGGCCTTGTCCCGCAGCTGGATGATGTCCACGCCGCCGGCGAAGGCTGTGTCCACGAACTGGTCGAAGTCACCGCGGCCCCTGCGGGCGTCGGTGCAGAGGTAGAGGCGGGCGGCGTTGACGCCGTTGCTGATCTTGGCGCTGCTGAGGACATCGGTGCCGGCGGCAGGGGTTTGGGACACATTCATGGGGGAAAGCCTAGTTCCTCTACACTGGCCTCGTACTGCGGGAGCCCGCGGCAGCTGTCACAAAGCGCCGGGCTGAGAGGGCGTCAGAGCCGACCGCTTGACCTGATCCGGCTAATACCGGCGTAGGGAAGGAGACACATGGGTGCACCATCAGAGCACTTGACCGTTGACGCGGACAACACCATCCATGCTGATCTGGCGGTGATCGGCGGCGGAGTGATCGGCCACGGCATCGCGTGGGAGGCGAAGCGCTCCGGCCGTTCCGTGGTGGTGATCGACGACGCGCCGGGTTCGGGGGCCAGCTGGGCCGCCGCCGGCATGCTTGCCCCGGTGAGCGAGCTGCACTACCAGGAGGAGGATCTCCTGGAATTCATGCTGGATGCCTCGGCCCGCTGGCCGGCTTTTGCGGCCGGCCTTACCGCAGCGTCGGGAGCAGATCCGGGATACATCACGACGCCGACCCTCGCCGTGGGTGCCGACGCCGCCGACCGCCGCGCCCTGATGGACCTGCGCGCCGTCCAGCAGGCCAGTGGCCTTTCCGTAGAGCCGCTTACCGTCCGGGGTGCGCGAGAACGGGAACCCCTGCTCAGCCCGGGGATCGCCTGCGCCCTGGACACGCCGGCCGACCACCAGGTGGATCCAAGGCTGTTGGTTGACTGCCTGCAGGCCGCCTTGGCTGGCCATGGTACGAATGACGGCGGCGGGAACAGGTTTGCAGCCGCAGGGTGGGGCAGTGCAGCACCCGGCGCCGTCGGCGGGTATGCGGTACCGGGCAAGGCAGCCGGACTGCTGTGGCAGGACGGAGCTGTTGCCGGCGTGCGCCTGGCGGACGGGGGAACCGTGCTGGCGGCCGAAACGGTGGTGGCGAACGGGCTGCACGCAGCAGCTCTTGCAGGATTGCCCGATGAGCTGCTCCTGCCGTTGCGGCCTGTCTACGGGGACATCCTGCGCCTCGCAGTGCCCCGGCATCTGCAGCCCCTGGTGACGTCCACCGTGCGTGGACTGGTGCATGGCGTTCCGGTCTACATTGTTCCCCGCAGGGACGGCACGGTGGTGATCGGGGCAACCCAGCGTGAGGATGCGCTGTCCGGGGCGGACGCCGTTTCCGCCGGGGGTGTGTACCAGCTCCTCCGCGACGCGCAGGTACTGGTTCCCGCCGTCGCCGAACTCGAACTGCTGGAATGCACCGCCCGCGCCCGTCCCGGAACGCCCGACAACGCGCCCCTGCTGGGACGGGTTCCCGCCCCGGAGGCAGCGGCCAACGGGGAGCACGGGTACGTTTCCGGCTTGATCATCGCCACGGGGTTTTTCCGTCATGGCGTCCTGCTGACACCGGCCGCAGCCGCCGTCTGCCGGGACCTTCTGGACGGCCGCGAGGACCCCCGATGGGCGGCCTTCAGCCCGGGCCGCTTTTCCACCAAGGCGGGCGCCCGCCTAACCACCGGTTCAGCATCCAACCACTTCAGCCACACATCGCCCACAAAGGAAACCGCATGAACATCACCTTGAACGGAACCCGGCACTTTGTGCCTGAGGGTGCCTCCATCACCGTGCTCGTCAGCCAGGTCACCGGCCGCCCCCTGGCCGAAAACGGCCAGGCAACGGACGGCCAAAAGCTTGGTGTGGCCGTGGCCCACAATTCCGGGGTTGTACCGCGCAGCCAGTGGTTTACCACCGCGCTCGCGGACGGCGACGAGGTCGAACTCGTCACGGCAGTCCAGGGAGGTTGAGACCATGACCGAAACCAACACCACTCCACGTGTGGCGGGCTATGACGATCCGCTGGTCATTGACGGTGTCACGCTGACATCCCGGCTCATCATGGGCACTGGCGGAGCGCCCAGCCTTGACGGCCTTGGGGCTGCCCTCCTGGCCTCCGGCACCGGATTGACCACGGTGGCCATGCGGCGGTACTCCACCGCTGAGACGGGCTCGCTCTTCCAGTTGCTCGTAAACCACGGCATCCGGGTGCTGCCCAACACCGCAGGCTGCTTCACCGCCCGGGACGCCGTGCTGACGGCCGAACTGGCCCGGGAGGCACTGGAAACCGACTGGGTGAAGCTGGAGGTCATCGCTGACGAGCAGACGTTGCTGCCGGACGCCGTCGAACTGGTGGACGCCACGGAACAACTCGTCAACAAGGGCTTCAAGGTTTTTGCCTACACCAACGATGATCCCGTCCTCGCGCTGCGGCTTGAGAACCTCGGGGCCACCGCAGTCATGCCGCTCGGGGCGCCGATCGGCACGGGACTGGGCATCCTGAACCCGCACAACATTGAACTGATCGTTTCCCGCGCTTCGGTTCCGGTGGTTCTGGACGCCGGCATCGGTACCGCCTCGGATGCGGCGCTGGCCATGGAGCTGGGGTGCGACGCCGTGCTGCTGGCGACGGCGGTAACCCGGGCGCAGAATCCTGCCCTGATGGGGGAGGCCTTCAAACATGCGGTCATCGCCGGTAGGCTGGCGAAAGCGGCGGGCAGGATCCCGCGCCGCGAACATGCACTGGCGTCGTCGGCCATGGAGGGCCGGGCAGAGTTCCTGTAGCCCGCTCCCGGTGCCGTGGAAGCCAGCCGAGGCGAGGAGCAGTCATGGCCGGCAAGGACATTCTTTCGCCCGAGCGGCTCGAGGACGCACTGGCCGTCCTGACCGACTGGCGGTACAGCCAAGGTGCCTTGGTGACCGTGTACAAGATGCCGACCGCGGCTGCCGCACTTGAGCTGATTGCCGCCGTAGGGCGCCTTGCCGAGGAACAGAACCATCACCCGGACCTGGACTGGCGGTACAACCGGGTTTTCCTCCTGTACACCTCGCATGACGCCGGAGGAGAAGTCACTGCACGCGACGTGGGCGCGGCCGAGGCAGTAAGTGAAGCCGCCGCCGCGGTCCGCGCAGTTGCGGAGCCTGCGAAGCACCCCGCTGCCGCTTAAACAGCTGTGACCACTGCCCGAAAGGCAGTGGTCACAGCCGTGCTTGAATGCCGGGCGCGTGGTTCTGGTTAGGGGCCGTGGTTCCCGGCTAAAGCTTCAGCGCGGCAGTAAGCCGTTCCAGATCATGCCTGGCCCTCGTGCGGCCCAAGTAAAGGACCACTGCAACCGCCGCTGCTGAGCCCAACACCATGGGCAGGACCCAGGGTACCCAGGTCATGCCCGGCAGGTAGCCGAAGCCCGAAGCTATAAGGATGATCCAGGTGGCAGCTCCCACCCCCACGGCAACGCCGGCCGGCAGGACGGCGCCGTATTTCGTGTGCCGCTTGTCGTTGGCCCAGACGATGAAACCTGCGGCCGCTGTCACCAGCACCACAATCGTCAGCGAAAGCATGTTTCTCCTTGGAGTGCATGCCCCTTTGCGGGGCACGGGGCTAGAACTGGCCGAACCCTACGCGGCGCTGTTCCTCGGCGCCGATTTCGACGTAGGCCAGGGCCTTGCCGGGAACAATGATCAGGCGCCCCTTGTCATCCTTCAGTCGCAGTTCGCTGCCGGTGGTGATGGCTTCCTCTACAACCTTGGCTACGGAGTCTGCGTCCTGGACTGATTCCAGGACGATTTCGCGGCCAACATTCTGCACGCCGATCTTAATTTCCACAGGGGGCCTCCCAGCCGGTTCACGTTACTCGGGTTATGTCTTATTTGTAGTCTAGGACTCTTTGGGGAAGCGAGAGATTCCGCGCCAAGCTAAACGGTAGATGAGGTCGCTGGCCACATGGAGGTCCAGGTTCCCGTCGGTTTCGAGCCAGTACCGCGCGCTGACCTGCGCCATCCCGGCGAGCCCGCGGCCCAGGAGCTCTGCCTCCAGATGGGGAAGTTTGGTGTCCTCAGCGATCACGCGTGCAATAGCATCCGCGAAGGTCCGGTTGAAGGTCTCGAGCCGTGAGCTGACATCCGGATCGTTAATGAGGTCTGACTCGAAAACGAGCCGGTGGGCTTGGTCATCGTTGGCGATGAACTGGAAATAGGCCCGCATCACGGCCTGCACGCGTTCATCGTTGTCGGTGGTGGAGTTCAGCGCCCCCAGCATCAGATCCGTCAAGGATGCCAGGTGGCTTTCGAGCAGGGCCAGGTACAGTTCCCGCTTCGAGGGAAAGTGCTGGTACAGGACCGGTTTACTGACGTGGGCTGTCTCGGCGATTTCGTCCATCGCGGCGCCGTGATAACCGTTGGCAACGAAGACTTCCTGTGCTGCGGAAAGGAGTTGGGCGCGTCTCTCGTCCCGGGGAAGCCGGGCGGACCGTTGCCCGGCGGGGCGCGAGGCGGTTTGCGGTTCGGCTGCGGACGGGCGGTCAGCCCGTGCTTCATGGACCACAGTTGTCCTTCTTTCCCTTGCAGTTACCCCCACTCTACGTCGGGGTAATATGACCCGGCGGTATGCCGGGGCATACATTGAAGTATGGCTTCGACATTCACCGCAAATGTTTCGACTATTTCACTGCCTCCGCTGGTTGAACCGGCAGGTGCGCTCACTCCCGACGAGGTGGAGCGCTATTCGCGGCACCTCATCATTCCCGAGATCGGCGCACTGGGGCAGCGGAGGCTCAAGAACGCCAAAGTACTGGTCATCGGCGCCGGCGGGCTTGGGTCCCCGGCGCTGCTGTACCTTGCCGCCGCGGGTGTGGGTACGCTGGGGATCATCGACGACGACGCCGTTGATCTCAGCAACCTGCAGCGCCAGGTCATCCATGGGGTCGCTGACGTTGGACGTCCGAAAATCGAGTCGGCGCGTGACGCCATCGCCGCCCTCAACCCGCTGGTGGACGTCCGGCTGCACAATGTCCGGCTGGACGCTTCCAATGCCCTGGAGTTGTTCGCCGGCTACGACCTGATCCTGGACGGCGCCGATAACTTTGCCACCCGCTACCTGGTCAACGACGCTGCCGCCGTTCTAGGCAAGCCCTACGTCTGGGGCTCCATCTTCCGTTTCGACGGGCAGGTGAGCGTCTTCTGGGAGAAGCACGGGCCCACGTACCGGGACCTTTATCCTGAGGCGCCACCCGCAGGCTCCGTCCCTTCGTGCGGCGAGGGCGGGGTGTTCGGCATGCTCTGCGCTGCCGTGGGATCACTGATGGTGACTGAGGCAGTGAAGCTGATCACCGGCGTCGGGCGCTCTCTGCTGGGCAGGGTGGCCTTGTTCGACGCCCTGGGCGGCAGCTGGCGTGAAATCCGTGTCTCGAAGGATCCGGCGGCGGAGCCGATCACGGAGTTGACGGACTATGAGGCGTTCTGCGGCATCACGCCGGCGGCGCAGGCGGATACGGAACACACCGTCACGGCTACCCAGCTGGCCACCATGCTCGCGTCCAGGAAGGCCGGCCTCAAGGACTTTGAGCTGGTGGATGTGCGGGAAGCTGGGGAATACGACATTGTCAGGATCGACGGCGCCGTGCTCATCCCGCAGGGACGGATACTTGCCGGGGAAGCCTGGCAGGAACTGCCGCAGGACAAGGACATTGTGTTCCTGTGCAAGGCGGGGACCCGCTCGGCGAACGTCCTGGCAGCGGCTCGGAAAGCCGGCTATCAGCGGGTCAGCCATCTCGACGGCGGGATCCTCGCCTGGGTGCGCGAGGTGGAACCCAACAAACCCGTCTACTAAGGCCGGAGCGCCCTCCCCAACGCGCCATCACGTTCCGCACCTCTTTGAAGGACGCCCTCCCACTTACCGCACCTTCTTGAAGCACGCTCTCTCACTTACCTTGGAGGAGTGAGAGAGCGTGGGGAGAAAGAGCGCAGGAGATGGGGCGTTGCGCGGGAGGAGCCGCTGGGCCGGTTAGGCGCTTTCGCGGCCCTCGTGGTCCACCGGGCACTCAGCTTGGGAAACGGCGCGGGTTGCCGGCTGCTCCACGGTGATGCCGTAGAGGGCCTCAAGCGCGGCGACGTACTCGTCCTGCTGGCCGTTGGCGGCGAGCTCGCGGGCGCGCACGGTGGGAACGTGAAGCAGCTGCTTGACCATGCGCCGAAGTGCGAACTCCACTTCTTCAGCCGCCGCAGTGCAGCCGTGCCGGGCCCGGACCTTTTCCATCTCCGCATCCAGGACGTTCATGGTGTGCCGCCGCAGCGCAACGATAGCGGAATCCACGGACCGGGCCTCCCGCTCCTGCTCGAAGGCCTTGGCGGCGCCGCTGACGATGCCGCTTGCCTGGGCCAGTGATTCAGCCTGCTCCTGCGGTGCGGCGAGGCGCACGGATTCGAGGGTCAACAGCTCAACGCCTTCCAGCTCGCCCACGCCGGGGTCGAAATCATGGGTGAGGGCCAGGTCGATGGCAATCAGTGGCTGTGACGAATCTGCGCGCACGAGGGCGAGCTCGTCGGCTTCCACCCGGGTGTCCGAGCCACTGCAGCCGATCATCACGTCCGCGGCAGCGACGGCAGGACGGAGCGTTTCGGAGTCAAGGGCGGTGCCGCCGCGGGTGGCCACAAAGCCTTCGGCGCGGCCGGAGGAGGAAAAGACTGAAATGTCCGTGCAGCCCCGCTCACGGAGCAGCGCCATCGTGGCACCGGCGTAGGCGCCCGTGCCGAAGACCACCACCTTCTTCGTGGACCAGTCAGGGTCCTCGGAAAGATCAGTTGCCAGGTCCAGTGCCACCGACACGATGGACAGGCCCCGCGATCCGAGTGCAGTCTGGGCGCCGACGTCCTTGGCTGTTTTGGACGCGGCCTGGAACAGCCGGACGAGCCCGGAACTGGCAGTACCTTCGTGCTGGGCGGTGATGAGGGCCCGGCGGACCTGGCCCGCGATTTCGCGTTCACCGACGACGGCGGAATCCAGTCCGGCGCTGACGGCAAAGAGGTGCTGGCTTACTTCAGGGCCGGTGCGGGTGCTGAAGGAGCGGGAAACCAATGGTTCGCTGAGTCCGCTGACGTCGCTGATCTGGGCCACAAGCGCTGCGCGGGCGGCCTCAACGTCGTCCGCGTGGGACGCCTCGCCGTAGATTTCGTAGCGGTTGCAGGTGGCAAGGACAACCGCACCCGTCACAGCCGGCGATCCGGAGAGAGCGGATGTGGCGATCCCGGAGGCACCGTTGCTCAACTGAGCAACGGTCTCAAGATCGATGTCGGCGTGTGTAGCCACCAATGAAAAAAGAACCACAGCAGGTCAATCATAGCTTTTTCGTTCCTCGGTAGAACAACTGCCCGGGCCGGAACCCCCCGC
>NZ_JBNHFF010000090.1:0-12179 GCF_059089965.1 Arthrobacter sp. SPT-J7
GAACCCGAGCCCAAGCGCCTCCTGTACTTCGCCTTCACCTGGGGCGCTGCGGTATCCATCGCGGTCACCCTGCTCATCCAGCCGTTTTTTGTGCTGGGGTTCCAGTTGTCCGACGGAGCGGACCTGCAGACCTACATGGCAACAGTGCAGGCGCCCATCGTGGAAGAGTTCGCCAAGTCCCTGGGGCTGCTGCTTCTGCTCCTGCTGGCGAGGAAGCACTTCGACGGACCGGTGGACGGAGTGGTCTTCGCCTTCACGATTGCCGGCGGCTTCGCCTTCACCGAGAACATCCTGTATTTCGGCCGGGCCATCGCGGAGTCCGCGGACCCGGCCAGCAATTTCGCCCAGGTCTTTTTCCTCCGCGGTGTTATGTCCCCCTTTGCCCACGCGATCTTCACCGGAACCACCGGGCTCATCATGGGCTTCGCCGCGAGGCGCTGGCACGCGGGCGCTTCGGTCGCCGCCTTCTTCGTGGGGCTGTTGCCGGCCATGTTCCTGCATAACCGCTGGAACAGCATGGGCCAGGGATTCCTGGTGGACTACGTCCTGGTCCAGGTTCCTATCTTCTTCCTTGCTCTGGCAGGCATCATCCTCCTCCGGGTGGCGGAGAAGCGGCTGACGCACCAGCGCCTTCTGGAGTACTCCGCCGCGGGCTGGTTCACGCCTGCCGAGGTGGAACTCCTTGCCACGTTGGGCGGCCGCCGTACGGCCTTGAACTGGGCCGGCAGCTACGGCAGGAAGCGGCAGATGAAGGAATTCCTGAAAGCGGCCACCCAGCTGGCCAACACCCGCCAGCGCATCCTCAGCGGCCGCGACGTCCAGCTGCATCAGGCGGAAGAGCGCCAGCAGCTGCAGCGAATCCTGGCCCTGCGGGCCGCCGTCGCCCGATGAACGCTGCTGCACCCCACCTATAAGCCGCTGCCTGGCAGCTTAACCGGGAAAGAGCTGGCCTCCACTTCCGTAAAGGCCAGCCCTTTGCGTTCCTGCCGGCTAGGCGAGCAGGGAAGGCTTCAGCTGCTGCAGCCTTCCCAGGAGGCCGTTGATGAACTGCGGCGACTCGTCGGTCGACAGCGTCTTGGCCAGCGCAACCGCTTCGCTTACCGCCACGCCGTCCGGGACGTCATCGTTGTACAGGAGCTCCCAGGTACCGATCCTGAGGATGATGCGGTCAACAGACGGCATCCGCTCCAGGCTCCAGCCCTGCGAGTATGTTTCAAGGAACTCATCGATGGCTGCCTGCTGAGACAGCACGCCCTCAACGATTTCCAGGGTGTATGGGTTGATGATCTGGTCAGTCTTCTCCCGCCGCGCACGGAGCACGTCGAAGGCCGAAACCGAGCGCTGCTCGGCCTCGAAAAGAACATCAAGGGCCCTGTTACGGGCTTTACCGCGTGCGCTCACTACTCAGTGACCCGGCCGAGGTAGCTGCCGTCGCGGGTATCCACCTTGACTTTGGTGTTGTTTTCGATGAACAGCGGAACCTGGATCTCGTAGCCGGTTTCCAGGGTGGCGGGCTTGGTGCCGGCCGAGGAGCGGTCGCCCTGCAGGCCGGGCTCGGTGTAGGTGATCTCGAGGACGACACTGGGCGGCAGTTCGATGTACAGCGGGGTGCCCTCGTGGATGGCGATGTTGACCATCTGGTTTTCGAGCATGAAGTTGGTGGCGTCGCCCACGGTAGCGCCGGAGACCGTGATCTGGTCGTAGTCGGAGGTGTCCATGAACACGAAATCTGCGCCATCCTGGTACAGGTACTGGTAGTCGCGGCGGTCTACGGTGGCGGTTTCGATCTTGAGCCCGGCGTTGAACGTCTTGTCCACGACCTTTCCGGACATCACGTTGCGCATCTTGGTACGAACGAAGGCGCCACCCTTGCCCGGCTTGACGTGCTGGAATTCGATGATGTTCCAGAGCTGGCCCTCAAGCTTCAGGACCGTTCCGTTCTTGATGTCGTTAGTGGTTGCCACTGGTTTCCTCTGGTTTCTTCGTCTGGTCGCGTGCTCAGACGTTGTATGCCGGCAGGCCTGCCAATCGGCTTGCCAGCGCGTATTTGTCAAAAATCGGGTTTTCGAAAAAATTCAAGAACCATTCTACCGGTAAAACGGCGGGCGCCTTCCGGACGAGTGCCGCGGCCGGCGTCAGCAGGCCAGGTCCAGGACGTCCCGGGCACGCTGCAGCGCCACGGTGGACGAGTAGATCAGGGCGGCATCCGCGGACTCGGCCACCCGCAGGTCCAGCGCGCGGGCGAAGGATTCAACCGCTGCCGACATTTGTCCCGCACTGTACTGGGTCTTGCCCAGGAACTGCAGGACCAGCGCCTCGCGGGGTGTCCCCTGTACCTCGGCCAACAACTGCCGGAACAGCTCCACCGCCCGGTCCAGCCGATTCGTAACCCTCAGCACTTCGGCCTCGAACGCCCGGAGCCTGAAGGACTCGGGGTCCCTGAAACGCGCCTCGGCCAGCAGTTCGGCAGCCTCGGCCGCATGCCCTTCCACCAGCAGGACAAAGATATGGTCCGCGGGGTCGGTGGACACTGCCAGCGCCTCCCGGCACACGTCCTCGTTCACGATCTGCGGCAGCAGTGACTCAGGGTTGATACGGATACCCGGGAAGCCGGCCTCCGGCCAGTCTGCTGTTCCCTCCAGGTCGCCGAGCATCAGGAAGCAATCTCCTGGTAGGCGGCGAACAGCAACGAGGTGTCCGGGACGTCAAGGATTCCCGGCTTGGCAATGCCGTCCAGGACAACGAAGCGCAGCAGGTCGCCGCGGGACTTCTTGTCCCGGCGCATCCCGTCCAACAGGCCCTGCCACCTGTCCCGGCGGTAGGTGACGGGAAGTCCCAGTGTCTCCAGGATGGTGCGGTGCCGGTCGGCGTCGGCGTCGGTGAGCCTGCCGACACTGCGGGCCAGTTCGGCGGCGAACATCATGCCCACGGAGACGGCGGCCCCGTGGCGCCAGGAGTAACGTTCCACCAGCTCAATGGCGTGGCCCAGCGTGTGCCCGTAGTTCAGGATTTCCCGCAGCCCCGATTCCTTGAGGTCCTCGGAGACAACCTTTGCCTTGACAGCGATTGCCCGCTCAATGAGTTCACGGAGGACGGCCGACTGCGGGTCCACTACCGCCTCCGGGTCCTTCTCTATGAGATCGAGGATGGCGGGGTCGGCGATGAAGCCGCACTTGATGACCTCTGCCATTCCGGAAATGATCTCGTTTTTTGGCAGGGTGTCCAGCGTGTCCAAGTCGGCCAGCACGGCCGCCGGGGGGTGGAAGGCGCCCACCAGGTTCTTGCCCTCGGCGGTGTTGATGCCGGTTTTCCCACCTACGGAAGCGTCCACCATGCCGAGCAGGCTGGTGGGCATGTGGATGACCTTGATGCCGCGCAGCCAGGTGGCGGCGACGAAGCCGGCGAGGTCGGTGACGGCGCCTCCCCCGACGGCGACAATCGCGTCGGAGCGGGTGAAGTCGTTCTGCCCGAGGACCTGCCAGCAGAACGCGGCCACCTGGATGTGCTTGCCTTCTTCAGCGTCCGGAATCTCCGCCGTCAGGGATGTGAATCCTGCTTCCGCAAGCTCATCCCGGACGGTGTCGCCGGTCAGCCGCAGCGCCCGGGGGTGGATCACCAGGACCCGCCGGACGCGCTCACCGAGCAGGCCGGGAAGGGTCCCCAGGAGTCCACGCCCCACCACGACGTCGTAGTTGTTACTGGCGGATTCGCCGGTGACCTTAATAACTGTTGATTCCGCGCTCACTTTTCAACTTCCTGTTTGGCAGCTGCGTAGTCCCGCAGTGCTGCTTCCAGTCGGCGTCCCAGCTCGGAAACCGAGCCGTGGCGCACGTCCAGGGTGATATCTGCCAGCCGCTCGTACACCGGCTTACGGGTGGCGAACATTGCCGTCCATCGGCCCATCGCGTCCCCCGCCAGCAATGGCCGCCCCGAATTGCGGGCGATGCGGCCGGCCACCGTCGTGGCGTCGCATTCGAGGTACACCACCGTGCAGCGGCTGATCAGCTGCTGCGTTCCGGAGTCAAGAACAGCGCCGCCGCCAAGGGAGATGACGGTGGCCGTGCCTTCCGCCGCTTCCACGACGTCGGCCACTGTCCGTGCCTCTATCTCGCGGAAGGCGTGCTCGCCGCGTCCAGCGAATATATCGGAGATGGAGCCATGGGCTGCCACGATGACGGCGTCGGTGTCCACGAAAGGTACACCAAGCTGCTGGGCAAGCTGCTGCCCAATAGCGGATTTACCGACGGCCATGGGCCCGATGAGGACCACCGGGCGGCCCAGGGACGCGGTTTTGTTGCTGTGGGGCACTTACTGGCCGATCGAGTCCAGGGACGCCGGAATGCTGTCCAGGTAACCCTTGATGTTGCGTGCGGTTTCCGCCACGGAGTCGCCGCCGAACTTTTCGGTGACTGCTTCAGCAAGGACCAGTGCCACCATGGCTTCTGCCACCACGCCGGCGGCCGGGACGGCGCAGACGTCGGAGCGCTGGTGGTGGGCCTTCGCGGGTTCTCCGGTGCTGACGTCGATGGTCCTCAGTGCACGGGGAACTGTAGCGATGGGCTTCATGGCGGCGCGGACGCGCAGCACGTCGCCGATGCTCATACCGCCTTCGATGCCGCCCGCACGGTTGCTGGTGCGGACAATGCGCCCGTCGGCGTCCCGGACGATCTCGTCGTGGGCAGCAGAACCGCGGCGTGCGGCGGTCAGGAAGCCGTCGCCGACCTCCACACCCTTGATCGCCTGGATGCCCATCAACGCAGCCGCGAGACGGGAATCGAGCCTGCGGTCCCAGTGCACGTAGCTGCCGAGTCCCGGCGGAAGTCCGTAGGCGAGGACTTCAACGACGCCACCCAGGGTTTCGCCTTCCTTGTGCGCCGCATCCACCTCGGCCACCATCGCGTCGGACGTTTCCCGGTCGAAGCAGCGCAGCGGATCCGCGTCCAGGGCCAGCACATCCGTGGGAACGGGAAGCGGGCGGCCTTCGGGCACGGTAACGGTTGCGATGGAGACGGTGTGGCTGACAAGTTCGATGCCGAGGTGCTTCAGGAACTGCGCGGCGACCGTACCCATCGCCACGCGGGTGGCAGTCTCACGGGCGCTGGCGCGTTCCAGGACGGGCCGGGCCTCGTCGAAGCCGTACTTCTGCATGCCGGTGAAGTCCGCATGTCCGGGCCGGGGGCGGGTCAGCGGCGCGTTGCGGGCCTGGTCGGCGAGCAGCTCGGCATCCACGGGATCGGCAGACATGATCTGCTCCCATTTGGGCCATTCCGTATTGCCCACCTGGATGGCGACGGGGCCACCCTGGGTGCGACCGTGCCGGACGCCGCCGAGGATGGTTACAACGTCCTGTTCGAACTTCATTCGTGCGCCGCGTCCGTAGCCCAGGCGGCGGCGTGCCAGTGAATCAGCGATGTGCCCGCTCGTGATTTCCACACCGGCGGGGACGCCTTCAATAATTCCCATCAGAGCCGGACCATGGGATTCACCGGCAGTCAACCAACGCAACATATTTTCCATCCTGCCACGTATGGCGGTTACAACGCCCGTCGGGGAAGGCCGACTGCGTCACACATCACATCTATGACGGATGCGTTAACTTCCTCTTCGAGCCGGCTGAACAGGCGTACCTGTTCCACGGCCTGGTACAGCAGCATTTCAAGGCCCGGCACCACGGCCCCGCCGCCGGCTTCCCACACGGAGGCGATCAGGCTGGGCCAGGGATCGTAGGCCACGTCCAGCAAAACGCCGGGTGTGGAGGTCTTGAGTGCCGCGATGCCGGCTGCCAGCCCGTCGGCAGCGCGCGGGGGCAGGGTGGAAATAACGACGTCGGCAGCGGCCATTGGTTTCACGGCTTCCGACAGGGGCCGGATTTCCAGGGAAAGGCCAAGGCTTTCTGCTGCCGCCCGGACTTCGGCCGTGCGTGAGGGATCACGGACGAATATCCGGGCGGAGCCGACTCCCAGCTCTGTCAGGGCTGCAATGGCGGCGGCCGCAGTGCCGCCCCCGCCGAGGATGACGGGTGCGGCAGGCGTGCGGGCGCCGGCGTGCCGGACCGCGTTGACGATTCCTGTGACGTCAGTGTTGTACCCGATGGCGCGGGAACCGCCCGCGTGCTCCTCGAAGGACACGGTGTTCACCACGCCCAGGGTCCGCGCCACCCCGCGGACCTCGTCCACCTCGCCGACCATGGCAGTCTTCAAAGGCATGGTGACCGAAAGCCCGCGCCAGCCCGGCTGGTCCCGGAGCTGCCGCATCAGCGACGGCAGCAATTGCTCAGTGACGTCGATGGCCGTGTAGCTGATGCCGATGCCCAGCCGGTTGTATGCCGCATGATGCAGCGCCGGAGACTTTGAGTGGCTGATGGGGTGGCCCAGGACGGCTGCCCGCAGGCTCATGTGCAGCGGCCGACGTTCGCCGTGCACCAGGCGTTGTATTGGTCAACGTAGACGTTGTGTTCAGCCAGGGTGCGGGAGAACTTCGTCTCCTTGGTGTCCAGGTTGATGGTCACCCAGTAAAGGTAGTCGTTGGACTTCGGCTTGGCGGCAGCATCAATGGCTGTCTTTCCCGGGGAACCGATGGGGCCCGGTGGCAGGCCGGGATTGGCGTACGTGTTGTACGGGTTCGACTTGTCCATGCGCTGTTCTTCGGTGAAGTTATAGCTCTTGGTTCCCAGACCGTAAGTGACAGCCGAATCCACCTGCAGGAAACCGTTGGTCTGGTCATTGGGCTTGAGCCGGTTGTAGATGGCCCCGGCGACGTCCCCGTATTCTGCCTGGCCGCCTTCCGCCTGCACGATGCTGGCCACGATGACGGCCTCATACTGTTTGGCAGGATCGGTGATCCCCTGCGACTCCAGCTCGTCAACGGTGATCTTGACCAGTGATTGGAGGATGTCCTTTGCCGGTGTGCCAAGCGGGTAACGGTGCTCGCCCGGGGCCAGGTACCCTTCGAGGTTCTTGGCCGTTTCAGGCAGGCCGAACTGGGCCGGCTGGTTGCTGAGGGCCTGCAGATCCTGGATGGAAACGCCGGAACCTTCCGAGATGGCCTGCAGCGACTCACCGATACGCAGGCCGGCGCTCAGGGCGAAGTAGATCACCTTTTCCTGGTCCTTGCCGAGCAGGACGTCGACGGCATCGGAGTTCTTCATCTCTGTCTTGAAGGTGTAGTCCCCCGGCGCAAGAACACCGCCGGATGCGTTGAATGCCTGGAGGAAGGTGTCGGAATTCGCGACGACGCGCTCACCCTCCAGCTTCGTGGCCACGGATCGCGTGCCTTCCCCGTTTTCGACCGTCACCATCACCTCGCCCGAACCGGGGCCCGGGTAGTCGCTGGGCTTGTCATTACCCAGCAGCGGCTTAAGGAACTGCGCCCCTACGGCGACGGCCGTCACGAAAACTGCAAGCGTTAGGAACAGAGCCAACAGCCTGCGACGGCGCCGGACCTTTTTCGAGGGCTTGGCCACTACCGGCGCCGCCGCGGCAACGGGCAGGAACCCTTGCTGCCCGTCGTCGTGGTGCGCATGGTTGTAATGCCCGTGGTCATAGTGCCCCTCGTGATGGAGGGCATCGTCGTGGTGCACGCCCTCCTGGTAGTGGTGCGCCTCCGCATAGTGGGCATCGTCTTCGTGGCCTTCCGCTGCGTGTTGGTGTCCAGCGAGGGCATGCTCAGGGTAGGAAGCGGGGACGGCGTCGTAGGAAACATCGTCGTGCAAAGCCTGCGGCCCGTCATGACCGTTTTGGATGGACGGTGGCGTTTGCGGAGCGGCCGGAACCGACTGTTCTTCGGGGGCCGAAGGAACCGGTGACGCGGCAACGGCCGGTGGCTCGGAGGGCGGTGGCGGAACGTCGTGTCCCGTTTCGTAGGCCTGCTCGGGCACGGCACCCTGGAGTCCGGTGTCAGAGGTCTTTTCGCGCGCCCGCAATTCCTTGCGGGTCAGCGGTCGCGCAGCCCCGGCATCCAAGGGGCCGGAAGCGTCGTCATTATTGGCAGGACTCACTGTTGCCTTCCATCATCTGAAGATCGGTCCGTTTCCGGGATGGCGCGGACGGACTCATCCACCCCACCGACCCCCGGGTCCACGGAAGGGGAGGGCACGGCCACGCGTAGACCGACATCCGATCCCCTGGCTTTCTGCATGTCGAGGGCGTGCTGAAGGATACCTGCCGCCGCGACCTGATCAACTACTTTACGGTGATTCCGGCTGCTCATGCCAGCTTCATGCAGGTTGCGGTGGGCCGTAACGCTGCTCAGGCGCTCGTCCACCAGGTTAACCGGCACAGCCAGGGACCGGGTTGCCAGCTCTGCGGCCAGCAGCTCCGCGTACTCGGTAGCCATTCTGGCGGACGCGTGCTCCTCGCCCTTCATGGTCCGGGGCAGGCCCACGATGACCTGCACAGCGCCAAGTTCCTCGACCAAGTTGGCAATGACCCGGACGTCCGAGTTTTTCTTCGCATTCCGGTCCAGCGTCTTGTACGGCGTGGCCAGGATCGAGTCGCGGTCGCAGATGGCCACACCCACCCGGACCGTGCCGACATCGACCCCCAGTTTGATGCCCTGGGGGCTGCCCCCGGCCGCTGTTGGATTGGTCATGGGAGGTTTATCGCCCTGAAATGGCGTTCACGACCGCTGCCAGCGCAGGGGCCACCTTGCCGGCGTCCGTCCCGCCGCCTTGTGCTACGTCGTCCTTGCCGCCGCCACCGCCGCCGAGGATGCCTGCAGCGAGCCGCACCAGGGCACCCGCTTTGACGCCGGCTTCCCGGGCGGCTTCGTTCGTGGCCACCAGGATCATGGGGCGCTCGTTCGCGACGCCGGCAACAGCTACCGTAGCGGCAGCTGAACCCAAGCGGTTCCGCAGGTCCAGCGCCAGGCCGCGGAGGTCGTCCGCGCCGCTGACCTGCCCGGCGTCGTGGGCAATCACGCTGACCCCGGAGGCATCCTTGGCGCTGTTGACGAGCTGGGCGGCGGAAGCAGCCAGTTGTTCCTTGCGGAGCCTGTCGAGCTCCTTTTCCGTAGCTTTCAGCTTGGCGAGGGTTGCGGCGATCCTGTCGGCCAGCTGGCCGGAGGGAACCTTGAGCATATCGGTCAGCTCCGTCACCAGGGCGCGCTCAGCCGCGAGGTGGCGGAACGCATCCATGCCCACGAAGGCCTCGACGCGCCGGTTTCCCGAACCGACTGACTGCTCGCCCAGGAGCGAAAGGCTGCCAATCAGCGAGGTGTTGGCCACGTGCGTTCCGCCGCAGAGCTCACGGGACCAGGCGCCAGCGATTTCCACAACGCGCACTTCGCTGCCATAGTTCTCGCCAAAGAGGGCCATCGCGCCCAGGGCCTTGGCCTCGGCCAGTCCCATCACCTTGGTTTCCACGGCGTAGTTGTTCCGAATGGCGAGGTTGGAGACCTCTTCGATCTCAGAACGCGTGGCGGTGCTCAGGCCCTCGCCCCAGGCGAAGTCGAAGCGCAGGTAGCCGGCCTTGTTGTACGATCCGCGCTGGGTGGCTTCCGGCCCAAGGATCTGGTGCAGTGCCGCGTGCACGATGTGCGTGCCCGTGTGCGCCTGCTCGGCGGCGTGGCGGCGTTCACGGTCGACGGCGGCACGCACCAGCGAGTCTGCGCCGATTTCGCCTTCGCGGACAATCGCCTTGTGGACGCTGAGGCCCTTGAGGGGGCGCTGGACGTCGAGGACCTCGACAACGAACCCGTCGCCGGTGATCAGGCCGGTGTCGGCGGCCTGCCCGCCCGCCTCCGCGTAGAACGGGGTCTCGGAGAGCACGAGCTCGATCTCGTCACCCGTGGAAGCCTGCTGTACCGGCTGTCCTCCGGTGAGGATGCCGCGGACGCGTGATTCGCCGTCGAGCTCGGTGTAACCGGTGAAGACCGTCTCGCCCTGGGCGAGAATCTCCTGGAAGGCGCTCAGGTCGGCATGGCCGCCCTTCTTGCCCTTCGCGTCTGCCTGGGCACGCTTGCGCTGCTCCTGCATGAGGCTGCGGAAGGCTGCCTCATCCACCTGGAGACCGGCCTCCTCGGCCATTTCGAGCGTGAGGTCGATGGGGAACCCATAGGTGTCGTGCAGGGCGAAGGCATCGGCGCCGGAAAGAGGCTTGTTGGCAGCCTTTGATTCCTTGACGGCATCCTCAAGGCGGGCGGTGCCTGAGGCAATGGTGCGCAGGAACGCCTTTTCTTCGGCGTAGGCGATACGGCTGATGCGGGCAAAATCGGTGTCCACCACCGGGTAGACGCCCTTCATGGCGTCCCTCGAGGCCGGCAGCAGCTCCGGCAGGCAGGCCTGCTCCACGCCCAGGAGGCGCATGGAACGCACCGCACGGCGGATGAGCCGGCGCAGGACGTAGCCGCGGCCCTCGTTGGAAGGGGTCACGCCGTCGGAGATCAGCATCAGTGCCGAGCGGATGTGATCGCCCACGACCCGCATACGCACGTCATCCGTGTGGTGCGGATCATCCGGCGTTTCGGCTGACGTGTATTCCTTGCCCGAGAGCTCGGCGGCCTTGTCGATGACGGGACGGACCTGGTCAGTCTCGTACATGTTCTCGACGCCCTGCAGGATCATGGCCAGGCGCTCCATGCCAAGGCCGGTATCGATATTGCGCTTGGGCAGCTCACCCACAACATCAAAGTCTTCCTTGGAACGGACGTTCTCGATCTGGTACTGCATAAACACGAGGTTCCAGATTTCGATGTACCGTGTCTCGTCAGCCAGCGGGCCGCCCTCAACGCCGTAGGCGGGGCCGCGGTCGTAGTAGATCTCCGAGCACGGACCGGCCGGACCTGGCTGCCCAGTGTGCCAGTAGTTGTCGGACTTGCCCATTTTCTGGATGCGCTCGGCCGGAACGCCGGTGTTCTTCAGCCAGAGTTCCTTGGCTTCGTCGTCCTCTTCGTACACCGTCACCCACAGCAGTTCGGGCGCGAGGCCGTAGCCACCGTCGTCCACGCTTGTGGTCAGCAGTTCCCAGGCAAACTTGATGGCGTCTTCCTTGAAGTAATCGCCAAAGGAAAAGTTTCCGCACATCTGGAAGAAGGTGCCGTGCCGTGCGGTCTTGCCGACTTCCTCAATGTCACCGGTGCGGATGCACTTCTGCACGCTCGTGGCGCGGGAGTAGGGCGGTTCTTCGCGTGCGGTGAGGTACGGAATGAACGGAACCATGCCGGCAACTGTGAACAGCAGCGAGGGGTCGCTGGAGACCAGCGATGCGGAGGGAACCGCGGTGTGGCCCTTGCTGACAAAAAAGTCCAGCCAGCGCTTAGTGATCTCCTGCGACTTCATGAGCTGTTTACTTACCCTTCTTGGTCCGCGCACATGCGCGGAAGTTCGTTCGCTTGGCAGTTCCGTAGGCACGGTTGCTGCCGGTTGGTTCTGACGTGCCCGGGGCCGGGCTGCGGCTTGGCCGGTTGCCGGGTCAGCGGCGGACCAGTTCTCCGGACTCCACTCCGAGGGCGGCGCGGAGGTCTGTTTCCCGTTCACGCATTCCGTCCCGGATGGCGTCAGCGAAGTCATAGACCCCGTCGGCCAGCCGGCCTACAGCCCGGTTGAGGCCCTGGGGCCCAAGCGTGGACTGCATGGTGGCCTGCGCTTCGGTGACTTTGCGGAACGCGATGACTCCGATCGCCACGCCGATTCCCATCCAGACAAGTCGTTTCATTTCAGGTTCTCCGGAGTTCAGCGGCTGCGGCGGCCGGCGGCGGGTTTTTTGCGGTTGGCCAAGGCGGTGCGGACGCCGTAGCTGAACGCTGCCACTTTGATGAGCGGGGAACCAACGGTGGCGGCAACCAGCGAGGACAGTGCCGACAGGTTCGCTGACGCGTCAGAGACGTTCGAGGAAATTCCATCCACCTTTTTCAGCTGCTGGTTGGTGGTGGACACAGTGGCCGTGACCTCGTCCATCAGCGGCGTGGCTCCGTCGCTGAGGGACCTGATGGAGGTGCGCACCTCGTCAAGGACTTTGCCCAGCTTCAAAATGGGCACGGCGAGCAGCAACACCAGGAGCGCAAACACTCCGGCAGCGATCAGGCCGGCAATATCGCCACCAGACATAGACGTTCATCTCCTCGAAATTCTGTGGTTCGTTCCACCTGGCGGATGCGCAGTGGTGCGCATTCCGCAGATGTCCCCCAAGTACCTTACATACAAAGAAGCCCGTGGCGCTTGCCACGGGCTTCTTTGGATACGC